>JBBREQ010000014.1:0-37005 GCA_038202795.1 Coriobacteriia bacterium | reverse complement strand
GACATCGCCTGGCACCGCAAGACGCGATGCTCCTCAGCGAGATCACGATCGATATCGGACAGTGAACGCGAGACATCCGGGCAAGGTACGATACTCATTGGGGCTCCTCTTTCGTCTGGCTTCGTCACCATGACTAGAGAGTGAGTCCCTTCTTCATGTCAACAGCTCCCCAGGATCTGGGATGCTTCCGGCGCTCCGTAAGTGTGATGCCGCTCACCGAAATATCACGCGCGCACCCAAGCCGTTGAGCAGAATCCGGTACTCGATATACCCTACGGGTATTGCATCTCACCCGCGGGCTCGTGTCTACTCAGTTTCGTGAATACCTGAACGTAGCTTGTTCATGCTTTCACTGGCGTTAAGAGGCCAACATGAGACACGTCTGCCCCGAAGGAAAGGCGAGCTGAAGCTAGGGTCAACGTGCCACTGCCCCCGAATGAAAATGCCCCGCCGCACCGACAACGAACGCACATCCGTGGCGGGCGACCCGCATCCGATTCAAGGAGGCACGCAACGTTGAAATACGTTCGCTCTTCATTCCCCCTGATGGTGCTCGTGTGTCTAATGGCGTTCGCCAGCGTGGCGTTCGCTGCCGGAGGCACGAAGGTCACTATGACCACCACCGTCAACGTCGACAAGACGACGTCCTACGCGATCGGTGAGGTCGTGCACGTCACGGCCACTGGCAAGTACAGCACCGGCGCCTCGGTCACCAGCATCAAGTCCGCCACGTGCACCATCAAGAACCCGTCTGGCACGTCCGTTGTCAGCGCCGGCGCCATGACCGTAACCAACGGCGTCGCCGCGTACAACTGGACCGTGCCCGCTGGCGCACCCGCCGGCACATGGACGGTCTCGTGCACGATCACCGACACCAGCCGCGTGGCCGGCACCGGATCCAAGACGTTCAGCGTCAGCGCCATCGTCATCACCAACCCGCACACGTCTCTGCTGTGGAGCGGCTACCCATCGAACTGTCGCAGCTGCCACGCATCGCAGTTCTCGGCGATGTACGGGGCCCTTCACTATCAGTGGCAGTCCGCAGCGCCCGACAATATCAACAAGCCGGGTACGCAGCAGGGCAAGATGACCAACGCCATGAACGCGTACTGCATCAACATCCTGGGCAACTGGACCACGTGCGGTAAGTGCCACGTGGGCCGCGGCGCCCTTCCCGTGGTGACGGGTAGTCCCACCACCACGCAGCTCGACAACATCGACTGCCTGGTCTGCCATAACGAGGCATACCAGCTCGCGCGCGTCCGTCTTGCTGACGGCACCATGGGCCCGGCCGTCGGCACCGCGCAGGCAACGCTCGACAGCTATGTGCAGAACATCGCAAAGCCGACGCGCACGAACTGCCTGAAGTGCCACGCGTACGCCGGCGGTGGCGACGCGGTCAAGCGCGGAGACATCTCGGCTGTGCAGGGCACGACCTCCGACGGCAACCTCGACGTCCACATGGCAACGAGCCGCGGCAACCTGTCGTGCCAGCGCTGCCACAAGTTCGTGAACCACAAGGTCACGGGCAAGGGTTCGGATCTCGAGTCGACCGACTACGCGTCTGAGATCAAGTGCGCCACCAGCGAGTGCCACCCCACCCGCGTGAGCGGCGGCCACACAACCACCGCGGTCAACAAGCACATCGCACACGTGGCGTGCCAGACCTGCCACATCCCCAAGTACGGCAAGGTAGCCACCGAGGTCAGCCGCGACTGGCGCACCTCTGTTGTCAACGGCACCGGCTGGAAGCCCGAGGAGATCAAGGGCTCAAACCTGACGCCCGCCTACAAGTGGTGGAACCGCAAGACATCGAACTACCTCAAGGGCGATGCCGCAACGTACAACGCCGCAACGGGCGCCTACATGATGGAGCAGCTCCAGGGTGGCGTCACCGGCGACACGAGCAACAAGATCTACCCGTTCAAGTACAAGACCGCCTACCAGCCCATGCGCACCACGGGCAGCATCCTGGTGGCGCTTGATACCAACGAGTACCTGAGCGTCTCGGGCGGCTACGCAGCTGCGGTCACCAAGGGCCTGTTCAACATGGGCTTTGCGACGACCGATGCCTACACGACCGTCAAGGCTGACACGTATCAGCTGCTGAATCACACCATCCCGGACGCACAGTCGACCGGTGGGGTGCTCGTGTGCAACGACTGTCACGAGACCACCATCGGTGGCGCTGGCGCCAAGATGGCGCTCAAGACGATGGGCTATGCAAAGAAGGCCGACTACGCGGTCATCTGCACCCAGTGCCATGGCAGCAAGACCTGGAAGGGTCTGAGCCACCACACGCGTCACGTCGACAGCGTCGGCGCTGACTGCTCGTGGTGTCACACCTTCTCGCGCCCCGAGCGCGGCCTGACGATGCCGTAGCGAGTTCTCTCGCTTCACGCACCTCATGCGAACAGGGACCCGCTGGCACACACCAGCGGGTCCTTCTGTTCCCGGGTAAAAAAAGCACATGGTGCCACCGCCCGATGCCCGCCGAGAAGCTCCATTGGGACGGAATACTCGAGCGCTGAGGTCACAGACCGCAACGGGGCCGAGCCGAGCGCTAGCGCCACAGAGTTCCGTCGCCGGCGCACAAACCCGTGGCTGCGGGGAATAGACAAGCTACGTCCCACTTGGGACTTCCTGATCGCCTTAGGGGAGGACACATGAGAGAGCTGCTGCGTGTCAACATGACGGATCTGTCGGTGAAGCTGGAAGCGGTCCCCGACACCTATGGCAACTACGGTGGACGAGCGTTCACCGATGCGGTCATCTACCACGAGGTTCCCGCGGACACCGACCCCCTGGGACCCGGCAACAAGCTCATCTTCGCACCCGGGACCTTGGGCGCTACCAATGCTCCTAACGGTGGTCGGCTTTCTGTAGGCGCGAAGAGCCCACTGACCGGCGGCATCAAGGAGTCGAACGCAGGCGGCCAGGCCGCTCTAGCCCTCGCACGCATCGGCCTTGCCGGCCTCGTGATCGAGGGCGTGCCCGCAGATCCGTCCACCCGCTACGCGCTCGTGGTCGAGGCAGATCGCACCGGGAAGCTCGTGCGGGTCGACGACTGGGCAGGGCTGGGCAACTACGAAGTCGCCGACAAGCTCGCGGAGATGCGCCCCGAGGGCGACAAGTACGCTTCGATTACTCTGGGTCCGGCAGGCGAGGCGTTCGCCAAGGCCGCAGGCATCGCCGTCACGGATCCCAAGGGCTATCCCAACCGTTTCGCAGGCCGCGGTGGCCTGGGCGCCGTGATGGGCTCGAAGGGCGTAAAGGGCATCGTGATCTCGTATGCCGGTACGAACTCGCTCGAGCACGCCGACAAGGACGCCTTCGTGGCCGCGAGCAGGCGCTTCTCGGCAGCTTTGAAAGAGCACGCGGTGTCGGGCACCGGGTTGCCCATGTACGGCACCAACGTGCTGATGAACATCTTGAGCGAGGCCGGCGGCCTACCCACGCGCAACTTCTCGGCGGGCAGCTTCGAGTCTGCGGATGCCATTGGCGGCGAGACCCAGCGCGAGACGATCCTGGCGCGGGGCGGCGGTTCGAACCACGGATGTCAGACCGGTTGCGTCATCCAGTGCTCACGGTACTGGATGGACAAAGACGGCCACTACAAGACCAAGGGCCCGGAGTACGAGACGGCGTGGTCGTTTGGCGCTGACTGCGGCATCAAGGACCTCGACGAGATCGCCGAGTTGGACCGCGCGTGCGGCGACCTGGGACTCGACACCATGGAGATGGGCGCCACGTTGGCGGTCTACATGGACTCCGGCGCGCTGGAGTTCGGCGACGCTGCAGGCGGGCTCGCCGCGCTGAAGGCAGGGCTCGATCCCACCAGCGAACTTCGCGTGCTGTGGGAAGGCGCTGAGGCGACCGGCATCAAGTACGGCGTCAAGAACATCCCGGTCGTCAAGCACCAGGCGCTCCCCGCATATGACCCGCGGTCCGTCCAGGGTATCGGCGTCACGTACGCGACCTCCACTCAGGGGGCAGACCACACCGCCGGCTACACCATCACAGCCAACATCCTGGGCGTGGGCGGAACCGTCGATCCCCTCAAAACAGAGGGCCAGGCTGAGCTCTCGAAGAACCTTCAGATCGCGACCGCGATGCTCGACTCGCTGGGGCTGTGCATCTTCGTCGCGTTCCCCGTGCTCGACATCCCGGACGCCTTCGTGGCCATCCATGACATGGTCCAGGCACACACCGGTGAGGAGTGGGACGCCGCCGCGCTCATGCAGCTCGGCCGAGAAGTGCTGACCATGGAGGTCATGTACAACCGGCAGGCCGGCTTCACCGCCGCCGATGACCGCCTGCCCGCGTTCTTCCTCGAGGAGAAGCTACCGCCGCACAACGTGGTGTTCACCGTCACCGACGAGGAACTCGACTCGGTCTTCGACTTCGTCGAAGAGACCGCGGCCGAGATGGGTCTCCAGTAACCCTGCCGAGCAGACCCCCGTGTCGCCTGCACACAGCGGCGGCATGGGGGTCGCGAGGTTTCATCCCATGACAATCGATGTCGCACTCTTCGCATACCTCTCGGTCTACCAGCCTGATGGCCAAGGCGGCCGCCAGTCGCGTCCGCTCGAAATCGCCCAGGGCACAACGGTAGCGGGCGTCATCGCGCAGCTGGCCCTGCCTGACGCGCCGCGGGTCGTGTTCGTGAACGGGCGCCATGCCGCCGATGAGTACACGTTATCCGCTGGCGACCGCCTCGCGATCTTCCCGCCCGTAGCGGGAGGCTGAGCGCAGGTGGAGCCCGCCCGCCACGACGAGCCCGTCGCGTCTCACGATGATGCTGGCGTGCGCGAGCGCTTGGCCGCGAGTCATGTGGCACTCATCGGCTGCGGCGGGCTGGGGAGCAACGCCGCATCGATGCTGGTGCGCTCTGGAGTGGGAACGCTCACGCTGATCGACTTCGACGTGATCGTCGAGTCCAACCTGAACCGCCAGCTGTTCTTCCGCGACCAGCTGGGCCGTGCCAAGACAGACGCGCTCGCCGAGACACTCCTGCGCATCAATCCGGACGTGACGCTGCGCCTGCATCAGACCTGCGCGTCCCCGGACAACGTAGTCGAGCTGGTGGCGGGGGCCGACGTCGTGATCGAGGCCGTGGACTGCGCCGAGACCAAGGCGATGATCGTCACGGTGCTGCTTCGCGAGCGCCCTGACGTGCCGGTGGTATCGGCATCGGGCATTGCCGGCTTCGACTCGGCGAACACGATTGTGACCGAGCGCATCGCCTACGGGCTCTACCTGTCGGGCGACATGGAGAGCGACGTGGCCGACAACTTACCGCTGCTCGCGAGCCGCGTCGCGGTCGCTGCCGCGCACCAAGCACATGCGGCAATCCGGATATTGCTGGGCTACGAAGAGCCGTAAGGTTGCGAGCCGCGTCACGTGCACGCATCGCACTACCCTACCGCGCTGCCGTCGCCTTCTTTGCCTGCGTCGTAGAGCCCCAGGAACACCCGGTGAGGACCGGGTGTGTCGAAGGGGACAAACGCCACCCTGTCGCCCGGGTTCACGCGCACGTTGATGCCGTGCACTATGTGGTTCACGAACACGCCTTCGATCTTCTCGGGAGGTATGTCGAGGGAGAGCGCGAGCTCACGTGCGGCGACACCCTCCTGGGGAACCTGCGCCTCGAAATCGCACGACAGCCCGCGCTCCTTGCGGAACTGCTGCAGGCTGCCAAACACGCGCACCGTGACGGGCGAGTTGCTCATGAGAGGTGTGTTCCCTTTCCGCAGTCGGCGCGCGCTAGGGCAAGATGATCGCAGGGGCAAACGACGGCTTGTATGCCGAGAGGCGCGTGTCGAAGCTCAGCACGTGCGAAACGTGCTCGCGCTCGCAGGCCGCCAGCAGGGTGCAGTCCGCGAATCCGAAGGCGCGTCCGGCGTAGCCGCGGTCAACCTCGCGCGCCGCTTCGAGCAACTGGGCATCAACAGCGATCAGCTCGATTCCCGAAGCCATGAACGCGTCCCAGAACCGGCGCTGCTCGTCGATTCCCAACCGCGCGCCAATGAAGCTCATGGTCTCGGCCAGGATGGTGACCGGCGTAGCCAAGCCTCCGGGAGCGTAGGCCTCAAGAGCGAGTCGCGCGCGCTGATGATGCGTCTCGTTCGACCGTGCTGCGGCGATAAAGACGCTCGAATCAATCAGTGCACGCATCTATGCCACCCGTCTGAAACGCGCCACCCTCGCCGTAGTACTCCTCGAGCGTGTCATCGACGTGCATCGCTAGATCGGTCGCTGGGTCCGTGTCAGAGAGCACGCCAAAGAGGGCGGCCACTTGACTGCCCTCTGCTTCAGCCGTGCGTGCGCGGTACTGAGTGATGGCCTCGCGGGCGATTTCCGCCATCGATGACCCGCGCGCGGCGGCCTCGCGCACCAAGAACCGGTGCAGATCATCAGGGAGATACATCATCGTCTTCTTCATGGCCCGAGCGTAATCTCCTAGTGACATATATGTCAACCATATATGTCACGAACGTCGGAGCTACTGTGCCACATCCCAGCGCATCACGCGCAGCACCGCTTCGATCATCGCGTCGTCGCGTTCGTCTTCCAGAGCAAACGTGGTCGCCAGATAGCCGGCGATCAGGGACACCAACATCCTGACGCGATCAGCGCGAGTCGCCTCGGCGTTCTCTACGTCCAGTTCGGTATCGAGCACGATCACCTTCTCGAGGAGTGCGGCGAGTGCGGGCCTGCCCACACGCTCCTTCATCTCTTTGATCCACTCCCGATTGCGTAGTACCACCGGTAGAATCACGCGCAGCGCCGGCTCGACACTGCGGGCCGTGCGCCGCCGGTCCACCAACAACTCACGCAGGTCGGATTCGAGCGTCTCGGCACGCACCGCCCGCAACTTGGGAAGCGCTTCGTGGCGTACCGCGACGCCAAACGCCTCGATCAGCGCGTGGAAGATGGCCTCTTTGCCGGTGAAGTGACGATAGAGAGCGGCCTCACTCACTCCCACATGCGATGCAATCTCTCGCATCGAGCCGCCTTCGTAGCCCTTCTCGGCGAATACATCGAGAGCTGCTGCGAGGATCTGTCCTTTGCGGCCCGTCACCTCACCGCCGAATACGAGTGGAGTCGCCTCTTCGCGCTCAGCCATCACTCGGCCCTCTCCCTCTCGCGTGAGACGAGGTGCACGAACACGTCTTCGAGCGTGGGCTCGACCGCGAAGACCTGGGCCGCCGAGAAGCCCTCGGTAACCAGCACCTGTCGCAACGCCTCGGCGCTGAGAACCGCAGCGCCTGAAACGCCCTCGGACGCCACCGCGTGGACCGTGGCGCCTGCCACGTACACCTCGTGCAGATCGAGACGGCTCTCCAGGAACTCGAGGACACGCTGAGAGTCCGCACCACGTACGCCGAGGATGTTCTCGGAGCCGTGCTGCTCCTTGATCTTGGCGGGCGTTCCCTCGGCGATGATCTTGCCGCGGTACATGAATGCCAGCCGGTTGCAGTGGGTCGCCTCGTCCATGTAGTGCGTGGTAACGAACAGCGTCACTCCGTTGCGCGCGAGCTCGTAGAGCAGCTCCCAGAACTGCCGGCGGGCGTTGGGGTCCACTCCTGATGTGGGCTCGTCGAGGAAGAGCACCCGTGGTTCGTGGATCGTCGCGCAGCCAAGGGCGAGGCGCTGCTTCCAGCCTACCGAGAGGTTCGACGTGCGCTCGTTTTCGCGCCCACGCAGGTTCGCCATGGTGAGGATGTACTCTCGGCGCTCAGCGAAACGCTCAGGCTCAAGGCCGTATATCCCCCCATAGAAGCGCAAGTTCTCCTCGACCGTAAGGTCCGAGAACAGCGAGAACTTCTGCGACATGTAGCCAATCTGACCGCGCACCTTCTCGGGCTGCGTAGCTATGTCGTAGCCCATCACCCTCGCCGAGCCCGAGGTGGGTGCGATGGTGCCGCAGAGCATGCGGATGGTGGTCGTCTTGCCCGATCCGTTGGGGCCGAGGAAGCCAAAGATCTCACCCCGCTTGACGTTCAAGTCGATCGAGTCGACCGCGACGAAATCGCCGAAGGTCTTCCTCAGCGCCGAGACGACCACCGCGTCTTGTGGCTCGGCGCTCTTCACCGCGGCAACGCTGGATGCGGTGTGGGAGGTCTTCTCGGCAGCTGATCTGTTTGAGAATAGCGGTGCCATGAGGCTCAGCGACTTCCTTTCGGGTGTCGTGTCAGTCGGACAGTTGTTTGCGGAAGCGGGATAGACCGAGACCGAATATGAGCGTGGCAAAGGCGGCAAGCGCGGCGAACTGCGGCCACAGGGCCACGAAGCCTGAACCCTTCAGGAAGCTCGCGCGCATGATCGCCAAGATGTAGCGCAGGGGGATCGCGAACGTCACGGCGTAGAGCCAGCCGGGGAGCGCCTCAAGCGGGAACATGAAGCCCGATAGGATCATCTGCGGCATCTGTATGAACAGTACGAGCTGCTGCGCTTGGGCGCGCGTGCGTGATATGAGGCTGATGAGCAGGCCCATGCCCAGCGTGCACAGCAGGAACAGCCCAAGCCCGGCTCCGATGACCAGGTACGATCCGCGGAACGGGACTTGGAACCACCACGTCCCTACGGTGAACACGACGCCGACCTGCACAATGCCCACAATGGCGTACGGGATGAGCTTGCCCGCGAGGTACTCGCTGCGGGCGATGGGCGTCACGAAGAGTTGTTCGAGCGTGCCATGCTCGCGCTCCTTTACCACCGCTTGGCTCATGACCATGCTTGTCGACATCAAAATGAGCATCGCGAGTAGCCCGGGGACCATCGTGTTGATGGCCCGAAGCGAGGGGTTGTACAGCACGCGTGTGCGTAGGTCGATGCTTGCGAGTTGTATGCGACTGGCCGCATCCCCGTAGAACCGCTTGCTCAGCTCTTGTGTGATTCCCGATGCGTAGGAACCGGCGAGCTGCGCGACGCGGCCATCCGAGCCGTCCACGATGACGCCCAGCGTTGTGGGCCTCCTCCGCGCGATCGAATCGGCGAAGCCTGCAGGGATCTCGATGGCGACCGAGGCCCTATTACCATCCATCACCGTCTTGAGCTCGCCTTCGGTTGTGACGCGTGCGGCGAGCTCGAAGTAGCGCGAGGCGGTGAACGCCTCGCTCACCTGACGCGACTGCGTGGTCTGGTCGTGATCCAGCACCGCGAGCTGAAGATTCTGGATGTCGGCCCCCACCACATATCCGAACAAAAACAACTGCAGGATCGGCGCTATGAAGATCAACCTGAGGAGCGCTTTGTCACGCCGAAGCTGCAGGAACTCCTTCCAGATGAGCAGGCGGATGCGGCGCCACGACATGGGCATCACGCCCTTTCTTTGTAGACCAGCGTCGATGCGAAGACGATGATAACCGCGAAAGCCGCCAGTGCCGCGTACTGAGTCCAGAGAACGTCGAAGCCGCCGCCCTTGAGGAAGAGCGTGCGCGTGATGGTCATGAAGTAGCGCGTGGGGAACAGGTAGCTCACGATCTGAAGCGCGCGAGGCATGCTATCGATGGGATAGATGAAGCCGGAGAGCATGAATCCCGGCAGGATGCCCGCCATGCCGGCAATGAGGTTAGCTGAGTCGAGCGTGGGGGCTATCGCCGAGATCAGCAGACCCAGCCCCAAGCAGCAGACCACGTAGAGGAGGCTGCCCAGACCAAACAGCGGGACCGAGCCGCGGAACGGGATTTGGAACGCCACCATTCCTATTGCCGAAACCCCGACGATCTCGAGCACGCTTACGATGGCCCACGGAGTGATCTTGCCTACCATCAGCTCGAGCCGATGTATGGGCGAGACTATGAGCTGCTCGTAGGTCCCCTGCTCCTTCTCTTTCACCAGCGTATTCGCGGTCTGCTGGATGGCCACCGTAGTGAGCAATATGACGATCAGCCCCGGTACGAAGTAGTTCGCCGAGCGGCTCTCGGGGTTGTACCACGTGCGCACTGCTGTCGAGAGTCCTGGTGCCTTCGAGGGGTCGAGGCCCCTGTACTCGGCCTGGGAGAGCGCAATCTTGCCGGAGAACACGCGCGTCAATGCCGCCGAGGTCCCCAAGGCCACCTGCGCGGAGTTGGGCTCGGTCCCGTCGATGAGCACCTGGACCTTGCCAGCACGCTGCGCGGCCATGTCGCTGCCGAATCCGTCGCCCACGATGACCACGACACGCGTCTTGTTGCCCTCGAATTCCTGGTCGACTTGCGACATCGACGAGAGCTGGTCCACCACGTGGAAGTAGCTCGACCGCTCGAGGGCCGCGACATACTGGCGACTCGTCTGAGTGTGGTCCTGATCGAGCACTGCCGTGGGAACGGCTTTGACATCGAATGAGACCGCGTAGGAAAAAAGGAACAGCTGGATCAGCGGCAGCATCACCACCATCAGCAACAGCCGCGGGTCCCTGCGTATGTGGATGAACTCCTTGCGGATTATCGCCAGAGTGCGTCTCATCGCGGCACCCCCGCGCCGGCAGCGGTCTTCCCGAATTCGACGGCGTCCGTGCCCGGAATCAGCGTGGCGAACGCCATCTCGAGATCCGCCGCCGAGCCCTCAACAGCGCCTGCCGAGAAGCCCGCCTTCTGTAGCGCCTCGCGAATGCGGCTTTCACACTCAGAAGCCGAGCAGTCCTTCTCGGCAAGCACACGGATGACATCGCCGGAAACCTCGACGCTCGTGATGAACGGTAGCGCGCGCAGGACGGGCATGGCGGCGTGGTAGTCAGCGACGTGCACGTTGAAGACGTTACCGGGCACCCGCGAGATCATGCCTTCGGGGGTGTCGCGCAAGATGATGCGGCCCTCGGACATGAAGGCGATCTCGGTACAGCGCGCGGCCTCGTCCATGTAGGGCGTCGCGACGAAAACCGTCATGCCCTGGCGGTTCAGATCGAACAGGATCCGCCAGAACTCACGACGCGAGACGGGGTCGACACCGGTTGTGGGCTCATCTAAGAAAAGCAGCTCCGGTTCTGAGATGAGCGTGACCGCGAGCGCCAGCTTCTGTTTCATGCCTCCCGAGAGGAACTGCGCCTGCCGGTTGGCGAACTCAGTGAGGCCCGAGAAGGCGAGAAGACGCTCTGAGCGCGCGGGGACGTCTGAATGCTTGACCCCCCGCAGCTCGGCGAAGAACGCGAGGTTCTCTGCCACAGTGAGGTCACCATAGAGCGAGAAGGCCTGCGACATGTAGCCGATGCGCGGTTTGACTGCCGCGCGGGCGTGGACCACCGAGTCGCCAAAGATGAGCGCGTCACCCTGGGTGGGAATCATGACGGTGGTAAGCAGCCTGATAAGCGTGGACTTACCTGCACCGTCCGGACCCACGAGGCCAAACACCGCGCCCCTGGGGATCGACATGGTCACGTCGTCGACCGCTGTGACGGATTCAAACATCTTGGACAGACCCCGGATGTCGAGCGCCGGCTGTGCGTTGGAGCTGGTGGTCACTGAAGTTCCACGTCAGCAGGCATGCCCGGCTTGAGATTCGAGTCCGCGTCGGTGATGCGCAGTTTCACTTGGTAGACGAGTTTCACGCGCTGGTCTTTGGTCTCGAGCGATGAGGGCGCGAATTCCGCCGAAGACGAGACGTACTCGACCTTGGCCACGTAGGCCTTGGTCAGCGAGTCAGCCGTTACCTTCCCGGCCTGTCCCACAGTCGCTTTGCCAATCTGATCCTCCGGCACGTAGATGGTGATCGTAAGGCTGCTCACCTCGCTCACCATCGCGAGCGCCGAACCCGGTAGAGCGTTCTCTCCCGGCCGAGCCGCGATACTGGTCACGATGCCGTCGAGCGGCGAGATGATCGTGGTATAGCCACGTTGGACCTTGGCCATCTTGAGAGCGACCTTGGCCTGGTCATACTGCGCCTTGGCCGCCGCGCGCTCCGCCTTGTTCGAACCATTGTCAGCGCGCACGTGCTTGTCGTTGGCCTTGGCGGCATCGACGCCGGCCTGGGCTTGATCGATTTGGAGCCGGGGCAGTGTATCGTCGAGCCGGTAGAGCACCTCGCCCTTCTTCACCGCAGTGCCCTCATCGGTAGTCAGTTCGATGATGCGACCCGCGGTCTGCGGGGTCACGGCCACTTCGACGGCCTCGATGGTGCCGGTGCCTCCCAGGGCGGGCGTCGCAACCGCTGCCCCGCTTTCGTGGGTGCTCCACCACCACCACCAGCCACCGCCCGCCAGCAAAAGCACGAGCACCAGCGGTAGTACGCGCTTTCTGATCTCTTGGGCTTTCATCGTCTCAATCGCTCCTTTTCACAGTCGTGTCTCGGCTCGGATCAGCGGTTCTCTCCCGTTGTGATGATCACGTCGACCGGCGTGCCTGCAGGAAGTGCAGCGCCCTGGTCCATCGCGACCGTGACCTTGACGGCACGGGTCATGTGGACCAGATCAGTGGGGAAGCTGGTGGGCACGAAGGTGTACGCGGACCCGATGGTGGTGATTTTTCCCGAGAAGGTCTGGCCCGGGAACGAGTCGAGCGTGATGCTGGTCGCATCCCCCGGACGCACGCGAAGCATCTGCTGAGCGGTGAGGTAGGTATCGACCTTCTGCGGCTCGTTAGGAACGATGCGCACGATGGGCGCGCCCACCACCACGACCGTTCCAGGCAGCCGCGCATACGTCACCACGCCGTCGACCGGCGCCGTGATGGTTGCCATGTCACGAGCCGCCCGGGCGTAAGCCACGCCGGCATCGCGCCCCTCTACCACGACGCCGAGAACGTCTTGCGCGGTCCTGAGCTGCGTCTTGGCATCAGCAAGTGCGGAGCTGCCCGTGTTGATCTTTGAGCGGTTGGAAGCGAGTTTGCCAAAGCCCGCATTGACCTTGACCAAGCCGGCGTCGACCTTCGCCAACCCCGCATCTATCTTCGCGATACCGGCATTGAGTTCAGCGAGTTTCGCCTTGAGCTTCGCCAGGGTCTGCGTAGGCGTAGGTCCGGTTGGGGGCTTTGGGGGCGTGGGCGGCGGCGGTCCAGAGAGCATCTTCTCAAGCGCCGCGATCTGCCCTTTGAGCGTGGCTCGACCCGCCACTGCCTTGGCGCGCGACGCCCGGAGTTGCTTGCGCGCCTTGAGCAGGTCGCGCTTCGCCTTGGTCAGCTGCGCCTCGCCGTCTGAAAGCTTGGTCCGGGCGGTAGAGAGCTTGGACTCGTTGTCTGCCACGGTACCGAGGTTACCCTCGACGACCCCCACGTCGGCCCGGGCTTTACGCGCTGCGGCCTGTGCCGCCTCAACTCCCAGGTCCAGCATCGTGGTGTCGATCTGCGCAATCACCTGACCCGCGCGGACGCGGTCACCTTGCCCCACATCGACGCTGTCGAGTGTTCCGACAACCACCGGGATGGGACTGCGCGACATCGCGGACTGCGACGCGCTGCGCCCGCCTGCGGCCGGCAGGTTCCCGATCTTGGCGCCCGTTGAAGGAATCCCCACCGAGAAGTCCGGGACGGGCAGCGCGAGTGCAGGGGTGATCACGGCGTAGGACCGAGCACGCACATTGCCGGCAACTGCAACGTCTTTGCCGTTGTCGCGCGACTGGGCGCTTGCCCACCAAAGGACGCCGCCAGCTGTCAGCGCAAGCACCAGCACCGCGAGCATCAGCCCACGTTGAGCGCTTATGCCGGTTCCACTGGCCATACCGCCTCCTCGCGCTGATCCGTGCAGCTGGCGCACGGTTCCCCTCTGAGGTTCTTGGCACGAACAACATCCGGGGTTCTCGGCAGTTAGTGAACGCTCACTAACATACTCCGAGAACCCCGGATGTCAAGCGTTTTCTTTTGCGGTTACGCCGCGGTGCGGCCGCGGTGCACTTGAACTAGTGGTGACCCTGGCAGGCGTGGTCGGAACCGAACGGCGTGGTGCGTCCGCCGAGAATCGCGTCGACCGCTTGACCCACGGTCGCGGACTGGGCGTCGTGATGTATCGCAATGCCGACCTGCATCAGGCCGTTGAGCGGACCGCGCCCCATGCCAGCTGCGCTGACCGCCTGCACTCCGTTGGCCGCGAGCAGATTCACCGTGGTCATGCAACCGCCCTGCGCGTGCGGTGGGTTCACCAGCATGCTCACCGCGACCGGTGCGCCGTCCTCCACATCGACCAGCGCGAAACCGGCAGAATGCCCGAAGTGCGCCGACCGTACTGCCTCGAGTCCTTCGCCACCCTCGACCGGCACGGCGATTCGTAGCGTGTCACTCATGTGTGCTCCTCTCGGAAACCATCAACGTGTCGAACACTAGACCCATTCCCACCGCCGCGACGATGGTGAGAAGCGATCGCACTAGGGAAAACTCCCAGCCCAGAAAGCGGACCTCAAGCGGAATCATGGGGATCTTCACGGCCCACGCAGTCATGATGGCAACAATGACGCCCCAGCGCGCCCCGTGCTCCCGAAACGTCTTGAGCAGCGGGAAGATCGCATACACCGGGCCCATCAGGATGGTGCCAAAGCCAGCGGCCACGAGCAGCGTGCCGACACCCGCCTTGTTGCCCAGCCGTCGTCCGAATGCTTGCTTGTCCACCAGCACGGAAAAGAGCCCCAGTGCCGAGAAGACCGAGACGATGATGAGCGACACCGACAGCAGGATGCTGAGCGAGAGCTCCAGCGCCTGTGCCGTCTTGGCGGGCGACACGATCAGCGCCCACACGTACAGCCCGGCCACCAGAACCACGAGGATCTCTTTGCGCACCCACTTCCAGACCGCGCTCACAGCACCCACCCCATCACAAGGCCGATAAGCATGGCGAGCAGAAACGATCCGCCATTTCGCAGGAGGGCGAAGCGCCACCCAAACAGCTGTGCCTCGAACGGCAGCGACGCGATTCCCACCAGCACCCACGACACGATGAACGCGGCGACGGCTGGCATCCACGCGCCGCCCTCGAGTAATCCTGCAGCGATGGGAAACGCGACCGGCGGCGGACCGGCGGCGACCGAGCCGATACCCGCGCCCACCAGCAATGACAGTGCGCCTGAAGACGCGCCCATCCACTTCTCGATCAGCGAGGGTGGTACGAAGACCTGGAAGAGCCCCACGATCCCAAAGACCGCGAGAAACATAGGCAGAATCGAGACGAGCTGCTTGCTGCCGGCTCTCGCGGCCTCAACGGCCTTCTCTGGGCGCGTGCGCGCGACAAATGCGTACGCGACAACCATCACGACCGCGTAGATGACTCCTGTGGGATCGATCACCGGCCGCCCTCCGCGCTCGCAGGCGGCCCGCCGGCGCTTTGCAGCAGCGCCGCGACCAGTGCGAGAAGCTCGGAGCGCGCGTGCAGGTGGCGCGCCCAGTCCTCGGCCAGTTCGAGACCCTCGGGGGTAATGCGATAGTCGCGACGCTGCGGTCCGGACTCGCCCTCGGTCCATTGCGAAGTGACGAAGCCGTCTTCCTCGAGACGTCTCAGCGTGCGGTAGAGCCCGCCCGCGTCGATGGTCGCTCGCTCGCCAGTCATCTGGGTGATCGCGGTGCGCAAGTCGTAGCCGTGCGCGACGGTGCGCTGGAGCGCGGCGAGCACGAGGGGTTCGGTCAGTGCGCCCTTGCGCCCGCCACAGCGTCCAGCTCCTTCGGGATGGTCATGCATCATGGGTGTCGCGCGCCTCCGGCATGTAGATGTGTGAGTTACCTATATGCGTATAACATATAGCTGCCACGCGCGTCTACACACCACCTCTTCACAGCGGTCGGTGCCGGCGGCGCCGGCGCGCTAGCGGGGTAGCTCGAATCCGTACTCTTTGAGCACCGACTTCGGGAACTCGAATCGCACGGTCATCAGCGGGTCGACGACCTGACAGAACCGCAGGCTGCCCACGAGGCTCATGAGCATTGCTGCATCGTTGGTGGGCATACCCGCCACCTCGGTGAGAAACCCGAGCATGCGACTCAGTGCATCTTTATACGCTTCGTCAACCGTCTCGGCAGATGCGATCACGACAACGAGCTCATCGTTCTCCAGAAATGGCGTGGGAAGCCCCGGCACGTCCACGACCTGGGCCGTCAGCCGCACCTCGCCGGGTGTCTCGGCACCACAGATGACGACCTCACCATCACCCATGGCAGCGTGCATGTCACCGCAACCGAAGAGTGCGCCCTCGACGCCTACCGTCAGATAGAGGCTCGCTCCGGTGGTGACGAGTGTGCAGTCCATATTGCCGCCATGGCCACCGGGGGTGCTGTTGGGAATCTCGCCCCGGGCAGGGGCCACGCCGATAACACCAAGCATGGGCTTCTGAGCCACCTCAACGCGATCCTTGAAGATCACCGTCGTATCGGTGTGCTTGAGAATGGTGGTCTCCATCTCGGTGATCATCTCACCCATGCCACCCACGCCGGGCACGGCGACCATGACGGATGGTCCGGTCGCCTTGACCTCGAGCAGATCGACGCGCAGCACGTCTCCGGGCTTGGTTCCCTCGATGTAGACGGGGCCGGTCGCCGGGTTCGTGATGCTCCAATCCAGCGTCTCGAGTGTATCGGCCGGGGTCTTGAGCTGGCCGCTGAAGCAGTCGTGCGTCTGCAGAAAGAGCTCCTCGCCCTGACTGATGCGAATAGCCGGCTCGACATCCGGCGAGAATGCAAAGAACGCTTTGTCGCGGTTCAACTCACAAGCCATGATTCGTCCTCCTGCCTGTCTGGTCCTGTCTCGGCGGTTCCGGGACCTACGCGGTCTCGGCTTCGGGGTCTTGGTTGGGGCTCCTCTTCCGTCTGAAGCGCGACAGGGTGAATTCCCTGCCGCCGATGATTCCATCGGGCCGCCAGATGAGAATCGTTATCAACAGGACGGCCACCATCACCTCGGTCAGCCCGTATACCTCGAAGTTGATCACGCCCGAGTTGTTGAGGTAGCCCTCCAGCTGGCGCAGCCCCTCGCGCATCACGGTGATGGCCACGGCGCCGAACGTCGCACCGGAGATACTGCCCGCGCCCCCTATGACCAGCATGGTCAGGAGCACGAACGTCTCCACCACGTAAAATGACGTGGGGGAGAAGGACGTGATGTAGTGTGCCCACAGTCCGCCGCCGACACCACCCACAAACGAGCTGAGTACGAAGGTGAAGTAACGTACGGCGACCACGCTGACGCCCACAGCCATGGCGGCGTGGCGATCGTCGCGTGAGGCACGCAGCCGCAGGCCAAGCGAGGACTCACGGAACAGATGTGCCGCGAATAGCGTCAGCGAGGCTGCGGCAGCTGCAACCCAGATACTGGTGAACGCCTGCACGCCGAAGAACGTGCGGGGTCCGTTGGTCACGTTGTCCCACTGGGTCATGACCACGTGGATCACGATGAGTGTGGCAAACAGCGTGATGACCCCCACCGCGTCGGACAGACGCATCAGAGGCCACGCGATGATGGCAGCAATCGCTGCAGCCACCAGACCTCCCACGATAAGCGCCGGCAGCACCGGCATCTGCAGCTGGACCAACGCGGGATACATGTTGGGAACGCCCATCGACTTAAGCTGCGGCGCGGTCGAAAGAATCGACGACGCATAAGCGCCGATGCCGACAAAACCCAAGTAGGTCCAGTTCAGGATGCCCGAGTTTCCCATGAACATCTGCAGCCCCAGTACCATCATCAGCGTGACGCAGAAGTACGTATAGATGCCTATCCACACGAACTCGGCGAACGTGTTCACGAGCACTGCGCCAACGATCAGCAGCACGATGAGGGCGAGGACTGTGGAGCGCCCGGCGGGCGCCGTGAATATCGATTTCTTAGCGCTCATCCCACACGCTCCTCGGTATAACCGCCGCGTATGAGACCCTCAGGTCGTATCAGCAGGAACAAGATCACGATGACGAACATGAACGCGTCGCGGTAGTTGATCATCGATGCGGGGAGCATGATGCTCAGCACGTTGAACAGCAGCCCGTACACGAAGCCGCCCACCACCGCCCCCAGTAGCGAATGCATGCCGCCGATCACGGTCGCGATGAACGCGATCAACAACGGTGCGAATCCGATGAGCGGCTCGACAGAGGCCGAGCGGCCGACCCAGAAGATCGAGACGACGCCGGCCAGAAACCCGCTGATGATGAACGCCACCGAGATGACGAGGTTGGCCGGTACTCCCATGAGGCGGGTGGTCGTGAACTTGTCGGCAGCGGCGCGCATCGCAATGCCCAGCACGGTGTACTTCATCAGGAGCGTAAGTGCTGTCAGCAGCACCACCGCGGTGGCAATCGTGAGCAGGTTTCGAAGTGGCGACGTGACGCCGAGCAGCGTCACCGACTGGTTGAAGGCCGGCGGCAACGGCACGGCGCGCGACCGGGGGGACACAAACAGGACTGCCGCATTCTGAAGCAACACACTGACGGCGAACGAGGTCACCAGCATCGCGTTGAGCGACTTGCTACGGACCGGCCGAAACGCCACAAGTTCGGTGAGATAGCTCGTGAGCGCCGCGATCAGCACAGCGAGCACCATTGTCACGTACCACGGTAGCTGGGCGAACGTGCCGAACACGTACATCGCGTACCCGGCGACCATCAGGTATTCGCCGTAGGCGAAGTTCACGAGTTTGAGGATCCCGTACACGAACACAAGGCCAAGCGCGAGCAGCGCGTAGAGACTCCCCAAACTCAGCGTGTTGATGATGAACTCCCCGTTGATCACAGCGTCACCTCACAGGATGAGTCGTCGGCGCCGCCGAAGTAGACCGCCTCGATGTCCAGCTCGGACTCGAGCTGCTGGGGCGTGCCGCTGAACTCCATCGTCCCTGTATTGAGGACATACACGCGATCTGCAATCTTCAGGGCGCGCTCAGCGTTCTGCTCGACGAGCAGGATCGTGGTGTCGCGCTCGCGCAACTTGACGATCAGATCGAAGATCAGGTCCACCATCGTGGGTGAGAGGCCCAGCGAGGGCTCATCAAGCATCAGAAGCTTAGGGTGGCTCATCAGGGCGCGCGCGATAGCCAGCTGCTGCTGCTCCCCGCCCGACAGCAGTCCTCCCGGCTGAGCGAATCGCTCTTTCAGTATCGGGAACAGCGAAAACATCTCTTCGAGGTCCTGCTGGTAGCGGCCACGCTCATAGGAGGAAAACGCTCCCAGCCGAAGATTCTCGGCCACGGTCAGGCTGGTGAATATCTCCCGGCCCTCGGGGACGAGTGAGATCCCTCGCTTGAGAATCGTCTCGGGCTTCTTTCCTGAGATGTCCTCGCCCAAGAACTCCACCGAGCCTCCCGTGGGCTTCAGCACCCCGCAGATTGACTTGAGCGTCGTGGACTTACCTGCACCGTTGGTGCCCAGAAGCGCCACGAGTTCGCCCTCTTTGACCTCGAGCGATATGCCGTGCAGTGCCCTGATAGCACCGTACGACGCTTGCAGTTCTCTGATCGCGAGCATGAGTCCCTTCCCTACGCGGTGCTGCCGAGGTAGGCACTCACAACCTCGGGATTGCACTTCACTTCGGCCGGTGTACCGTGCGCGATCGTCTTGCCATAGTTGAGCACGTGGAGTTTGTCGCACAGGTTCATCATGAGCCGCATATCGTGCTCGACGATGAGCACCCCCACGCGTTTTGCTTCAGGGATCGAGCGAAGCAGTTCGAGGAGCAGATCGCTCTCTTCTTCGTTGAGCCCGGCTGCGGGTTCGTCCAGCAGCAGGAACTTGGGCGTCATGGCCAACGCCCGTGCGATCTCGAGTTTGCGCTGGTGACCAAAGGGGATCTCGCTCGCAAGTCGGTCGGCCCACTCCTCGAGCGCCATCTCAGCCAGCAGCTCCTCGGCCACAACCGTTGCTTCGCGACGCTTGCGGCCGACGCTCACCGCTGCGACTTCCACATTCTCGAGAACGGTCAGCTCGCGGAAGAGTCTGATCGTCTGGAACGTCCGAGCGATGCCGGCTCGGGCCACGCGATGAGGGGGCCGACCTGTGGTTGCCTGTCCATCCACCGAGACAGTTCCGCTCGTGGCTGGAAGAAGCCCCGTCACCACATTGATGAGCGTGGTCTTTCCCGAGCCGTTAGGTCCGATGAGCCCGAGGATCTCCCCGGTTTGCAGGCTGAAACTCACATCGTCAACGGCTTTGAGCGCCGCGAATGACTTGCACAGAGCCCGGATCTCGAGCGTACTGTCCTGGTTGTGCTGCGCTTCCATGCAGTTCTCCCACTGTCGTGGATGCTTCGCGGCCGCCTGCTGAGGTCCGAGAGGGTCAGAAGAGAGCGCCGTAGGGCGCCCCCTCCTGACCGTTCCCAAACCGATGATGCTACGCGATTCTGAATTAGGGGGCAGGGATCTTCTTAGGAATGACCCAGCCCTGGAACTCCGGCTTGCCGCCCTTGATCTCGACCAGCGCGGCGGCCTTGTTGGGCTCGTGACCCGAGGCGGCGTCCGACCAGTCCAGCTTGCCGGTAAGGAGATCGAACTCCGTGTCCTCCATGGCCTTGGCAACTGCGGCACCGTCGGTGCTACCCGCCTTCTCCATGGACTGCGCAAGCACCATGACAGCGTCGTAGCCCGGCATGACCCAGACGGCGTCCGGGGGGTTACCGAACTTCTTCTCATAGCTCGCAGCGAATGCCGTGTAGTTGGGGTTGGCTTCCGCCGAAAGGAACCCGTGGGTGTCGAAGACGACGTTGTTGCCGTAGTCCGCACCCAGGGCCTCGAACAGGCCTGGATCGTCGTAGGAGTCGCCACCGTAGACGGGGGCGTCGATGCCGCTCTCGCGTAGCGTGCGAATCATGAGGGCGAGGTCGGGCATATACGACGAGATGTAGATGAAGTCGGGAGGAGTATCGAGCGCCTTGATGCGGGCGAGCTGCGCCGAAACGTCAGCCTGACCCTGCGTGTACGTATCCTCGAACAGCACCTTGCCGCCGAGCTCCTCGTAGCGTGCGATGAAGTACTTGCTCAAGCTCTTGGTGTAGTCGATGAAGTCGTCGGTGATCACGTAGACGGTCTTGTAGCCCTTGTCGTATGCACTCTCGGCGGTTGCCGCACCCATGGTCGTGTTCCACATCGACATGGTGAACTGCTTGTCGCCAAGAGCGGCGGAACCGTAGAGCGGCGAAGACGCGCACGGCGAAATGCCGACGATTCCTGCAGACTGGGCCTCTCGGCTGGCCGGACCACCGAAGTCGAAGTCGCTCGGCGCGATCAGGGCGACGGCGCCCTTCTGGATCATCTGCTTGGCGACGTTGCCTACCGTTACCGGGTCGCTCTTGCCGTCCATGTTGACCAGCTCGACCTGCTTGCCCAGGATGCCTCCCTTGGCGTTGAGGTCATCAACAGCCAGCTGGGCGCCGCGAAGTGCGGGCTCGTCAAGCGGCGCCTGAATTCCGGTCTGGCACAGCGCTGACCCGATCAGGATCTTTTCGTCACCCGCCGAGGAAGTCCCGCCATCGTCCTTGGTGCCGCCGCAGCCAGTCAGTGCAAGTACCGCGATCAGTGCGAGTGAGAAAACCAGAAGGTTCTTCTTCAACGTGCATCGCCTCGATTCTGAATCAGGATAGACAAAGCATCAGAACTACCGCTGGAACCAGGACTGCCGGCGCCCCCTTCCTTGCGAGTTGACCTATACCGTTCCTTTTGAATCCGAGATTGAGGATTCACTCATTAGAGTCTAGGCATTAGGTATGTGTGCAGCAATAGGACGCAGATCCGTGTTCGCAATCGTGTTCGCAATCCGTCAACTCACCAGGGTGCTAGCCCACCGGCGCCTGTTCTTCTCGGCGGGCACGGGCGGCTGCGGCGCCCCGCTCAAGCGTGCCCGCGAGCAGAAACCCGGCGAGAAGAATCGCACTGGCGATCATCTCGCCCACATAGAGTCCACTGGTCGCTCCCGCACGCGCCATGGATCCGGCCCCGGCGATGAGCAGGGTGCCCACGATAATCAGCACGTTGGCCCACACGCGGTAGCGGTACGCCTTGTTCTTGCGAAACAGGATGATCGAGGCAATCGACCCGCCAATGAGCAACAGCGTGCCCGGGATGTTGAAGAACAGCGACATGATGCGGGGGAACGTACCGGCAGCCCCCAGCGCCGCACCACCCACCACCACACCCGGTTTGAGCGCCTCGGTGATCAGCTCGGTGGTGAAGACACCCCACACGAAGATGGCCAGACACACCAGAACGTAGGCCAAGAACAGGTTGGGCACTGTTGGCGTCTTCGAGATCAGGAACAGCGAGCCCAGGCCAAGAAACCCGACCATCGACGCCGCAAGCACGATGTAGATCCGATAGACGGTCGGGTCCCAGTACTGCGTGTACTCAGAGTAGAACTCCATACCCGCCGCGACGGCGTAAAACAGAAACCCCATCGCCCAGGCCAGCTGGTGCGGCTTGCGACGCCTGTTCCACTGCGCGAGCAGCAGCCCCACGTACACGAACCCGATGACCGCAGTTGCCGCCGGCCACCACCACCCGCTCCAGAACGACATCTGCGTTGCCCCCTCGGCTCGCGCCCGATCAATGCGCTACCAGAATACAGGTCGGGGGCGAAGAGCGGCACGGCACGTGCTGGAACGGGGAATACTCCTGCCCATGCACCGTGACTCTCGAAGGGCGACCCGCATGCGAATCGGCATCATCGGCTCGGGCAGCGCCGCGCTCTCACTTGCAGCAGGCTTCGCGCGCATCGGGCATGAGGTCATGGTGGGCGCGCGCGACGTGAACAAGCCCACAGTCGTCCAGTGGCAACATTCCTCGGGGTCCGGAGCACAGGCGGGCAGCTACGTCCAGGCGGCCCGGTTCGCCGACGTCGCGGTATTCGCGGTACCCGGACGAGTTCTTCGAGAGGTGGTCGGGGGACTCAGCCCCCGGCTGTTCGACAACACGATCGTCATCGATGTCACCAACCCGCCACTCATCACCAAAACGGGCGTCGTCAATGCGTTTGGTGAAGATGATTCGGGCGCGGAGTACTTGCAGCGGGCGCTTCCCGGCTCACGCGTGGTGAAAGCCTTCAGCCAGATCCTCGCCGCCCAGATGGGTGACCCCGGGCCCAACCCGACCATGCCACTGCGCATCTGCGGCGATGATGCGGCCGCGAAGGCGACGGTCGCAGACCTGGGGACCGCTCTGGGCTGGCGCGTGCGCGACATCGGGGCGCTCTCGAAGGCGCGGGCACTCGAGAACGGGGCGGTCGAGTGGATGCGCGGTCATCTGGCCAACGGGACCGGCGAGTAGCGGGCGCCGCGAACACCAGGGACTTTTGCGGGTAGTGCGAGAGTGGGGTGCTACGTCGTCTCGTCGCTGGGTTCCGGATCGGGCTTGGGCGTGGGTTTGACCACCGGCCTGGCTGTATGCTGGTAGTAGCGCCAGCCCGTTTTGTCGCTCTGGTTGCCTGCGGTATCCACCGCCCACACCCGCCAACGCCGCTTCGCGTAGAGCACCCTGGCCGAGTACGACGACGACTTGAGCTTGCCGATGACCTGCCGGTTGCCATAGGAGCCGCCCGAGAGACGGTCCTGGATCTCGAACGCGTAGGTGACCGGTTCGTCCGAGTCGTCTTCGACCTTCGACCAGTCCAGAGTGACGCGGGAGGCGTTGATGACGGCACCGTCCTTGGGTGCGAGCTGCTTGGGCCTCGGGGGCGGCACCTCATCGGTGATGGTGGTCTCCTGGGAGACGTCTTCCTCTGCGAGCAGGTCGGAGTCGACCGTCTCGGTGGCAACGTCCTCAACGACGCCAGCCGGCAGCGTGGTCTCCTCTTGGACGACTGGCGCTTGCACCGGTAGGAGCTCAGGCTCGGGAGCAGTGGCGCGCCCCACGGCGAAGCCCACGCCCAGTCCCAGCGCGAGAATGACGGCAGCGGTGACGCCCAACGTGATGGTGAGGCGCTGCTGCCGGTCGAGTCCGGAGCTCTTGTACGGCCGCCGGCTGATGCGGCCCAAGTCACTGCGCGTGTAGTCGTTCATGCAGACCCCCGAGACGAGATGAACGGTGACCCAACACTAGTGCTGCGAGCTGGCGAGGGCAAGGGTGCAAATCGCAGGTCATGGTCGTCTCTACGCGTGGCCGGTCTGTTCTTGAGGTGCGAGTGCCTCCATGAGCACGTCGGCCACGCGGGTGAGCGTCAGCAGCAACTCATCGGCGGTAAGCCCCTCGGCTGCGACCAACCGGTCGTGGTCCCACACCACTCGGTAGTTGGTGCGGTCGGCTGGGTCTTGGAACACGAAGTTGCGTACGAACAGAAACACCTCGTTGAACGAGTTGGCTGAACTCACCGCGGCGGCAAGGTCCACCTCATCAGGATCGAGCTCCTGGGCCGTCCAGATCTTGATAGCGCCTTGATGGGGATAGGAGTCGATGAGAAACGTCAGCTCTCCCATGTCCACCTTGACGCTGCTCATGCCTTCGGGTCCGTGCTGCGCGGGGATGCCGGCCTCGTCGAGCAACGCGAGGAGCGTCTCGGTACTCAGCTTGTCTCCCGGTATGACCATCTTCGCTCGTCCCATTCCCTACCCGCCTCCGTGTGAGTGATTGCCCGCACTTACTATTCCCCAGCGGGGCGGCTATCACCCTGTGACCTAGGTCACCAGTGCTTGTCGCACGATGTCCGCATCGGCTCATGATGGGTCCGCGCGCCGTCGATAGCCGCCCTGGAGGTACACACGCCCATGGACCACGCCCCTCGCACGACCGCGCCACTCCGCTCAACGCTCCGCGCGTCTCTGGCGCTGCTGGCGCTCGTGTGCGTGCTCCTGGGCGCAACAAGCGCGCTGGGGATCACCCGAAACTCCGTACTGTCGCGGGCGCAGGTGCGCGTCGACAAGCCGGTGCCCTACAGCCAGTCGAAGTCCTACGCCGGGTACCGCACCGACTGCTCGGGCTACGTCTCGATGTGCTGGGCGACCGGAACTTCCTACAACACGCGGACGTTTCACCAGGTCAGCCATAGGATCCCGGTCTCTTCGCTCGAGCCGGGCGACGCGTTGCTCAAGAAGGGCTATCACATCCGCCTGTTCTACGGCTGGGTCGATGAGTCGCACACCCAGTACATCTCGTATGAGTCCGCCTCAGGCGTGGGCATCGCGGGTACCCGCGTCCACTCGATCGCCGAGGACTTGGGCTGGGGATACGTGCCTGTGCGCTACGACCGCATCGCCTCCAGCCCCACGTCGTCCAACCTGCTCAAGAACCCGACCTTCAACGTCTGGAGCACGTCGTGGGGCCATGGTGCCGAGACGCCCGTGTGGTGGGAAACCGCCGGCCCGTGGTATCAGACGTTTACCGCGCACCGGAAGAACGCCTCTGTCACCGGGCGCAACTCACTCGAGCTGCTGAACCCCAGCGGGGACCCGGCCACCTACACCGAACTGGCCCAGAACGTGGCCATCACGCCCGGGGCAAGCTACCGGGTACGCGCCTGGACCAAGAGCGGATCGGATCCAAACGGCATCGAGCTGCGCCTCGCCTATCTGGGCGCGGATGGCGTGACGCTCACCGAGACGAGCACCACCGGTAGCGCCGCCGGCGTCAACAGCGGATCGTTTGCCCGCATGACTACACTGCTGAGCGCACCTGCAGAAGCCGTTCGAGCCCGCGTTACGGTACGCCTCGCGGGCAGCACCGTGCTGACGGCCGCGGGGCCCGCGGCGGGCACCTCCGTCGTGCTGGATGACATGGCGCTGTACCGCCCGCAGGTCTCGGTAGGTATCAAGACGAGCCGCACCACTGCCTACCGCGGCAAGACCGTGGTCCTGAGCGGTTCGGTCTCCCCGGCCGGTTCGATCGGCACGCAAGCAACCTTGTATGTGAAGAAGCCCGGCTCCACCACCTACAAGAAGCTCGCGACGCCCACTATCGGCGCGAAGGACGACGGCGCAGCCTGGCGCACGAGCTATGCCTTCACGCGCACCATGCGGCGCGGGACCTACCGGTTCAGGATCTCGGTCCCGGCGATCCCCGGCTATCTGGCCGACACGTCTGACTCGGTCAGCGTGAATCTGAAGTAGTCGGCAGGTTCGAGCACCGTCCAGCGGGTACTAACCTGTTGTGTCCGCGCAGGTCTGACCTCCCCGCAGATGGGTGTGGTGCCATGCAACGCACGATGAAGGCTCTGGTGAAGACCGCGGCCGCTCCCGGTGGTTCGCTCGAAGAGGTGCCGGTACCCACGGCAGGAGCGAGCGATCTGCTGATCCGCATCGAGAAGGTCGCTATCTGCGGAACCGACGTCCACATCTACGACTGGAACCCGTGGGCGCAGCGCACCATCCGTCCCCCACAGATATACGGGCACGAGTTCGTGGGGCACGTGGCCCAGGTTGGCGAGGGTGCCAAGGGTTTCAGCGTGGGCGAGCGCGTTTCGGGCGAAGGTCATATCGTGTGCGGTGTCTGCCGAAGCTGCCGAGCAGGGCGCCGCCACCTGTGCACTGACGCGATCGGCGTGGGCGTGAACCGCGACGGATGTTTCGCCGAGTACCTTTCGCTGCCTGCCACAAACGCCTGGCACGTCGCCGACTCGATTCCCTCGCGCGTCGCTGCTATCTTCGACCCCTTTGGAAACGCGACGCACGCTACGCTCTCGTTCGACCTGGTGGGCGAAGACGTGCTCATCACCGGGGCAGGACCGATCGGAATCATGTCCGCGGCCATCGCCAAGCACGTGGGCGCGCGCAATGTCGTGGTCACCGACGTCAACGACTACCGACTCGACCTCGCGCTGCGCATGGGGGCCACACGGGCGGTGAATGTCCTGCGCGACACCATTCCGAGCGTCATGAAGGACTTGGGCATGGTGGGCTTCGACATAGGCCTGGAGATGAGCGGCAACGCTGAGGCCTTCGAGTCGATGCTCGAGAGCATGCACAACGGTGGACGGATCGCACTTCTGGGCATCGCTCCGGATCCCGCACGAATCGATTGGGATCAGGTGGTCTTTCGCGGCCTGACGATCAAAGGCATCTACGGACGCGAGATCTGGGAGACCTGGTACAAGATGCAGACGATGCTCGAGAGCGGTCTGGACATCGCATCGGTCATCACCCACGAGCTGCCCTTCGAGGACTACGAGGCCGGGTTCGCCGCCATGTCGAGCGGACAGAGCGGCAAGGTCGTGCTCGACATGATGCCGCGCTCGGGCGACGACGCCTAGGCAGCAGACAGCCGGGAGGCACCAGATGTTCGGGAAGATGAAAGACGCGCTGCAGACCGAGATCGAGGCTCTTTACACCGCGAGCCTGTATAAGACCGAGCGCATCATCGTCTCGCCTCAGGGCTCGACCATCCTCGTTGCCACGCCCGGCGAAGAGCAGCCGCGTGAGGTCATCAACTTCTGCGCGAACAACTACCTTGGCCTGGCCGATGACCACCGAGTCGTGACCGCTGCGCGCGCCGCGCTCGACCGCTGGGGTTACGGCACCTCCTCGGTCCGGTTCATCTGCGGGACCTTCTCGGTACACAAGGAGCTTGAGGCGCGGCTCAGCGAGTTCCTGGGCACCGAGGACACGATCTTGTACTCGTCGTGCTTCGATGCGAACGCGGGCTTCTTCGAACCGCTACTGGGCGCCGACGACGCGATTATCGCCGACGCGCTCAACCACGCCTCGGTAATCGACGGCGTGCGGCTCACCAAGTCGAAGCGCTACATCTACGCGCATTCGGACATGGAAGACCTGCGTGCCAAGCTGCAGGAGGCGCACGACGCGCGGTATCGAGTGATCGCGACCGACGGCGTGTTCTCGATGGACGGCGACATCGCCAAGCTCGCCGAGATCTGCGACTTGGCCGATGAGTACGACGCGCTGGTCATGGTCGACGACTCGCACGCCACGGGGTTCGTCGGCCCCACCGGCCGAGGAACGCCCGAGCTCTGCGGCGTCACTGAGCGCGTGGACGCGATAACGACGACCTTCGGCAAGGCGCTGGGCGGTGCCTCCGGAGGGTGTCTGAGCGGCCGGCGCGAGATCGTCGAGTGGATGCGCCAGAAGAGTCGCCCGTACCTGTTCTCCAACACCGTGGCCCCGGTGGTGGCCGCCACAACGGTGGCCGTCCTCGAGCTACTTTCCGAGACGACCAGCCTGCGCGACCGTCTCGAGCTGAGCGCGCGCTCGTTTCGCGCGCGCATGACCGCGCTGGGCTTCGACATCCGCCCGGGCGAGCACGCAATCGTCCCGGTGATGCTCTACGACGAGGCGCTCGCTCACCGCATGGCCGACGAGCTACTCGACGAGGGCATTTACGTGATCGGCTTCAGCTACCCGGTGGTGCCCAAGGGAGCCGCACGCATTCGCGTGCAGGTGTCGGCGGCCCACACCGACGAGCAGCTCGATCTCGCAGTCGATGCGTTCCAGCGCGTAGGCAAGCGGCTGAAGGTGATCGCGTAGCCCGCGCCGACTACCGCTCGAGCTCAGGGAATGCGCGCAGCACCATGTCGACCAGCCGCTCAGGCGGTCGGGTGAGCGCGTCGGTGGCGGGCAGACCCAGCTCAGACTCGTAGTGCTCGATTGCCTGGGTGACCTCGTCATCGGTCATCGATTCGTGATTGATGGCGATTCCGATGACCTTCGTGTCCGAGAAACACTCGAGCAGATTGATCTCGCTTTCCGGCGAGGGCATGGGCAGGTCGGGGAAGTCGCCGAGACATGTGCGGGCCGGTGCGTGCTGCAAGATGACGGCGTGGGGCTGACTCCCGCGCAAGATGAACGTCGACGACAGGTAGGCGGGATGGCTCAGGGCTCCCTGCCCCTCGATGACGATCACTTCCGGGTTCTCGCCTTCGTAGGCCTCTACCACGCTCGCTTCCATCTCGCCCGAGCTGAACTGCGCCGGAATGGCATCAAGCGCGACCCCGTAGCGGGCACCCTGAATGATCCCGGTCTGTCCCGTGGCGACGAAGGTCGCCCGGATGCCCTGGTCGTTGAGTGCCTGTGTCAGAATCTCTGCGGTGGTCCGCTTGCCGATCGCGCTGTCGGTCCCCAGCACCGCGATGCGCCGACAGGCGATGTCGAAGATGCGACCGGTGAACAGCCGAAGGTGTTTCTTGTCGCGCGGACGGCGCACGTCTCGGATCGTCACGCCGTGCTTGGCGGCCGCCGCTGCGAACTCGGGGTCGTCGTTGAGGAACTCGTGGAGTCCGTTGACGATATCCATCCCCAGCTCGATGGCCTCGAACACGACGCCACGCTCGAGGTCCGAGAGGAGCCCGCTTGCAGGCGCCTTCCCAAAGATGAAGACGTCGGGAACTGCCCCCGCCAGCTCGATCGCGGCGGCCAGGTCGTCGCAGATGGCGATCCCGTTGGGCTCGCCGCCCAGCACCTCACCGGCATCGAGACCCGACTTCTCACTGTCGATCACCGAGAGGATCTCGTAGAGGTCCGAGTGGCGCACCAGGCCGTTGGCGGTCTTGCCGTCCTGGGCGCCGAAGTTGCCCTCGCAGTAGACGACCGCAGTGGCCGAGGCACGCGACGAGCCGGGCGCTCGATCGGGCTCCGAGCCAGTGACGTCCCCGTTGCCGTTTGAACCTGCTGGCATGTTGTCCTCCATCGCACCTGAAATCGCGCTCTCGCACGCACACGGTGCCCGCGAAGCGGGGCCTGCTTCCTACTCATGTTCCCCGAGAGGGAGCGTGCTACGCCGTGTGCGGCAGCTGAGCGCTCAAGAGGTCGTGGGCGTTGGCGAACGCGAACTTCTCGGCGAGGTCTGAGCCATACGTGGTCTCGATGATATCGAGCAGGCGGACTAACGCGGAGTGATCTCCCAGCTCGCCCATCGCGGCCACTCCCCAGTCGCTGCCGATGGACAGGGCCCTCTCGCCAGCCAGCGAGGCGATCCGCTCGATGTGGCGCAGCACCTCGTCGATCGATCCCTGGCCGAGAAAATCCGGATCGAACGCCAGACCGACCAGCCCGCCGTGTGCGCCCAGCGCGCGCAGCTGGTCGTCGGCCAGGCCGCGGGGGTGTTCGCCGATCGCCTGGGAGAAGGAGTGCGTCACAAGCACGGGTGGCGCGTACGTGTCGAGCACCTCGTAGAACCCGGCCTCGTTGAGATGGGCCACGTCGAGCATGAGCGGGCTGTGCTCGAGCGCACGGACCAGCTGGCGGCCCGCGGGCTTGAGAGGTGCCGCGGCATCGTCGTAGCAGCTGAACCCATAGTCGGTCTCGTAATTCCACGTAAGCGCGAGACTGCGCAGCGAGTGCTCGGCCCACAGCACGTCGAGGCTGTCGGGCCCGATGCCCGGGAGGTGGAATCCCTCCGAATGTGGCAGCACACCGGTGCGCGAATCCTCGGCGTCCAGGTCTTTGACGGTGCTGATGAGGCGCAGCGACGAGCTGCAGGTCTCGAGGAGCGCCGCATGGGCGTCGAGCTGGTCGAGAAGCGAGCTGTCATGCGTGTGGGGGTAGAGCGACGACCAGACCACGTGCGCGTGCGAGAGGCCGGTCAGGTAGGTCGAACCGTACACCGGGAAGCCGCCGTCCAGTCGCTCTACGCCGGACAGCATGTCCTGGTGCAAGTCGATGACTCGGGGCTTGCGAAGCGGGTTGTGAGTCGGCATGTGTGTCCCTCGGGCTCGGGTTTCGCTCAGTCTCGCACGGACGGCCCCGTGCGGGCTGCCTCGACCATGACCTTGCCCCGCAATAATCCCGCCACCGAGTCATCCTTTCGCCGAGAAGACCTCAGTCGTCGTTGGGGGGGTTGCCTTGCGCCAAGAATGATCCAAACGCTCCTCTGCATCTTTCACCCCGTGGCCTCGGCAGTGCGCGCACGATCGACTGCGGAGTCTATCCCCCAATCCGGTCGCTCGGGCTGCACCTAACAGAACCGTGCTGTTTGCTCGTCTCGGCTAAAGAACACTCGCTCCCCTGCCGAGACTCCCTACGTGCGCACCACGAGATTGCGCGACGGAAAGGGTGGGGCAATGCCAGCCGGCCGAGGGACGAAACCACGTATCCGCGTGCTCGTGGTTGACGACTCGCTGTTCATGCGGACGGTCATCTCGCGGATGCTCGAAGACGCCGGCGACATCGACGTCGTCGAAGCCGTCAGCTCCGGCGAGGAAGTGCCCGACGCCGTGCGGCGCCACAAACCCGACGTGGTCACGCTCGACATCGTCATGCCGGGCATTGACGGTCTCATGGTGCTCAAGCAGCTCATGGAGACAAGTCCGCTGCCCGTACTGATGCTCAGTACTCTCACAACCGAAAACGCGGACGCGACGATCCGAGCGCTCGAGATGGGCGCCGTGGACGTGGTGGCTAAGCCCTCCGACATGCCTCTCATGATGCCCAAGATCGCAAGCGACCTCGCCGAGAAGGTGCGCGTAGCCGCTGGTGTGGACAGCTCGCACTTGGGCGCGCAGCCCGAGTGGTCCGAGGCGCCCATCGCGACGCACAAGCCCTCCAGCTATGCCGCCCCGCTCGAGGCGCTGGTCGTGGGCTCGTCGACCGGTGGCCTGCCCGCACTCAACGCCGTCGCGAGCGCTCTCGATGCCGACTTCCCCGCCGGGGTGCTGTTGATACAGCTCATGCCTCCCGGGTTCACTACGGCGTTCGCCGAGCGACTCGCGCAGACATGCCAGCTGCCGGTCCGAGAAGCCCGAGACGGCGACCTGTTCGAGCCCGGTCGAATCCTTGTGGCCCCATCGGGCAAGAATGTGAGTTTCGTGCGCAGCGCGAACCTCGTCCAGCTCGTCGTGAGCGACGTTCCGGACGACGGCGAGCGCATATCGGCCATCGACCACGCGATGACGTCGGCGGCGCAGATCTTCGCCGAGAGGGGCATGGGCGTGATCCTCACCGGCATGGGCGATGACGGAGCGATGGGGCTGCGCGCGATGCGTCGAGCGGGAGCCTACACCGTCGCCGAGCACGAGGACTCGGCCGTGATCTGGGGCATGCCGCGAGCGGCGGCTCAGGCGGGAGCGGTGGTCTCGCTGGCGCACGTGCACGAGATTCCGGTGCTGGTGGCAGCTCGAGCTCAACGCGGCAGGTAGATGTCAGAACCGTGCGCTATGCTCGACGCAGGGAGGTGCTGACATGGCAAACCGCCTGTCCAAATCGAGGTTTCAGACCGGGCTTCAGTGTGAGAAGGCGCTATGGCTGACCTGCCACGCCCGCGAGTTGGCGGACGCGACCGGCCAGACGCAGCAGCACATCTTCGACACGGGCACCGCCGTGGGCGAACTCGCACGCGAGCGGTTTGCCGGCGGAGTATTGGTCGCCGAGGACTACACACAGTCCGCCCGGGCGCTCGAGACCACACGCCAACTGCTCGAAGATCCTCCCAGCGCCATCTTCGAGGCCGCGCTCGAGTACGGAGGCGTGTTCGTGCGCCCCGACGTGCTCGTTCACCTGGGCGACAACGTCTGGGACCTCTACGAGGTGAAATCCGGCACCAAGGTCAAGCCGGAAAACATCACCGACGTCGCCGTTCAGACCTGGGTGCTCGAGGGTGCCGAGCTCACGATCAACCGTGTCTTCCTGGTGCACCTGGACAACACCTACCGCTACGAGGGCGGCGCCTACGATCTGGAACGGCTCTTCCTCGCCGAGGACGTCACCGACGAAGCCCGCGCGTATCTCCCACTGGTCCCCGGGCAGGTGGCCCAGATGCTCGCGATGCTCGAGAGCCCCGATCCCCCGGCGGTCCCGATAGGCAAGCACTGCGAACACCCTTACACGTGCTCGTTTCACGGCCACTGTCATGCGTTCCTGCCGGAGCGCGCGGTCACGTCGCTGCCACGGATCAACGAGCAGCTGCTCGACGCGCTGATCGCTGAGGGCATCTTCGCCATCGAGGACGTGCCGCTCGACTACCCCGGGCTCAGCCGCGCCCAGCGCACGGTGTGCGAGCTGGTGCGCTCCGGCGAGCCACGCATCGAAGGCGATGTCGCCCGCTCGCTCGCGGACCTGACCTACCCCATCCACTTCCTCGACTTCGAGACGTTCATGTCCGCGCTGCCGCTCTACCCCGGCACCCGCCCGTGGCAGATGATCTTGTTCCAGTGGTCCGATCACGTCTTGCACGAGAACGGTGACCTCGAACACCGCGAGTTCCTCTACGAGGGCACAGGCGACCCGCGACCGACCTTCGCCGAGAGTCTGATAGAGGCCCTGGGAGAGACCGGCAGCATCGTGGTCTACTCGGCGTTCGAGCGCTCGCGACTCAGCGAGCTCGCCACGGCGTTCCCCCCGCATGCCGAGAAGATCGCCGCGATCCAGGCACGACTCTTCGACCTGCTCCAGACCGTGCGGGCGCACGTCCGCCACCCCGAATGCCTGGGCAGCTCCAGCATCAAGGTCGTGCTGCCGGCGCTGGTGAGCGACCTGTCCTACGACGGGCTGGGCATCTCCGATGGCGGCACGGCGTCGCTCCGGTATCTGCAGGTAGCGACCGGGCAGCTTTCCGCCGAGGAGTGCGCGGTGGTATTCGCGGACCTGCGTGAGTACTGTGGCACCGACACGCTTGCGATGGTGCGGTTGCTCGAGGTGTTGAGGGGGGACGGAGGGGCTAACCCCTGATGCGAAGCGTCATTCTGACGTCCTTCATGAGCGTGATCAGGGCGCAGCGGGCTGGTGGGCGACGGCTCAAGCCCGGCAATCTCAATTTTCGGCTTCGTTTGTCGCCAGCGAGCGCGGCTCCGCGCCGACCCAGTCGATCTTCAGCCCATCTTCAGCGAGCGCCAGGAAGTCAGAGTCCCCCGTCACTAAAGGAGCGTCTGTCGCCACCGCCAGCGCCGCCGCGAACGCATCTCCCAGGCCTAGGGCGTGCCGGGCCTTCAACTCCGCTGCGAATGTCGCAAGCTCGGCGTCAACACTGACCACGGATAGGCCTGACGATTGCAGCAGACTGGACGCCTTCGCGGCGGATGCCTCGTCTCGAGTACGCCGCACCACGTAGAGGATCTCACACCAGTTCGCCGCGCTGATGAGTCCGGGTTGATCGGGGGTGAGACAGCGTAGGCGTGCGGCGACCTCAGCGGCAGCCGGCTCGTCAAGCAGAAGTGCGACGAGGGGCTGCGCATCGAAGACGAGGGGCCTCACCGACGTTGGTCTCTCTCACGATCGCGCCGCCGTTCGGCAAGGAACTCCTCGGATGAGTACCCCGTGCCGGTGAGCATCCCGCGCAACTCGCCCACCGGATCTGCGGCCCCTGGAACGAGACAGATGGTGCCTGCCCACTCCACCACGGAGAGGGTCGACCCCGCGACGATGCTGTACTTCTTGCGAATCGCGGCTGGCAACACGATCTGACCCTTCGACGAGACGTGTACGATCATGCCGATGCCTCCGGTCCCCAGTGTCTTACCAGACAATACTATTGTAAGACGTTCGGGGTGGCTTCGGAACCCCACGCTAGCGGGTCCGGCTTACCAAGTTCTTATCAATCCCTGACTCTGGAAGAATCCTTACCAGGTACGGTGCCGCCCGGGTCCTCCCCCGTATCCATGCCGAGAAGCTCGACCTGCTCCGCCCCTACCCCTCCGCGCCCTCCTCGGCGAGCTGATTCCTGAGCCGCTCGAGGCCCAGCCGGTAGCTCTCGGCATCCCCGAACTCGAAGAACTGCGGGTAGCGATCATGCGCGGCCAAGATGCGCCGCGAGTGCTTGATGGGGCACCAGAACTGCTCGGTGCGTGCGGAGACTTCTCGGAAGTAGGAGGCAAGGCCGTTGGCGTACCCGCAGTAGAAACAGCCCAGCTTCTGGGCGGCGTTGAGATACTCCAGATCGCCTCGGTCAAGTAGCAGATAGTCCGAGCGCAGAACCTTGGGGATTTTGTACACCGGGAAGCACAGGCCTTGGTAGACCCAGATGAACAGGTCCAGCAGCAGGAACGGAATCACTCCCACGTAAATGATCGGGACCGTGAGCCACACCAGGAGCGACGCGCCGAACATGTAGCGGAACAGGCCCTGCTTCGTGCCACGCTGCAGGGCGATGACCTCTTCGGCGAAGCGGATCCGCTTCTGATCGACGACGAACTGGAAGTCCTCGCGCCGCTTGTCGAACTCGACCTGCATGTCCTCTTGGAGTCCGTGCACGCGTGCAAGCAGCTCGTCGATGTTGGGCATAGCGCTCCTCAAGTAGGGCCGACGGTGCCCACACTACCCTATCGAGGCGCTTGCCACCGTACGCCAGATCGCGTTACGGCGTGGGCTCCTCCAGATACTCCTCAACCAGCGTCACGTACGCGGACAGCCGCTCCAACGGACGTCCCGGGAAGCGCTGTTCGATGGTGTTGAGCTTGTCCTTGCCTGTATGCCAGAACGAACCGAATCTCTCGGTCTGCATGTAGCCATCCAAATCGCCAATCTCCCAGTTGGTCGACTCGAAGGCGACGATTGGGATACCGGCCACGTTGAACGCGGTGTAGTCGCTGAAGCCGTTGGGTGTGAGCCCTGCCGGGTAGTGCGCGTTGAGACCCGGCTGCATCGCGATGGGCAGCCCCTTGTCGTCGATGATCTGCAGCATGGCGTCGCGCGGGCCGGTCTTGCGGTATGAAGCCGGCGTGGATGTAGAGCTTGTCGCCTGCGATCAACGAATCGAAGTTGATCATCGCGATGGTGCGGTCCTTGTCGGCCTGAGACATCTGGCCCGCGTAGTACGAGGAGCCCTCGAGCCCGGCCTCCTCGGCGCCGAAGGCGACGAATGCCACATCGTAGTCACGGTCGTAGCGCGCGACCATCTCTGCAATCTCTAGCAGCACTGCAGCCCCGGAAGCGTTGTCATCGGCACCGTTACCGGCGATCACCGAGTCGTAGTGCGCGCCCACGATGACGAGCGGCGCGTCAGAGGCGCCCGTCGTAGCAGGCATGTACGCAACGACGTTCTGAGACAGGTACGTCTGGTTCTTGCCGACGTAGGTGAACGGCTGGAACTCCGTCGAGTACCCTGCGGCCTCGAACCAGCCCTTGATTCGCCCCGCGGCGTCGAGTTCGCTCTGGGTTCCCGCGACGCGGGACCGAACCTCGAGCTGCTGCACGTACGCGTAGGCATTCTCGCCGATGGCCGGCATCGCCGACGCCATGGGCACGGTGACCGCAGTGAACATCAATACCGCGACTACCACTACCAACGCTCTGCGAAGCTTCATGGTTCAACCTCCCTTGCTTGAGCCGAAAATACGGGGCGACCTATCGCCGTGTGCCTCCTTCAAGGCACGCCGCATACGGGGGTTCATACCCAGATGCCCGAGGCGACCCCCAGTGTCGCAATCGTCCGCGCCTCATGCCCACGGGAACCGTCCTACCCGCTGACCGCCTTCGCCTCGGCGTCCAGCGCGCTGAGGTTCGTGCCGATGGGGTGCGCGGCAAGCGCCTTGGCGCCCCACACCAGGTTGTGCGCCATGTAGCGCGCAGTGCGGTTGGTGTAGAGGTGCTTGTCGCCGTGCGCGGCGATGTAGCTGGGGCCGGGGCCTGCGTCTCCCACCCAGTAGCAGTCGACGTTGGGCGGCACCATGCAGCCCAGATGCGTGAGGTTGAACAGCGTGGTGGAGCAGCAGTCGTGCGCGCCGTCCTCGTTGCCGGTCACGATCACGCCGCCCACTTTGCCGTAGAGCGGGTACTGTCCGGTGACCGGGTCACCCTCGGCGTAGGTGCCGTCGAGCCGCTCCATCACAAGCTGCGCCACCGACGAGCGCACGCCAAACCAGATGGGCATCGCGATCACCAGGATGTCGCATGCCTTCACGCGCTCGAGGATCGCAGGCCACTGGTCGTCATCCCCCTCATCCGAGGAGACTCCGAACGCGACCTTGTAGTCCGCAACGCGGATGGTCTCGCTCGTGACGCCCTGATCCGCGAACACCGACGCGGCCTTGTCAATGAGCGCCTGGGTGTTGGAGACCTCAGGTGAGCGCTTAAGCGTGCAGTTGAGAAACAGGGCGTGCAGACCCATCGCGATACCTCCCGTCGGGTGGGCCGACGAATGTCGACCTGGACGGGTGTATTCCCCAATGCGGACTCTCGCTGGCTTATCACCGTCACCCCGCCGCCTTCACCTGCGGGTGGTCGACGATGAGCTGCCGTGGGGGCGCCCCGGGGCCCCGGCCCCGGGGGGGGCCCCCCCGGGCCCCCGCGGTGTGCGGGCGCGGGGTGGGGATGACGGACCCCGCCCCCCCCGGGGAGTGC
>JBBREQ010000013.1:0-37126 GCA_038202795.1 Coriobacteriia bacterium | reverse complement strand
CGTCCTTCATGAGCGGGATGTAGTTGCCGGTGCTGGCGTAGGTGCCCTTGCCACCGGGGATCTCGGGGGAGTTCACCATGTTCACGTTCGGGTCGCCGACGATCTTGATGTAGTCGCCGGTGCCCTGGTTGGACATCTCGGGGTGGATCTGCTGCGGGTGGATCAGGTGGATCTTGAGCTCGCCCTTGCTGTAGCCCTTGCCGACCTGCTTACAGCCCGCGACCCAGCCCGCCGGGACGTGCACGTGCGGCGTGGAGCGCTCGACCTCGGTGACGATGGGCTCGCGGGTCTCGACGATCTCGTCGATCTTCCAGCCCAGCGCACGCGCGATGAGGCCCACAGACTCCTGGAAGCCTATGTGGCCCACGATGGAGCCGTCGGCGACGCCCGCCTTGAACTGCTCGACGGTCGTGCCCACGCCCTGGCTCGCCATGACGGTGGGGCCGAACGGCGAGAGGTCGTTGACGCGAGATGCTTCGATGTGATCGACGCGCAGACAGATCGAGGTCCACATGACCACCAGCGCGTCGAGAATGAAGCCGGGGTTCACGCCGGTACCCAGAATCGAGACGCCGTGCTCCTTGGCGAGCGCATCGAACTTCTCGGCCCACGCGGCGTCAGTTGCCTGCGGATATGCAAGAGTCTCGGCGATACAGATCACGTTGACGCCCGCGCGAACCGCCGGCTCGATCTGATCCTCGACCTCGTGGAGGTTGCTTTGAGTGCTGATGCAGACGACATCGGGCTTCGCGGCGAACACCGCTGCGAAGTCGGTCGTCATCTTCACGTCACAGTCCCTGCCCAGAAGCTCACCCACGCTCACGCCGTCCTTGGCAGGATTGGTCACGATGACCCCCACCAGCTCGACGTCCTTGGGCCGGTCCAGCAGAAAGCCCAGAAGGCCCTGCCCCATCATGCCCGTACCCCATACTGCGACCTTGATCATCGATGACCCCTCTCGTGAGTTATGCACCCAAGCGTTCATATGATGCAAAGATACAGGTTTCGCTGGCCGAAGGAAGACACAGCGCGCACTCTTGTCTCGCAAAGGGCATATGCCCGTTGACGGCACTCTCCCTTCAGGGACGGAGATGTTCGATGGTCTCAGGGCCGGTGATGCTCTCGTACGCTCCCTCACTCGCAGCCTATCGCCTGAGCGAGAGTCATCCTCTGCGACCCGAGCGATTCTCGCTGGCGGTCGACCTCATGGACGCGTGGGGGCTGCTCGAAGTGCCCGAGGCGGTCGTGATCGCGCCGGATGGTGCCAGCGAGGCGGATCTGCTTCTCGCGCACGACAGTGCGTACGTCGCGGCGGTGAAGGCCGCCTCGGCCACCGGTGAGGCCCAGCCCGAGTTTGGCATCGGCCCCGGCGACACGCCCGCGTTTCTCGGCATGCACAAGGCAGCCGCGCTTGCGGTGGGCGCCACGTGTGCGGCGGTCGATGCGGTGCTCGCGGGCGAGACAACTCGCGCGTACTCCCCCGCGGGCGGCCTGCACCACGCACAGCGCGACCGCGCCTCCGGCTTCTGCATCTACAACGACGCTGTCGTAGCCATCGAGCGGGGTTGCCGAGACTACCCGGGCCTGCGCGTCGCCTACGTCGACATCGACGCCCATCATGGCGACGGGGTCGAAGCTGCGTTCTACGAGCGCGCCGACGTGCTCACGCTCTCAGTCCACGAGTCAGGCCGCTATCTGTTTCCGGGCACCGGTCGCGCCACCGACATCGGCGCTGGCTCAGGACTCGGTGCCTGCATCGATGTGCCGCTGCCCCCTTATGCCGGAGACGAGTGCTACCGCCTGGTGCTCGACCGGGTGATCGCGCCTGCGTTGCGCGCCTTCGCGCCCGACCTGATCGTGCTGCAGGCTGGCGCAGACACGCACCGAGGCGACCCGCTCACGCACCTCGATCTCACGGTCGCAGGCTTCGCGCAGATCGTCGCCGGCATCATCGCGCGTGCCGACGAGCTCACCGGTGGTCGAATCGTGGCTTTGGGAGGCGGCGGCTACCAGCCCTTCTCGGAAGTCCCGCGGATGTGGGCGGGGGTGTTCGCGCTGCTGCTTGGCCGCGAGATTCAGCCCGAACTCCCCGTCGCGTGGCGCGAGAAGTCCCGCGAAGCCGCACACGCCGCCGGATTCCCCGCCTCGCCTGCCGAGAAGACCTTCGACGAGTCAGCTGGCGGACCAGCGGAACTGGCATCGGCAGAAGCGCTTGCTGCAACCAACCATGCGGTCGCGTCGGTGCGTGCGGCCTCGCGATTACTGGAGGGCTAGGCTCTCCTGAGCGGGATGGAGACCCTCAGTCGTCCTGCGGTTCGCCAACGCCACGCACAGGATGGCGACATCATCGGGCAGCATGGCATCGGGGCAGTTCTTGATGCGCTCGAGTAGCGCTTCGGGCATCTTGGCCGGGGGCGCGGATGTCGCGCCCACCAGCTCGACCAGGCGTTTTTCCCCGAAGAACTCGTGGCTGCAGCGGGCCTCGGTGATGCCGTCGGTGTAGAGCACGAGCACCTCACCCGGCGCAAGCCGCTCGGTGCCCTCACGCACGTCGATCTGTTCGAAAGCGCCCAGGATTGTCGAGCCGACTGCCAGCGCACGCACGACTCCGTCCGTCGCCCGGATCAAACCCGTCGGGTGACCGGCGCTGCAGTAGCGGATCTCACCGATCTGCGTGTTGATGACGCCAAGGAACACCGTGGCGAACTCGGTGTCTTCGGTCGAGTCGAACAGCAGGCGGTTCGTCTTCTCAAGCACCCACGCCGGTGACGTGCCGATGTGCGTGTACGCCCGAATCGCATCTTTGACGAGCGAGGTGAGCTTGGCGGCCTCGAGCCCCTTGCCCGAGATGTCGCCGATTACCACCCCCACGCACGTATGATCGATCTCGAAGATGTCGTAGAAGTCCCCGCCGGCGAAGGCGGCCTCCCTCGTGGACGCCTGATACAGGTTTCCGAACTCGATGCCCCGCACGCGCCTGGGCATGACGAGTAGCGCCTGCTGCAGCGTATCGGCGATCGTACGCTGCTCGCCGAAGAGCTGAGCGTTCTGCAGTGCGAGCGAGAGCGAGATCGCGAGCTTCTTCGCGAAATCGATCGAGCGCGCGTTGAAGGCGCCGCGCACTCTCGCGCGAAACGAGAGCACTCCGAACACCTCGCCCTTGAGCACGAGGGGAACGCACATGATCGAGCGTGTCTCGCTGGCCAATACTGCATCGCGCGTCTTCGCAAAGGCTGCGGCGGAGTCGTTGTCGAACACGAGCTCCTTGCTCTGTGCGCAGTGCACCGCGAAGGGCAGTTCCTCGTCTGTGTAGTTCGAGCCCACCGCACCATCCCGGTATCCGTAGCCGTAGAGCAGTTGCCACGCAACATCTCCCTTGCGAAGAAGCCCGACCTTATCGGCGCGTGTCGCCTCGGCCGCTTGAACGACCACACGGCTCATGATCTTGTCGGAATCGAGCGTCGAGCCAATGGTCGCGTTGATCTCGTTGAGCGCATCGCTTACGCCCAGCAGGTCGCGCGCGAGATCCCGCTCGCTGTGCGCGACCGCCTGTGCCTGCACAAGCCGCTCGTGAAGCCGCGCGTTCGAGACAGCGAGACCCAGCACATCGACGATGGTGAGTGCGAGGTTGAGGTAGTGCGACCGCTGCTCCGGTAGAGCGATGCCCTCAAGGCCAAGAACGCCCAACCTCTCGCCCGCGCGCTGAATCGTAAGTATGAAGCCGCTGCCCGAATCAGACTCGGCCCACGACCCGGTGAATGCACAGAGTCGTTCAACGGCATCTTCGCATGAGGCTGCCAGCGGCCTGCACTGGGCTCGTCCGGGGACTCCGTCGGTGATGCAGACGTAGACGAGGCGCTCCGGAGCACACAGCTCCGTGAAGAACTCAAAGATGCGCACGACGACCTCGTCCTCGGTGTCCAGCGCGGCCATGCGCGACATCAGATCGAGAATCATGGCGTACTCGGCAGGCCTCGAGATCGAGTTGTCCACGGCTCTCACCTCCCCCATCCGAACGGTACCAAAGATGCTACCTGTCGCGCGAGATGAACGGAAGCATTGAGGAGGCCCGACCCGCATTGTCTCGTGAGCGCAATCACGGGCGCGAGGGTCATCCCGGAGCCAGCGCGACTCCCGTTGTGTGGATCCTCCGTGCAGGCGCTCCGTGCATGCCTAGCCGAGCTTACGCCCCAGGACCTCGTTGACGACCGCCGGGTTGGCCTGACCGCCCATCTCGCGCATGACCTGGCCGACGAAGAAGCCCATCAGGCCGGTCTTGCCGCCGCGGTAGCCCTCCACCTTGTCAGGATTCTGGGCCATGATCCGATCAACCACGGTCTCTATCGCGCCGGTGTCGCTGACCTGCTTCATCCCGCGCAACTCGACAATGGCTCCGGGTGCGTCGCCGGTCTCGGCCATCTCCGAGAAGACCTCTTTGGCCTGCTTGCCCGAGATCGTACCCTCCTCCACGAGCGCGACCAGTTCGCTGATCATCGCGGGAACGATTCTTGAGGCGGTCACGGTGATGCCTGCAGCGTTGAGATGCGCGGACAGGTCGTTGAGCATCAGGTTGGCGATCGCCTTTGCACGGTCGTCTCCTCCGATGATCACGGCCGCCTCGAAGAACTCGGCCATGTCCAGATCGCTCGTAAGCACCGTCGCGTCGTGCGGGGGTAGGCCCCACGTTGCCCTGAAGCGTGCCTTCCTGGCGTCGGGCAGCTCGGGCAAGCGGTCGCGGATACCGGAGACGAACTCCTCGGTGAACTCGAAGGGCACCATGTCGGGCTCGGGGAAATAGCGGTAGTCGTGCGCCTCTTCCTTGCTGCGCAGCGAACTGGTGCGCTTGGCGCCGACATCCCAGTGACGCGTCTCCTGGATCACAGTGCCGCCCGCATCGAGCACCTCTGCCTGGCGCAGGATCTCGTGGAGCATCGCGTCGTGGAGGGCCTTGAACGAGTTCATGTTCTTGACCTCGGCCTTTACGCCCAACTCCGTCTCGCCGCGACGGCGCAGACTCACGTTGCCGTCGACCCGCATGGAGCCCTCTTCCATGCTACAGTCCGAGATTCCCAGCGAGAGCCAGATCAGCCGCAGCTTCTGCGCGAAGCGCCGGGCCTCCTCCAGCGTGCGGATGTCGGGCTCGCTCACCAGCTCGATGAGCGGTGTACCGGCGCGGTTGAAGTCCACGAGCGACTTGGTGGCGCCTGCGAGCCGGCCTTCCGAACCACCCACGTGCACCATCTTGCCTGTGTCCTCCTCGAGATGTATCCGGGTGACGCCGATGCGGGTGACATACGAACCGTCCTCGCCCGGTGTCACACCGGGGGCGCCTCCGACATCCGGGCGCTGTGAGACTCCGCCACCGTCAACTTCGACGTTAATCTGACCATTCTCGCAAAACGGCAGGTCGTACTGGGAGATCTGGTAGTCCTTGGGCATGTCCGGATAGAAGTACTGTTTGCGATGGAACAGCGAGTGTCGCGCGATCTCGCACTGGGTCGCGAGACCGGCGAGCACGGTCTGCTCGATGGCGAACGCGTTGGGGACCGGCAGCGCCCCGGGAAGCCCCAGACACACCGGACACACCCGCATGTTGGGCTCTCCGCCAAATGCCACCTCGCACCCACAGAACATCTTGGTACGCGAGCTGGTGAGCTCGGTGTGGATCTCCAGCCCTATCACGGGTTCCCAGCGCTGAAGCACCTCGTGCAGCCGGTCTTCTGCCATGCGTGACTCCCTTTCCAGCGGTGGCCGGTCCGTGCGGCCGCCCACCGGGTGTGCTGGTGGCGATGCATCCGACGATTCTACCCGAGCGCGCAGCCGTGCGGGGTGCATGGAGCGCCCGCACGGCTGCAGCGTTGTTCGACGGAGTTACGGTATCGGAGGAAACGGCGATGTCGCGGGCATTCCCGGCGTCGCAGGCGTTGCGGGAAGGCCCGGTGTGGTTTGAGTCGGAGTCAGATTCGGCGTCGGCGTCGCGCCAACCGTTGGAGTCGTGGGAGTACTGGTCGGTGCAGCGGCCGCCACCAAGCACACGACCGGTAGCCCTCTGGTCAGGGCCGTGCCCGCCGGGGGGAACTGCATGAAGACCGCGCCGACGGGGAACTGGTTGACCGGAACGGTCACGACAGTGGGTTCGAACCCCGCTTTGGTGATGGCAGTCGGCGCCGCCGCCGATAGTGTGCCCACCAGGGAAGGGACCGTTGCGTCAGCGGTGTTGCCGCGGGAAATGAGCAGCCCCACCACCGAGCCGGTGGCCGCCTTGCGCCCTGCGGGAGGCATCTGGTAGACGACCTGACCTTTGGGAACGGTAGCGTGCGGAATGGTCCTCGCCTCGGACTTGAGTCCTTTGTCCTTGACCTCCTTGGCGGCAGACGCCCTCGACTGGCCCGTGACGGTGGGGACGATGACTCCACCGACTCCGGCGCCCTGCGATATCAGAACCTGCACGTAGGACTGATAGGGTGCTGCCGTGCCATTGGCCGGTGACTGAAGTAGCGCCGTCCCCGCCGCGATACTGGCATCGTAGGCCCGATAGGTCAGCGGCTTCAGGTTGTACGCCGCAACGAGCTTGTTGACGTCGGCCTCCAGGAGCCCCGTCACACGGGGAACACCCACCGTGGAGGGCACGGGACCGGTCGAGACGACCAGCACCACGGGAGACCCAGGCGTGAGCTCGAGCCCCGTGCTCGGAAGCTGACTGACCACGTAGCCGGCCGCAACAGTCGAAGCGAACGATTCGACCACAACCGGGCGCAGCCGGGCTTTCGCGACCTCTGTCTGGGCGTCCTCGCTGAGCTTGCCGGTCACTTCCGGGACCTCGGTATCGGTGGGCGGTAACGCCACGGCAAACGAAACACGATCGCCGGGCTTGAGCGGCGTGCCGGCTTCAGGCTCCTGCGACAGGATGATACCGACAGGTGCGGCATCTGTGGCGACCTCACTCACGTCGCCCAAACGCAGCCCGACGTCGTTGAATATCTGTGCGGCCTCCCCTGCCTGCTTGCCCACCACATCGGGCACGCTGACCGGCCTGCTGGTCGACCACCACCACGCATACCCGAGCGCGCCAACAACTGCCAGCACCAACAGGCCGATGAGCAGCCACAACCACCATCGGCTGCGCTCCTCGGGGCCCATGTCCACATTCTTCGGCGTGCCCACGTCGACCTGCGCCTGTGCCGGAAGAGCGGCGGGTGCCAGGTCGACGACCCCACCGGCCGCGGGCATCGAGGCAGCAGCCAGAGCGGCAGCCTCCGCGTCGGTCATGTCCGTGGTACCCGGCGCGGTGGCGGAGGCGGTGCCGAGCTCGGGTGCATCAGTTGGATCGGAGACGGGAACCTGGGCCTCAGGCGCGTGCTGCGGGGTCGCTGGCTGATCCGCGACCGGAGGCAGCAACGATGTCTCGGCCGCATCCTGGTGTTCTGCATCGCCTGCGTCCGGACCAGACGGAGCCGGCTCAGCGCTGTTGTCGGCCATCGGCGCGGCGCCGGAATCGCCCGGACCCGCCTCTCGTGACTCCAACCGCTCGAGTTCGCCGGTGAGTCCCTCGCCTTCGGGAGCTGCATCGCCGGGATCCGCCGGCCTCACGTCGTCTTCCATCGGTTCCTCCGTCTCGCCACCCCAGGCGGACCGTGTCGGCCTCGCCGAGCGCAGCGCGTATTCACGTCAGCGAAAAGCGCGCGTTCTCTTAGGATGATTCAACCACATGTGGCCCATTGTGACATGACCCTGCTGACACAGCCCCTCGCCGGGCGGTGGGGAGGTACCAAGCGCTGAGAAGCAACCTCAGACCGCCAGCGCCCGCACGGTGGGAGGCGTGGTGTCGAATCCGATCTCGGCCTCGAGCGCCCGTGCCGCCCTCAGGATCGTGCTCTCGGCGAAGTGCGTGCCTATGAGCTGGAGCCCCACCGGAAGGCCAGTGTCAGCCCCGAGCCCCACGGGAAGGGACACCGCGCAGTTGCCAGCGAGGTTCACCGGGATGGTGTAGTAGTCCGAGAGGTACATCGACAGCGGGTCCTCACACTTCTCACCGATCTTGAACGCAGTTGTGGGCGAGGTGGGCGTGAGCAGCACGTCGTAGTCAGCGAATGCGCGCTCAAAGTCGCGGATGATCACCGTGCGGGCCTTCTGTGCCTGCCCGTAGTAGGCGTCGTAGTAGCCGGCTGACAGGGCGTACGTGCCCAGCATGATGCGTCGGATCGCCTCGGGGCCGAAGCCCTCGGCACGCGAGCGGGTGTAGAGGTCGATGACGTCTTCAGCGTCTTTCACCCGGTATCCGTAGCGAATGCCGTCGAAGCGTGCGAGGTTACTGCTGGCCTCGGCGGGACCGATGATGTAGTAGGCGGAGAGCCCGTACTCGGCCGACGGTAGGTCGACCTCGCCCACCTCGGCACCCAGCGCGGCGTACTTCTCGGCCATGGCGTGCGTGGCGGCCTTGACCTCAGGTGCGATGCCGTCTTGCTCGAGCATGTCGCGGACGATCGCGATGCGCATGCCTTTCACGCCGGCGTCGAGGCCCTGGGTGAAGTCCTCGGCGGGGCGGGTGATGCTGGTGGCGTCCATCGGGTCCTTGCCGCAGATGGCGTTGAGGCTGATCGCGCACTCCTCGACCGTCTTGGAGAACGGCCCGATCTGGTCGAGCGAGCTTGCGAACGCCACGCACCCGTAGCGCGAGACGCGACCGTAGGTGGGCTTCATCGCTACGACACCGCAGAGCGCTCCCGGCTGGCGGATCGAGCCGCCGGTGTCGCTGCCCAGCGTAATGGTTGCCATGCCGGCGGAGACGGCTGCAGCGCTGCCGCCGGAGCTGCCGCCGGGAACACGATCGGTGTCCCACGGGTTGTGGGTGGGGCCGAACGCGGAGTTCTCTGTCGAGGAACCGAACGCGAACTCGTCCATGTTGAGCTTGCCCAGGGGCAGCGCACCCGCGTCGAGCATGCGCGCGACCGCCGTGCAGTCGTAGACGCTTTGGTAGTTCTCGAGAATGCGCGAACTACAGGTGGTGTTGGTTCCCACCAGGTTCATGTTGTCCTTGAACGCGACGGGCACGCCGGCAAGCGGCGGCAGGTCGCGTGCGGTCGCGCCGCCGGCGAGGAGCGCGTCGATCTTCTCGGCGGCTGCGAAGGCCAGCTCAGGGGTGACCTGGTTGAAGGCGTGCACGGCACCGTCGAGGGCTGCGATGCGCTCGAAGGCGGCCTCAGCAGCTTCGCGGGCACTGAAGTCGCCTGCGGCGATGGCCGAGCGGATCTGGGACGCGTCGAGTGAGGAGAGGTCGAGGGAGTCTGTCACGACTGGTCCCCTCCCCCGGTCATCTGCGGGATGAGGAAGGCACCGGCCTCGGACTCCGGGGCGTTGAGCAGCGCGAGTTCGCGGGAGAGACCGGGCTTGGGCACGTCGGGGCGCGTCTCATTGACCACGGGAATCGCATGCGCGGTAGGCGGCACGTCGCCTAAGTCGAGCTGCTGGATGGTGTCGATGTGGCCCAAGATCGAGTTGAGCTCGACTTGCAGGGTTGCCACCTGCTCGTCCGAGAGCGCAATGCGCGCGAGTTGGGCGACGTGGCGTACTTCTGACTCGGAAAGGGCCATGTGAGCAGGCGTCCTCTCGGTGCGAGGTGGGCGGTATAGGGGCGTGGTCCCGGCAGGGGGTCCGGCGGGGATCCGACTCACCCATGATACCCGAGGACCTGCGAGCAGATAGCCCAGAACCGCCGCGATGTTCGTGCTACCGGGGGGCGAGCCAGTACGCGATAGCGACCACGACGCCGTTGTAGAGCACGTGGAGCAGGATTGCGGACCACAGCGAGCCGCGTCGCGCCACGAGCCACCCTGCGGCAAGCCCCAGCGCAAGCGTGGGGACCAACGTCCACGCAGTCGCGTGCGAGAGCGCGAAGAGCGCAGCCGAGACCCCGATCGCCGGCCAGAAGTCGATCCGGTCAAGCGCTGCCCTCAGAACGATACCGCGAAAGACGAGCTCTTCGATGAGCGGCGCCGCCACCACGACGACAACCGTCGAGAGCAGCAGACCGAACCCGCCCACGCCAAACACCTCGGTGAGTTCGCCGGAGCCGGGAGGGGCCCACCCCGCGAGCTGTGCCAGCGCGCCCCAGCCCATCGAGAACAGCCGCGTCGCGAACAGCAGCATCACCACAAGGGCGGCCGACACGGCGACGTCGCCGGCCGAAGGCCGCTCCGCTCCCACGAGCCCGAACGCTCTGAACAGCCGGCTGCCATGACGGTTGGACAGCAGCGCGAGGCCTCCGGCGAGCAGCGCGTAGAACAGTCCGAGCACCACGGCGCGCGCGGCGATCTGGCCCGCGGCCGGCATCACGCTCATCGCCTGCGAGCCCAGCACCAACTCCTTCACAACGACGAGCACCAAGAGCAGCGAGAGTACGATCACCGCGTCGCTCAGCGTCCAGTGGACTGCGCCGCCCGCGGGGGCCTCTGTGGGTGCCAGCGCCGCACGCGCTCGGACCTTCTCGGCAGTCTTCGCCGCCGCCTCGCGCTGTTTCAGTGCCGTGACGGCAGCAGCACGCACCGCCTTGGCCTCCGCGCGCGAGCCTACCACCACCTTAGGCACGTCACCCGGGGTCAGGGCGTCGCTGGCTGCCCGCCGCCGGTAGGACGGGGCGCTCATAGCACCCCCGCCCCTTTGAGCGCGTAGGCCGCGGCAAGCCCGATCGCGTTGAACAGCGCATGGGCCAGGATGCATACCCACAACGAGCGCGTGCGCACGAACAGCCATCCCACGACCAGCGCAAACAGGAACACCGCCGGGATCGCCACCGGCACCAGGTGAATCGCCGAGAACACGAGCGACGACCCCACGACAGCTGTCGTCATGCCCCACCTCCCGGCGAGCGCGGGTAGGAGCACTCCTCGGAAGATGATCTCCTCGGTCACCGGAGCGAGCACGACCGCGACGATCACGAGCATGACGACGCCCGGCACCCCCGGTGCGAACAGTCGCGTGGGATCCAGGTCGGAAGCCGGGACCTCCACGCCCAGCAGCTGGATGGCCAGCCCCCAAGCCCCCGCGAGCAGCCGTCCCAGCAGAGCTGCGGACAGCGCGCCAAGAAGCAGGGGCACGATGCGCACGCGACGCAGGCCCACCGCTGCGGACAGCGTCGCCCCGCGCCTGCGTGCGAGCAGAGTGACCGCGCCTAGGGCGATCACATACGCCGCCGAGAGAATCGCGCCAACAGCCCAGGTGGCCGCACTGCTGCCCAGGTCAAGCGAGCTCACCCAACCGGCCAGTGCCGCAGCGGCCACGAGCAGCGCGGCGAAGCCGGCGACGACCCACGCGGCCGTGCCCACACCCCACGAGACGTCGGTGAGCGCTGCGGGCCGCGGGTCACCGGGGGCTTGACTGTCGCCGAGAGGGGGTACGGGCGGGTGCGCGGGTGGGTGCCACACGGAGGGCTCGCCCAGAGACACGGAGTTCAGGTCATCGGCGTTCATCTGGGCTCCCGGCGCTGCTGGTGATCGACGCGCCTATGATACCCGAGCACGACGGCGCTGACGGTACCCCTGGTGCGGCGTCGGTTCTGCGGCGGCTCACGTGAGGGGGGGTGCGTCCGTTTCCACGATGGACGCCAAAGCGTCTTCGTCTAGCACCGTGACACCCAATTCAAGGGCCCTGTCGTACTTCGAGCCGGGATCCTCGCCCGCGACCACGAAGCTCGTCTTCTTGCTCACACTCGAGACGACTTTCGCGCCCCGCGCCTTGAGCTCAGCGCCCGCCTCATCTCGCGTGAATCGAGCCAGGGAGCCTGTGAGCACGAAAGTCAGACCGGCGAGTGTCTGCGGACGATCGGGCTCGACGCGCTCTTGCGTCATGGACACACCCAGATCCCTCAACTTCTGAATGACGGTTAGGTTCTCGGCCGTATCGAAGAACGCACGAATACTCAGTGCGATCTTGGGACCAACTCCCTCGACAGATGCCAGATCCTCGGCGGTCGCGGGAATCAGGATCTCAACGTCACCAAACGCGACAGCGAGCAGCTCGGCAACCGTCGAACCCACATGGCGTATCCCCAGCCCGAAAAGCTTCCGCGAGAGCTGCTTCGACTTCGACGCCTCGATGCTTGCAAGGATCTTCTCGGCGACCACGGTTCCCAGGAGTACGGGCGTCCCATCCTGTTTGACGCGCCCCATGTCGAGTGCGGCGAGCTGCTGCACCGTCAGCGCGTAGAAGTCGGCGACGTCGCTGGCAAGCCCCGCACCGATCAGCCGGGCGATGATCTCGTCGCCCAGACCCTCGATATCGAGTGCCCCCCTGCTCGCCCAGTGGGCCAGTCGCTCGAAACGCTGGGCCGGGCAACCCACGTTCGTGCAGCGCCAGACGACCTCGCCCTCTTCGCGCCACAGCTCGCTCTCACAGCTGGGGCAGTGCGTCAGCATCACCCAGGGCACGGATTCGGCAGGCCTCATCCCCAAGACCGGTCCCACCACCTCAGGAATCACGTCGCCCGCCTTGCGCACGACGATCGTGTCGCCCACACGCACGTCCTTGCGCGCGATCTCGTCGGCGTTGTGCAGCGTTGCGCGCGCGATGGTCGAGCCGGCGACCGTCACCGGGTCGAACTCCGCCAAGGGCGTCACCGCCCCGGTGCGCCCCACCTGAAGCCGGATCTCCCGGAGCACCGTGGTTTTCTCCTCGGGCGGGAACTTGTAGGCGATCGCCCACCGGGGCGCTTTGGCGGTGTATCCCAGCTCGTCTTGCAGAGCCAGCGAGTCCACCTTCACCACCACGCCGTCGATCTCATAGGGCAGGCTCTCCCGCTTCAGGATCGCCTCGGCGCAGAATGCGTGAACCGCCTCCGCGTTCGCACATGTCACCACGTCCGGATTCACATGGAACCCTGCGCGACGCAGCCACTCCAGTACCGCACTTTGCCTCGCAAGACCCAGCGGCCGGGGATCGGCGATCGCGTAGATGAACGTCGCCAAATCGCGCGACGCAGTGACCCGGGGATCCTTCTGCCGCACGCTCCCCGCAGCCGCGTTGCGTGGGTTTGCGAACGGCGCCGCACCCGCCGCCTCCTGATCCTCGTTGAGCCTCTCGAACGCTGCCTTGGGCAGGTAGACCTCGCCGCGTACCTCGAGGGCCGGCCACGCCCCCGCTTCCAAACCCGCCGAGAAGAGCGATGGCTGCCCCGGGATCTCCGGTAGCGCCTCATCGCGCAGCCGCAGCGGAACGTCGCGCACGGTGCGGATGTTGGCGGTGACATCCTCGCCGGTGCGTCCGTCCCCCCGTGTGGCCGCGCGGACAAGCTCACCCGCCTCATAGGTCAGCGCCAGCGAACTACCATCGATTTTGAGCTCGCACGTGAACGCGCATTCACGCTCTCCCACCACGCCGCGCACACGCTCTAGCCACGCATCGAGTTCATCCAGGTCCATGGCGTTGTCGAGCGAGTACAGGCGGCTCGCGTGTGCAACGGACGTGAACTGGCTCGAAACCGAACCACCCACACGCTGCGTCGGGGAGCCGCTCGTGACGAGCGACGGGAACTGACGCTCGATCTCAAGCAGCTCGCGCATCAGCGAGTCGAAAGCCGCATCCGAGATGAGGGGCGCATCCAGTGAGTAGTACAGGTACTCGTGGTGAGCTATCTCAGCGCGCAGCTCAGCAGCGCGCTTCTCGGCAGCGTTCAGCGAAGTGGATGACATGCGTGCCGGTACCGTCCTACTCTTCTTCGCTGCGCAGACGCTGGACGTGAACCGGCCCCACCTCGTAGACGATGACCTCCTGCACGAAGCGCTGCGGGCGCTCTGCCTCGTAAATCCACGCATCGGTCAGCGTCACCTTGAAATACGTGCCGCCGGGAGCGGGCACTGGATCGACGTCGACACCGTTGCACAGATAGGCGCGCAACTCGGTCTCGACGTAATAGGCGAAGACGCGGATGGCGTCCCGATACTCGTTGTAGAGCGCGAGGCGTTTCTCGGCCTCGTACATGTCCAGCTCGTCGATGCTGTCCACGAGCACGCCCCTCTCAGATCACATTGACGGTGCCGCACCGGTACGCGACGACCCTGACCTCTATTCTACCCGTGCATCGGGTGCCCTCATCCCTTGAATGGGGCGAGCTTGGCTCGAACCCGAGATTCCCCGCAATTCGTGAGCGTCCGCCTCTGCTCGGGCATAGACTAACTGACGTTCTGCATAGAACAGGAGACTTCCATGCGCGAAATTCTCGAGCTTGCGGTGTCGCTTGATGAAACCGCGGCTCAGGTGTATGCGGACCTCGCCGACTCATGTGCCGATGAGGACTTGAGCCATGTGTTCAAGCTCATGGGCCGAGAAGAGCTCGATCACGTCAAGTGGTGGTCTGATCTGCTCGACGCCTGGAAGGCCGGTCTGGTTCCGGACATCGCCGATGAGCACGACCTGGCCTCCCGCCTCAAGCGGATCGAATCCGAAGTGGTCAGCGCGGTGCCCGTGGACTGCACCACGCTCACCACGAACCAGATGCTCGATCTCGCAGCGCATCTCGAGTTCTACATGCTCGACCCCGTATTCGGTGAGCTGACCGATCTTATGCAGCCCGGAGGCAAGATCGAGGTGCGCGAGGCATACTCGCGTCACGTGCTGCGCGTGGTAGGAGCCATCGAGCGCCACCACACCGAGTCCGGGCTCGCTTCGTTCCTCGCGCGAGTCCTCACGCGAGCCTACCGCGACCAGCAGCGCTTGGCGGCGCTCGCGATGCGCGATCAGCTCACCGGCCTGTACAACCGCAGAGGGCTGCTACCCCACCTCGACCAGTGGCTTTCGTGGTCGGAACGCTACAACCGCCCCGTCGGCATCGCGCTCATCGACGTCGACTACTTCAAGGTCATCAACGACTCATGGGGCCACCCCGCGGGCGATGAGGCCCTCCTCACGATTTCAGCGGCCATCCAGAGTGCGATCCGAACCTCGGATGTGGTCGGCCGGTTCGGAGGCGACGAGTTCATAGTCCTGGCACCGGAAAGCGACGACGTCGAGCTTGCCACGCTCATGGAGCGCATCGTCGAAGCAGTCCGCTCGACCCCTCTCGAGGCCCAGGGCAGCTCCCGAAGCGTGAGCGTGAGCGTGGGCGGTTCGTGGGCGCCGGGAGGCGCGAAGGTGCACGCCGAGACCCTCATCGCCGCTGCGGACCGTTCCCTCTACGCCGCCAAGGGCGCGGGGCGCGATCGTGCCGGCTCGCCGCTACCGCCCGTAGCCCCCGCCGAGTAGCGTGCCTGCCTGCGGCCAACCGGATTCAGCTTTCGCTGTCCGCACTCTTCTCGGCGAGCTCACCGGCGTGATAGCTCGAGCGCACGAACGGCGCGCTGGCCACTGCCGAGAATCCCATCGCATACGCCTCGCGCGCAAGCTGGGCGAACACTGCGGGTTCGACGAAAGCAACTACCGGCAGGTGCGCCGAGCTCGGCCGCAGGTACTGCCCCAGCGTAAGCATCTCGACTCCGTGCGCCCGCAGATCGCGCATGACCGAGACGACCTCGTCGTGGGTCTCGCCCAGTCCCAGCATGAGCCCGGACTTCGTGGGAAGGTCCGGCTGAGTCTCCCGGACACGCTCGAGCACCCGCAACGAGCGCTCGTACACCGCCTCGGGGCGCACGTCGGGATAGAGCCGCGGAACCGTTTCGAGGTTGTGGTTGAACACATCGGGTCTCGCCGCCGCAACTAAGTCGACCGCGTCCTCGTCGCCCGCGAAGTCGCTCGTGAGCACCTCAACAGCCGCCTCGGGCGCCGCGGTCCGCACCGCCTGGATGGTCGCCACGAAGTGCGCCGCGCCTCCGTCCGCCACGTCATCCCGAGTCACCGTGGTGATCACCACGTGCTTGAGTCCCATGCGCGAAACCGCCTCGGCCACCCTGCGTGGCTCATCGGGATCGAGTGGTTCAGGCACGCGCGACTCAACCGCACAGAACCGGCAGTTGCGCGTGCACACGCCCCCCATGATCAGGAACGTGGCCGTGCCCTCGCTGAAGCACTCGCCCCGGTTAGGGCACTTCGCACTCTGGCAGACGGTATTGAGATTCAGCTCGCCCAGAATCCCGTCGACCTGTGCGTATGCTCCGGTGCGCGCGATGGGACGACGCAGCCACGCTGGCAGCCGCTTGGTCTCAGGCGTAGCTCCATGCGGGCGGTCCACGCTAGATCTTGTTCGCAGCATCGATCGCGGCGAACTTGATGACCTCGCCTACCGTGGGGTGGCCGTGGACCGTTTCCGCGAGCTGCCCCACCGTGATACCCCAGCGCTTCGCCACAGCGACCTCCTGGATGATCTCGACTGCGTGCGGACCCACGATCTGGCAGCCAACGATTCTGCCCGTCCCCTTCTCGGCCACGAGCTGCACGAACCCGTCGCTCTCGCCCTCGCCCAGCGCCTTGCCGTTGGCGGCGAACTTCGCCACAGCCTGCACCGCGTCGACACCGCGCTCCTTGGCGCTCTCGCGCGAACTGCCTACCACTCCCACCTCGGGGAACGTGTAGACGGCCGCTGGAATCGCCGAGTAGTCGATCGACTCGAGGTGGTCCTCGCCCTTCAGCGCAGCCACCGCGTTGCGGGCCGCGAGCACGCCTTCCTCTTCGGCCACGTGCGCGAGCATCATGCCGCCGATGAGATCTCCGATCGCGTAGACGCCCTCGACGTTGGTGCGGAAGAACTCGTCGACCTTGAGCGCGCGGCGATCGAACTCGATGCCGGCCTCCTCGTAGCCAAAGCCCGCGGAGTTGGGCATGCGACCCACAGCGCTCATCACGATATCGCTTTCCAGCACCCCGCCGCTCTTGAGTGCCGAGAACATCTTGTCGTCGCGACGCTCGACACTTTCGACCGCGTCGCCGATGTAGAACTCCACACCCTTCTCGGCAAGCGAGGCCTGCATGGCTCGGGCGACGCGCTTGTCGTTGCCGGGAAGCAGCTGGTCCATGAGCTCGACTACCACGACCCGCGACCCAAAGGCCGCATACGCGCACGCGAACTCGAGGCCGATGACGCCTCCACCGATGATGACGATGTCTTGGGGAATCTCGCTGAGCGCCACGGCGTGATCGCTCGTCCACACGCCCTCAAGGTCGTGGTCGATGCTGGGCAGCTTGAAGACCACCGAGCCGGTGGCAAGTATCACGGCGTCCGCCTCGACGGAGTGTGACGTCCCGTCCGCGAGCGCGACCGCGATCGTCTTGGGGCCGCTCAGGCGCCCCTCGCCGTAGACCACCTCGACCTTGAGCCGCCGGGCGTTGCTCTCGATCTGGCCCACCAGCTCGTCGACCACGCCTTCCTTGCGCGCACGCAGCCGGTCGATGTCGACAGTTGCCACGTCAGAGACCAGCCCGAACTCCTGCGCGTCACGCGTATCAGCGACGATGTGTGCCGAGCGCAGGATGGTCTTGGTGGGGATGCATCCCCAGTTCAGGCACGTGCCGCCCAGACGCTCTCGCTCGACCAACACGACGTCGGCTCCAAGACGAGCCGCCTCGAACGCTGCCGAGTACCCACCAGGACCGCCACCGAGCACTGCGATGCGCATGAAATCCTCCTGTTATGCACTGCTGACCGAGAATAGTGCGCAGTAGTGTAGCACCCGCTCCCGCGCACCGATGCCCCAGCGTTAGACTCCGGCATCCTCGAGAATGCGCTCCACCACGTTGTCCGCGCCCAGCGGCATGACGTGGACCCCGTGCGCGATGTGTCGGATCTCGCGCACCTGCTCGGTGGCCAGCACGATCGCCTCTTCCAGAGGGTCATCGGCGCCCTTGATTCGCGCGCCGATGTGCTCGGGGATCATCATCCCGGCGAGCCTCGTGTTGACGAAATCGACAACGCGCCCGTTCTTGAGCAGCAGGATGCTAGCGATGAGCTTCACCCCATAGGGCGCCAGCGCCTCCACAGCGCGCGCGAGCTTCTCGGTATCCATCACCGCCTGGGTCTGGAAAAACGTCGCGCCCGCCTCGGCTTTCTGAATCGCGCGCTCGAGCTGGATGTCCCACGGCTCCGCCTCGGGAAACATCGCGCCGCCCAGCAGGAAGTTCGTCCCTCCGGTGAGCTCGCTGCCCACCATGTCGACGCCCTCGTTCATGCCTTTGGCGACCGCCAGCAGCTGCGTGGAGTCGAGGTCGAACACGCCCTTGGCCTTCGAGTGGTCGCCACTTCTGGGGTCGTCGCCCGTGACCATGAGCACGTTTTCAAGCCCCAGCGTCCAGGCCGCCAGCAGGTCGCTTTGCAGCGCGAGGCGGTTCCTGTCCCTGCACGTCTGCTGGAAGATCGGCTCAAAGCCGGCTTCGAGCGCCGCCTTGGACGCCGCCAGCGAACTCAGGTGCAGCGTCGCACCTTGGTTGTCCGTGATGTTGATGGCGTGGCAGAGCGGCCCCAGCGTATCGAGGCTCGCCTGCATCGCCGAGTAGTCGGTGCCGTGCGGCGGGGCCACCTCACCGGTGACCACGAATTCGCCACGGTCGAGCGCGTCGCGCAGCCGGCTCACGTCGTCTTCCCCTCCCGCGTATTGACCGAGCCAGGCTTGAGCTTGACCGAGTTGTCCTTGGCAGGAATCACCCGAGACCCGCTCCTCCCCTGCTCGGCAAGACGATGGCGGATGCGCACGTGTGTGCACTCACGATCGGTCTGGACCTCGCACATGCCGTTCCACATGCCGCCACACGGGCCGTTCAGGAGCCCCTTGGGACACGTGGTGACCGGACAGATTCCCGCGGTGAGATCGAGCACGCAGTCTCCGCAGGTCTGGCAGCGCTCTTCGTACACACCATGCCGGATGACCGTGCCCAGAAACGCACTCTCGAGACCGGGGAACACCGGCTTGCTTACGGCGTCGGCGACTGTCTGTACGCCCGCGCCACAGGTGAGCACCAGCACCGCATCGGCGGCATCCACCGATCCGAAGTGCTTGCGCGTCTCAAGCTTGGTGCCACCCAAGTGGCAGGCGACCTCGCCCACCGCCCAGCCCGTCACCGCATAGCCCTCGGCCTCCAGGCGCGCCTTGGCGACCATCAGCTCTTTCTCGCCGCCCGTGCTCGCCACCGTCGCGCACTGGCCACAACCCATCAGGAACACCGACTTCGCATCGATGCTCTCCAGGTTCGCCCTGATGCGCGCCCAATCGCGCGGCTTGGTGATGATCATCGTGCACTCCTCGCGGTACTCTCGCGCACGACCTCGACGCACCCGGGCGCATCCGCCGAGTACCCCGCGCCGATGCCCTTCGCCCACTCGGCGGTCACCACAGCGCCGCCCACGAAGACCGGCAGCTCAGCGTAGGAATCACGCAGCGCCGCCACCGTCGCACTCATCGCGGGCAGCGTGGTGGTCATGAGCGCCGAGAGGCACACGGCATCAGCATCCACCGCTGCAGCCATGACCGCGTCCACCGCCGCATCCACGCCCAGGTCATCGACCTCGAAGCCCTGGCTCTCCAGAAGCGACACGCAGATGTCTTTCCCAATCGAGTGGATATCGCCCTTCACCGTCGCAAAGACCACCCTGCCCGCCGAGGAACCCTTACCGCCCTCCGGAAGGTGCGTCTTGATCCGCGCGACGGCCGCCTTCATCGCCTCGGCGGCCACTATCATCTGCGGCAGGAACACCTCACCACGACCGTAGGCATCCCCCATGCGCTGGATAGCGGGCGTGAGCACTTCACCGATGACGTTCTCGGCTGGCGTCCCTGCGGCTATCACCGCGTCAGCCAGCGCCGGAGCGGCATCAACGTCACCGCGCAGTACCGCTGTCTCGAGCACCTCGCGTGGATTGCGCGCGGCGGCGTCGGCTCCTTCGGCGGAACCGGCCACGGCTTCCACACCGGACGCCGCCTTGGCGAGCGCAGCTTCATAGGCCGCAGTCCACGCCGGCCACGCCTCGCCATGCGCGTCCGGGTCCTCACCTGCGACCCGCGCCTGACTCACCAGCCGCACTGCCTCCATCGCGACGTGATCGCCGGGATTCGCAATCGCGGAATCGAGCCCCGCAGCCGCGGCAGCATCGATGAATGCCGCGTTGAGCAACGCACGATCCGGCAGGCCATGCGACACGTTCGAGACGCCCAGCACCGTCGCCAGCCCCGCCTCGCGAGCCGCACGCACCGCAGCGACGGTCGTCGCCGGCGCCTCGGCGTCGGTCGCAGCGGTCATCACGAGCGCATCGACCACCAGGTCGCGATCGAGCAGCCCGTGCTCCCGCGCCTGTGAGCGGACCCGCTCGACAATCGCCATCCGTCCTTCGGCAGTCGGGGGAATCCCTTGGTCATCGAGAGCGAGCACTACCACAGCCGCCCCATAGCGCTCAGCCAGTGGCAGCACCGCCTCAAGCGACTCTGAATCCCCATTGACGCTGTTGATGAGCGCCCTGCCGGGGTAGACGCGCAGGGCCGCCTCAAGAGCGATTGGGTCGGTCGTGTCGATGACCAGCGGCAGCTCGCTCGTGCCCACGCACGCAAGCACAGCCGCCGGCAGAACAACGGCAGCGTCAACGCCCGCCGCGCCCACATTCACGTCCAGCAGGTCGGCTCCAGCCTCCTCCTGTTCGGAAGCGAACGTCCGCACGACGCTCATCGAGCCCGCGAGCAGCGACTCCTTGAGGGCCGGCTTTCCCGTCGGGTTGATGCGCTCTCCGATGACGCGGAGTGGCTGACCGCTCCCAATGGCCACCATGCGCCGAGGCCCCGCAAGCACTGTTCCCGGCAGCCCTCTGCCCGGAACCGCCACCACATCTTTGTCGGCCACTGCATCCACTATCGCGCCGGTGTAGGCAGGCGAGGACCCACAGCAGGAACCCACCGCAGCCACTCCCGCACGCCACGCATTCTGGGCGAACGCCCCCATCTCATCGGGCGTGCCCGGAAACACCGTCTTGCCCTCATCGCTCAGCGTGGGGAGCCCGGCGTTGGGTTGCACGACCACCGGCAGCGTAGTGGCCGCCACCATCTGCGTGAGCAGGGGCAGCATCTGAGCAGGTCCCAGGCCGCAGTTCATGCCCACCGCATCCGCGCCTGCGGCCTCGAGAATCACCGCCGCAGTCGCCGGATCCGTGCCGGACAGGTCCATGCGCCCCGTGAGTCCAAACGTGCAGCTCGCTATCACGGGCAGCTCACACACACTCTTGGCGGCGAGTACCGCACAGCGCGCCTCGGCGATGTCGGTCATCGTCTCGATGAAGATCGCGTCAGGCCCCTCGGCGGCGAGTGCCTTGGCCTGCTCCGCGAACGCCGAGAATACTTCCTCAAACGTCGCGGACCCCAGCGGCTGCATCACAAGCCCGGTCGGACCCATGTCGCCTAGGACGTGCGGCGCGCCGCTCTGCTTGGCGATCTTGACCGCCGCGCGGTTGAACTCCTCGACACGATCGGCGTAGCCGTACTCGGCCAGCTTGGGCCCCGAACCGCCAAAGGTGTTGGTGAGACAGCAATCGCTGCCGGCCAGCGCGTAGAGACTCAGCACCTGGCCTACCATGTCGGGCGCGGTGATGTTGAGGAGCTCGGGACATTCACCCGCGGGCAGCCCGGCGTTCTGAAGCATCGTGCCCATGGCGCCGTCGAGCACAAGTACTTCTCGGCCGAGTCTCATCATGATGTCGGGCATGGCTCACCTTCCGGTACAGGCGTCACGACGAAGCAGCCTCTACAGGCAGTTGAGGCGCCAGAGAGCGGCTGCGACGATATCCGCATGGTCGAAGGCCAGCTGCTCAGGGAGTTCGTTAGCCGAGAACCACTCGGCCTCTGCGGCGTCATCGCCGGAGACCACCAGCGGCTCATCAAGACCGATATCGGCCAGATAGGCGGCGCTCGCGGTCCAGCCACGCGGGTCACGGCCCGGATCGGCGAAGGTCCCAATCGGCACGAGCGGCCCTTCCCAGATGAGCCCGGTCTCCTCGGCAAGCTCGCGGCGTGCGGCAGCTACCGGCCTCTCGCCTTCGTCGACGAAGCCACCAGGCAAGGCCCAGCACTCGCGAAAGGGCTCGGCACCGCGCAACACGAGCAGCACCTTGCGCTCTGCGGGCGAACCACAGAACACGACGGTGTCGCAACACAGAGCGGGACGTGGATACTCGTAGGTGTACTGCATGACGTCAGTGTAGCGTTAATGCGCTCCGCTCGCCGAGCCAGCCTGCGAGAGTGTGCCGACTCACTTGGCGCATGGTGTGGACTACACTGACAAGCCTCGACCGCGCATGTCCCAGGAGGGCCGTCTTGTCGAACCGCGCGAAGGTCGTCCTGTCGATGCTCACGCTCTACATCGTCTGGGGCACCACATACCTCGGCATCAAGGTGGGGCTGGACGCGAACCTGCCACCTGCGCTCTTCGCCGGCCTGCGCACGCTGCCCGCGGCCGCGATTCTGTTCGCGATAGCGAAGATGCGCGGCTCCGACCTCAGAGTCGAACCTCGCGCGCTGAGCGTGCTGAGCATCGCCGGCATTCTCCTGCTCGTGGGAGGCCAGTACGGAACCATGCTCGCCGAGCAGTACGTGCCCTCCGGCCTCTCGGCGCTCATCGTCGCGCTCCTGCCGCTGTGGATAGCACTCGCCGAATCCGTGTTTCCCGACATGCAGCGCCCAGGACCTTGGGGCTGGGTCGGACTCGTAGTGGGCTTTGTGGGCTTGGGTATCCTGCTGTGGCCGCGCCTCGCCGGGCTGAGCGCGAACACCAGCGAGATGCTGGGCATCGGCATCCAGATCGTGGCGACGTGGCTTTGGACCGCCGGCTCGATCTACAGCAAACGCAACCCCGTGCGTGTCGACGGCATCGTAGCCACGGCCTACGAGATGCTCATCGCCGGGGCGATAACGCTGAGCCTAGGAACGCTGCTTGGCGAGTGGAGTGGGTTCACGCTGACCCCCAAGGGAGCGGCGGCTCTTGCCTACCTCACGATCTTCGGCAGCTGTATCGCGTTCACGGCGTTCATCTACGCACTCGCCCACCTGCCTGCCAGCAAGGTGATGACGTATGCCTACGTCAACCCCGTGATCGCCGTGTTCGCAGGGTGGCTTGCGGGAACCCTGGGACTGGTACCGCCGGAGCCGGTCAGCGCGGCAATGGTTGTGGGGACGGTGGTGATCGTGGCAGGGGTGGCTCTGACCACGGCCTCCCCTACCCTGCCGCCGCGCAGACCACGCGCAGGCATCGACGAGTCAGAGGGCCATGTCGAAGTGGTCCCGAGCGAGGTCTAGGTCCCACACGCCCGGTTCTGGGGGCGCCCGGCCGGTCGATGACCACGCCTCACTGGGCACAGAACACCTAGTCGCCGGAGAGAATGAACACCCGAGAACCCACGGGCGCCAGCGTCCCTGCGACCGGATTCTGCTGAAACACCACCTTCGGAAACTGGGGGTGGTACTGGACCATCGAACGGGGATCGAGTCCCGCGTGCTCGAGCTCATCGACGGCCTGCTTCACCGAATCGCCGATGACGTTGGGTACCTGGACCGTGCCCGGGGGCGGAGGACCTAGGGACACCATGGCGTTCACCGTTGATCCCAACCCCGCGCGCATTCCTGCATCCGGCGTCTGGTCGTAGATGATTCCCCGGCGCCGCGACGTGCTATAGCCCTGGCTTGTCGAGGCCCAATAGCCTGTGTCTGTCAGCAGCTCATCGGCCCTCAGCTTAGTCATCCCCACGACATTGGGGACTCGGTTCGCATCGCCCTGAGTGGACTCAGTGACACCGGACGCCTCTCCTACCTCGACGGCAACCACCATCACGACCGGAGCGCCCTTGGTGAGCTTGGTCCCGGCGGTCGGGGCCTGCGAGACGACCATCCCGGGTGCTTGCCCACTGCTGAACGCGAGGTCTTCTTCCGCAACGAATCCCGAGCGCTTGATCGCATCGACTGCGGCACTCTGAGTCATGCCCACGACGTTGGGTACGCGCGCCGCCGTGAGAACAGGTGCGGAGTCTTCGTTACCCAAGCCGGGTGGTTGCGCGTAACGCCAGAACAGCACTGCAACAATCACGACCGCGATGGCGAGAACGAGCCACGGCAACCATGCCGCCGGTTGCTTGCTCTGGCCTTCTCGGTCATCGAGCTCGTCGGCTTCGCCCGCGCGTTCGTCGACCGGCTCAGCGTACTCGTCGACCACTACGCCCTCCTCGTGTACGCCATCCCCCGAATGCATCTACAGGATACCTCGCGCCACCCCATATGGTCTTCATTCCATCTCCATAGCCGGTCCATGGGCGATTCTCAACCCGGAGGGATACTCCTTGCAGGAGCAAACCCGGGCGCTTCGAGACCTGAGCGGACCGGCCCGATTCCCGCACGAGGAGGGTGAGATGACAGCAGCAGTCCTTGCAAGCATCGCGCTCGCGCTCATGGCCGTTTGGGCCATCACCACATCTCACCCCTCGGGCGCACCGAGCTCGACCAGAAAGCCCGTGTCCCCACTCGACGAAGCCGAGAGAATCCTCACTGCTCGCTATGCGCGCGGAATCATCTCGACCCAGGAGTACGAGCGCATGCTCGTCATTCTGAGGCGCTGACCCGTTTCTTCCCAGGCGTCGTCCCGCGCCTGACCCCTTCCCCTCCTTGTTGTGCGAACCGGCCCGGACACCTCGTCTGGGCCGGTTCGCATATCGGAGGACTTCGCGGCTCGAGGAGTAGAATCAACGGCGCTGTGTTCCACCGCCCGTGGCTCGCTTAAGCGTCCGCGTTCATCGATCACGGAGCCCGTGCATGTCATCTGCCCTCATCAGAGCGCTGCGGTTCATGCGGGCCTACGCCCTCTGGGCGGTGTTGGGCGTCGTTGCGGTTCTCGCATCAGCCATCGCCGACCTGGTGAGCCCCCAGTACCTCAAGCGACTCATCGACGTGGGAATTTCCCGAAACCAGCCGGATGTCATCTTGTCGTCGTCGCTGATGCTGGTGGCGCTTGCTGCTGCGGGCGGCTTCGCGAGCTTCCTGCAGGGCTACTTCTCGGCTCGCGCCAGCCACGGCGCTGCCTTTGACATGCGCAACGCGATCTTCGACAAGCTGCAGCGACTCTCGTTCGCCTACCACGACCGGGCACAGACCGGGCAGCTCATCACACGCGTCACCAGTGACGTGGATCTTGTTCGCGAGTTCGTTGGCGGCGGCCTGGTGCAGGCGGTCTCTGCGGTGCTCCTTTTAGGTGGAGCTGTGACTCTCCTGTTCAGGCTCGACACCCAGCTCGCGTGGATCGCGATCCTCGTACTTCCTGCGACCATCGGCGTGTTGCTGTTGTTCGTCCGCCGGCTGGGGCCGATGTTCAAGCAGTTCCAAGTCCGGCTCGCCGCCCTGAACACCGTCTTGCAGGAGAACGTCGCCGGCGTTCGAGTGGTCCGTGCATTCGCCCGAGAGGACTACGAGCTGAAGCGCTACGACCACGCCAATGTCGAACTGCTCGAACAGGGTCTGAGCGTACGCAAGACCGTCGCCAACGCATTCCCACTGCTGTTCAGCATTGGCACCATCGGTGTGGGACTCGTCACGTGGGCCGGGGCGGTTCAGATAGTCGAGGGGACGCTGACCGTTGGCGAGCTGGTCGCTTTCACCGCCTACCTGTATCTCCTGCTCCAGCCACTGTTCGTGCTGGGCTTCGGCGCTCAACAGATCGCCCGCTCGAGCGCGAGCGCAGAGCGGCTGTTTGAGATTCTCGATGCCCCGGAAGACGTCGACGAGAAGACGGATGCTCACGCGCTTGAGCGGGTGGCGGGGCTCGTGCACTTCGAGAACGTACATCTCAGGTACCCGGGCTCGCCTTCCGAGACGCTCTCCGGCATCAATCTTACGGTCGAGGCCGGAACGACCGTGGCCGTGGTAGGAGCAACCGGATCGGGCAAGACCTCGCTCGTGAACCTCGTACCCCGGTTCTACGACGTGACGGGCGGCGGCGTGTTCGTTGACGGCCACGACGTGCGCGATGTGACGATCTCATCGTTGCGCGGTCAGGTCGGTTTCGTCATGCAGGACTCGGTGCTCTTCTCAGGAACCGTGCGGGAGAACATCGCCTACGGAAGACCCGACGCCACAGATCAAGACGTGGAAGCGGCCGCACGCGCTGCCCAGGCCCATGAGTTCATCTTGGAGTTGTCCGAGGGGTACCTCACCCGGGTGGGCGAGCGTGGCGTGAAACTCTCGGGTGGACAGCGGCAGCGCATCGCGATAGCGCGAGCATTGCTCATCGACCCGCGCATCCTTGTGATGGACGATTCGACCTCCTCGGTGGACTCGGAGACCGAGGCGGCGATTCGCTCACAACTCGACCGGCTGATCGAAGGTCGCACCTCGTTCATCGTCGCACAAAGGCTCGCAACGGCACGCCGGGCGGACCTGGTGGTCGTGCTGGAGAACGGCCGCATCGCCGACACCGGCACACATCAGGAGCTCCTCGGCCGCTCGTGCCTGTACGCACAGATCGCATCGAGCCAGCTGATCGGCGGCGAGGAAACCGTCGCTCCCTCGAGCTGCGGCCCCGCCCCTGAGCCGGACGGTGATCGCTGATGGCTGGACCGGGGGTCTCCCTGCGATCGATCGCCAAGGACGAACGGCCGACCTCGACTCGCGTCGTCGCGGGGCGCCTGATGCGCTACCTCTTGCCACATCGCGCACAGGTGGCAACGGGTATGGCGTGGCTCGTGGCCTCATCGGCGGCTATCGCAGCGACACCTGCTCTCACGGGTCGACTCATCGACCTCGCCACAACTGCGGAGGGTAGCGGGGACGCCTCGGCCCTCACGGTTCCGGCGCTGCTCTTGGTCTCGGCAACGCTCGTGGGCTGGTTCGCCCAGCGGATGCAGATCCTCACGCTTGGCACGGCGGGACAGAAGGCTCTCTACCAGGTCAGGGCGGAGGTCTTTGGCAAGGTCGTCGACCTCGATGTCGGCTATTTCGAGGCGGTCGAGTCCGGTGACCTCATGAGCCGGCTCATCAACGATATCGAACAGATCAACTCATTCCTCTCTCAGGGTTTCAGGCGACTGCTCTCCTCTGCGTTCAGCCTTGTTGCCACGCTCGCGTTCATGCTCGTCGTGGAGTGGCGACTTGCGCTGGCTACGCTGTTGGCGGTCCCGATCATGCTGGGCGTCACGCGCCTCTTCGGGATGATCGCTCGACGCGCGTTCAGAAAGCGCCAGGAGGCGATCGGTGACGTCTCAGCGACCCTTGCCGAGGAACTGGGTGGCATCAAGGTGGCTCAGGCTTTCAACCGCACCGACAGAAACCGCAGCGAGTTCTCCTCGCGCAACGCGGTCAACCGCGATGCGAACATCGGGGCGGCCACGGTCTCCTCGGCGTTCTCTCCGGTGCTCGCGGTGATCTCCACGTCGGCAACGGCTGTGGTGGCGGCCCTTGGAGGCTGGGGAGCTGCGCAGGGGATCATCACCATCGGCGTCGTGGTGGCGTTTCTCAACTATGCCCGCCAGTTCTTCAACGCGGTCACGCAGCTTTCGTCGCTGTACTCCGACACCCAGTCCGCACTCGCCGGCGGCGAGCGTGTGTTCCAACTGCTCGACACCGCATCACTGGTGGCGGATCTGCCCCACGCGGTGCCGGCTGTCGACGTGCGGGGGAGGCTCGAGTTTCGCGCGGTCCGTTTCGCCTACCGTACCGGTGCGGAGATCCTCCACGGCATCGACCTGACCGTTCCCGCGGGCCAGACCGTGGCGATCGTCGGTCCTACAGGAGCGGGCAAGACCACGCTGGTCAACCTCGCGGCGCGCTTCTACGACCCTACCCATGGATCAGTGCTTCTGGATGGACACGATGTGCGCTCGCTGACGCTCAACTCGCTACGCAGCAGCTTCGGCATCGTGTTGCAGGAGCCGTTCTTGTTCTCAGGGACGATCGCCGAGAACATCCGCTATGGGGACCTTGCCGCCAGCGACGCCGACGTGCGCCGCGCAGCCGAGCTCGCCGGGGCGGGGGATTTCATCGATCTTCTGCCCCAGGGCCTCGACACTGCAGTGGGTGAGCGGGGCTCCACGCTCTCGACGGGCCAGCGGCAGCTGCTGGCTTTCGCACGAGCGATCGTGGGCGATCCGGCCGTCCTGGTCCTGGACGAAGCGACCTCGTCGGTCGACACCCGGACCGAACTGCTGATCCAAAACGGGCTGCGCGGCATCCTTGCGGGGCGAACCGCGCTCATCATCGCGCACAGGCTCTCAACCGTGCGCGATGCCCATCGAATCGTGGTACTCGAGGGCGGCAGAATCGTCGAGCAGGGCTCGTATGGCGAACTTCTCGCCGCGGGAGGCGCCTTCGCGGCCCTCCACGGCGCGCAGTTCGGCGACTGACCGCACAACGCAGCCTCTGAGCCACATTCAATCTGTACTTGACTGTTTTGTAACGCGCTTTACCAGCGCAAACGCCAAAACCCTCAACTTCCACTTGATGATTGTGCTGTCGTATATGTTTCGTCTATTATATGCGCTGTCATATATACCAAACGAGGGGCAGCTCTGTGTCATTGGATCACGCAATCCTTGGTCTTCTCAACGAGCATCCGCGAACCGGCTACGACCTGAAGAACCGGTGCTTTGATGACGCCCTCAGACCGTTTTGGACGGCGGATCAGGCCCAGATCTACCGCACTCTGGAGCGTCTCAGGTCCTCGAAGCATGTTTCGGTCAGCACGCGACGTCAGAAGGGGCGCCCGGATCGCCGAATCTACGAGATCACCCGTTCGGGACGCGAGATCCTCGACCAGTGGCTGGCATCCTCCCATCCGGCGCCGGCGCTTCGCGACCCGTTCCTCCTCCAGCTCTATTTCGGAGCGTCTTTGCCCGACGACGATCTCCTCGGCGTTCTGGAGTCCCGGCGCTCAGAGCATCATCGGCGACTCGATGAGCTGACTCACGCCGCCTCGGAGCTTGCCGGCCGACATCTGGGTCCTCGCACGGAGGTGCTTCGGCAAACAGCTCTCGATGGCGCCGCCGAGCGTGAGCGCGCACTGATCAACTGGCTGGACGACTGCATTCGCGCCGTTGGCGAGGGTGCGCTCCCGGGCTCAGAGCGCCCGGGAATCGGTCAACGGCATCTGTTCGGAGGAGAGCCGGCGTAGTATGGTGCCGGCAAGGCGAGAGGGGTTGCGTGTGAAGATCATCGCCATCGACGCGAGCAGGAGTCGCGGTGTTGTCAGCCGCTCCGTCGAACTAGCGGCGAAATCTGCCGAAAATGCCGGCGCAACGGTCGAGCGGGTCAGACTCACCGACTACGACATCCGCTTCTGCACCGGCTGCAAGATGTGCAACCTCACCGGAGCCTGCAAGATCGACGATGACCTGCCCGGTCTCGCCGAGAAGATCTCCGAGAGCGACGGCGTGATCTTTGGCACCCCAGCCTACTTCCGCAAAGCCGACCGCTCGCTCCAGGCCGTCATGGACCGGCTGTCGAGCTTCTTCGCCGACAACGGCCAGCTGCGCCTCCCCGGCTTCTCCGAACGTGAGGTGCCGCTGGTTCCCACTGCTCGGGCGGCCAAGCGCGCGGTCATCATCACCGCCACCACCGCTCCCGAGCCGATCGCTACGTTCTTCGGCTACAACACAGGCCCCATCCGCGAGCTGCGGCGCTCCCTGGGTTCCGGCGGTATCCGCACCGTGGGCTCGCTGGCAGTCACTGGGACCTGGTCGAAGTCGCGCCCGGACCTGGACATCTGGGAGTGCGATAAGGCCGAGTCACTCGGTCGAGTACTCGCCGGCAAGATCTAGGGCGGCCCTCAGCTCAACAGCAGATCGGTGACTTCGCGACCCGGATCGAGCACCAACCCGGTACGAGCCCCCCAATAGTAATCGTAGGCCTGCGCCCCGTTGGCCGCGATACCGGGACCCCACAAAAGAAACGGCACCGGCTCACCCACGTGAGTCTTGAGTTCTATGGGCGTAGCGTGGTCGGGCATGGCCAAGATGCGCAGCTCCTCTGTGCATCGTCGGACACGGGACACCACTTCTCGGTCGATCGCCTCGATCGCGGCGATCTTGCCCGCAACGTCCCCCGCGTGGCCCATCTCGTCAGGCGATTCGATATGAATCACCACCATGTCGTGGTCGGCGAGCGCGGCAAGCGCACCTTCCGCCTGGGCCGCGTAGTCGGTGTCGGGGCCGTCGGTCACACCGGCAATCTCAAGCCGGTCGATCCCGGCGAGCACCGCGAGCCCATTGAGCAGATCGACGCCACTGGTGAGAGCCGCGCTGATGCCGCGCTTCTCGGCGAACGCGACCATGCCCGAGGGACGCACGCCGGGCCAAAACGGCCAGACGTCGGTGGCGGGCAGCGCGCCGATCTCGGCGCGGCAGGCGTTTACGGCGATGTTCTCGAGCAAGGGACGCGCGCGCGCCATGTACTCGAGTAGCACCTCTGCGCCCGGGCCGGTGGGCAGACAACCTTCCACCGGTCGGTCGGAGATGTCGTGCGGCGGCGTGTACGTGAGGTCGAGCAGCTCGGGATGACCCTTCACGACCAGTATGTGGCGGTACGCTACCCCGGGATACAGCCGGAACGTCTCGTCATCGAGTTCTGTCGCCATGTCCATCACGATCGCGCGCGACTCCTCAGTGGAGATGTGCCCAGCCGCGTAGCTTGCCATGAGGCCGTCACGAATGGTCACGAGATTGAGTCGCAGTGCGATCTCGTCGGGCCCGAGCTCGATTCCCCTGCTCGCGGCCTCGATCGCGCCTCGGCCCACGTAGTCGGCGATCGGGTCGTACCCCAGGATCGAGGTGCACGCCGCCGCCGATGAGGGCTCGGTTCCCGACGGCACGGTCTGCGCCAGCCCCACGGTGCCCTCGCGCGCCAGGGCATCCAGATACGGTGTTTTCGCGGCCTGAAGACAGGTCTTGCCGCCCAGCTCCGGCAGCGGCCAGCCGCTCGCACCGTCGAGGATTATGGTGACGTACTTCATGAGTCCCCCAAAGGGTACGAAGTCTGATGAGAGGACAGCGTACCAACGCAGACAGGGGTCCGCCATGCCCGAGCAACCCAGGCTCTCCGCATCGTTGCCCCGCATAGCCAGCGAGCGCGTAGCGATCCGTCCTCCCGTCGGCGACGAACTCGAGCGCCTGGCCGAGAAGATCGCGGCCGACCCGCAGACCTCGCCCTGGTGGGGAACCGACCCCGCGGTGGTCCGGCGCGACCTGCTGGACGACCCGGACTACCGGGTGCTGGTGGTCGAGCATCAGGGCGAGGCTGCGGGCGTCATCGCCTACGAGGAAGAAACCCTCCCCGAGTACAAGAGCGCCTCGATCGACATCGCCCTGCTGCAGTGTTGCGTGGGCCGGGGGCTCGGCTCCACAGCCCTGCCGTAGCTCCCCTGCTGGAGCGGCTGCACGGCCAAGTGTTCCAGTCCAAAGCGCGACGGCTCACGGGCTACGACACCTCTCAAACAGGCCGCGGACATCTCATAGCGGTCTAACGGGACACGCGGCAGGGTCTGTCGGGTAGAATCCCGTACATGAAAACCCTCATCGGTTATACCGACACACGCACAGGCAGTCCGCGGGTTCTTCCCTTCACCGACGTCGTGGTGAAAGGCATCGCGCCCAGCGGGGGCCTGTTCGTACCGGAGACGCTGCCCGAGCTCAGTCTCATGGAGATACTCCCGTTCGCACAGATGCCGTACTGGCGTCGCGCGGCGGCCGTCTTCACGCGCTTCGGGGTCGATCTGGACTCCAAGCGCATCGATCACCTCATGCAGCAGGCCTACGGTGTGCAGTGGGATGACGTGCGCGTCGCTCCGGTCGAAGAGGTGACCGCCGGGATGCATGTGCTCGAACTGTGGCACGGGCCCACGTCCGCGTTCAAGGACATCGCCTTGCAGTGTCTACCCCACTTCTTCTCGGAGGCGGTTACGCTCAAACAGGAGCGCAAGGAACTCGAGGATGACTTCCTGATTCTCGTAGCGACGAGCGGCGACACCGGCAAGGCCGCCCTCGAAGGGTTCGCTGACCGGCTTCACACCAACGTCGTGGTCTTCTACCCGGTAGACGGCGTGAGCGACATCCAGCGCAAGCAGATGGTGACCCAGCACGGAAGAAACGTGGCGGTGTTCGGCGTGAGGGGCAACTTCGACGACTGCCAGACCGCCGTCAAGCAGGCGTTTGCGGACGAATCGTTCGCCTCATGGCTGCACGATGAACGGAGCCTGACGCTCTCCTCGGCGAACTCGATCAACTGGGGGCGTCTCATGCCCCAGATCGTCTACTACGTGAGCGCGTATGCCGACATGGTGGCGGCCGGCGGAGTGAAGGCCGGCGAGCCCATGGACGTATGTGTGCCCACCGGCAACTTCGGCAATATCCTGGGGGCGTACTACGCCAAGCGCATGGGTGTGCCCATCGGCCGACTGATCTGCGCGAGCAACGAGAACAACGTGCTCGCCGACTTCATCGCGACCGGTGTCTACGACATCTCCGAGCGCGGTTTCGTGACCACGCCCAGTCCCAGCATGGACATCCTGATCTCCAGCAACCTCGAGCGTCTGCTCTACCATCTGGCCGGCCCCGAGTCGGTCCGCACCTGGATGGAGGAGCTGTCTGCGAACAGGCGATTCCAAATCGACCGCGAGACCTTCCGCGCGATGCGCGAGTTCATGGCGGGAGACTTCGTCACCAACGACGAGTCGCTCTGCACGATCAAGCGGGTGTTCGATGAGACGGGCTACCTGATGGACCCGCACACCGCCGTGGCCTGGGAGGTCGCCGAGCGGACTCGCGACGATAATCCTGTGCTCGTCGTCTCAACGGCCCACTGGGCCAAGTTCGGTGCAGACGTGCTGAAGGCGCTGCGCGCACTGCCCTATGCGGATTCGCTTCCCGCGGAATACGACGGCATGAGTGGAGTCGAACTCCTCGCTCAGGTGCAGGCGATCGCCACCGAGGGAGCGTGCGCACCCCGAGCGCTCGCGGAACTCGATTCGGCGCAGGTGCGCTTCACCGAGGTCGTTGATGCGGGCCCTGCGGGCGTCGAATCCGCCGTGAGAGACTGGCTGAGCTAGGCTGCTTTTGGCACTCCGCATTCCCCACAAGACGAAGAATGGGGCTTGATGGCCGACGACGACCGAGAGATACTCCAGCGCTTCATCGACTCGCTGTACCGGGACACAAAGCGTGTGTCCCGGCTCGATGCCATACTCCGTGCCGAAGCGCTCGACTTGCCCGATGACCTGGTGGGCATCGTCAACCTGCTGCCACCGGGCGCCTTCCCGCGTCAACGGATGTGCAACCAGCTGAACTCGGCGCTTAAGGGACATGGCTGGAACGGACGCTTCGGAACGGTGGACTGATGCTGCACTACCCTTCGCTGACCGATGGTTCCCTCATTCTGCGTCCGTGGACGCTCGATGACCTCGCCGACGTGCACCGTATGGTTCAAGATCCCCAGATTCCCCGCTATATGTCCATCCCGCCCAACCACACCGTCGAAGGCGTCCGCACTTGGCTCGCTTCGCGAGACGAGGACCTCGCTGCGGGACGCAGCGCGAGTCTCGCGATCATCGATGCACCGGGCCGGCTCCTGGGATCGGTGTCGCTCGAACTCTCCTGCGCTGACCAGGCAATCGGCGAGGTGGGCTACTGGGTCGCCGCCCAGGACCGCGGCCGGGGCGTGGCCACCGGGGCGGTACGGCTCATCTCGGAGTGGGCACTTCGCACATTGGGGCTGGCGAGGCTTGAGATCATCACGCATGAGGACAACGCTGCCTCACAACAGGTGGCGCTTACGAACGGATTCCAGCGAGAGGGAGTGCTGCGAGCCTACCGCCTGCAGCATGGTGAGCGCGTTGACCTCGTCATGTTCTCGAAGCTCCGAAGCGACGCTAAAGGCTGAGTGCCGCCCCTTGTTGGCTCACGGGCGCTCGGCCGTCACGAGCCAGTGCCACGGGAGCGCACCATCGTGCGCGCGGGCATTCGTGAAGCCGACACGCTCCAGCAGTGTGACTATCTCATCGGCACTGGCACGGATGGCGAGCGGCGGGCCCTTTGGGGTCTCGATGGGTGCCCAGTCGACAACCAGCAGCTGTCCGGCGGGTGCGAGCATCCGAAGCGCCTCGGCGTACAGCGCCTCAGGTTGCTCCAGCTCGTGATGCAGATTGAGCATGGCCACCAACTGAGCCTGATCGTTGTCCAGCGGCACCGTGGCCTCTTCGCTCAGCACCGGGATGATGCGCCCTGCGGCCACCTCGGGGCGATGTAGGCGCATCCAGTCGAGCATCACCGGTTCCGTGTCCGCTGCGTAGACGGTAACCTCAGGAGCCAGCTCCGCGAACTTGGCCGAGAAGAGCCCCGTACCCGCGCCGATCTCGATAATGACCTTGGGAGACGGGTCGCCCAGCGCTGCCCACATCACCTCGGGACGCATTGTCTCGAAACGGCCGGGGTCGTCGAGTTTGGCGATCTTCGCGAGGTCGAACTTGAGGTGTGCCACGTGGACTCCTTTTCAGGTGGTGGATTCAGCAGCTGCCGCGTTGGGTGTGAAGTGTCTCAACCACACGTAGCCGAGCACGCCTGCGACCAGCGAAGCCGCCAAGATCGCGACCTTCGCCTGTGTCTGGATGTCCGTGTTCGTGAACGCGAGGTTCGCCACGAACAACGACATGGTGAAGCCAATGCCCGCCAGGAGCCCCGCGCCGATGATGTGTCTCCACGTCACCCCAAACGGCAGAGAGACGAGCCCCGCCCGCGCCGCTAGCCACGCGGCACCCGCGACTCCCAGCGGTTTGCCCACCACCAGCCCCAGGAATACACCGGCCCCCCACGGATTGACGACACCCCCGGCAGCACCTACCAACGGAATGTCAGCGTTGACCAAGGCGAACAGCGGCAAAATCAGGAATGCGGTCAGGGGATGCAGCGCGATCTCAAGTCGCTGAAGGGGGGCGGCACTCAGAATCGCCACATCCCTGATCCGAAGGGCCGCATGCTGCTGGCGGTAGTCCTCGAGGGTGTGCGCACCAGAAACCTCGGCCTGCTCGATGTCGGCCAGTTCGATCCGGCAGGACTGCGCAAAATCGAGAGGCGACACCTTCGCAGTCGCGGGAATGGTGAACGCAGCAATCACGCCGGCGATGGTCGCATGAATACCCGAGTTCAGGAAGCAGAACCACAAGACGCTCGCCACGACGAAATACGGCGCCGGCCGATCGACTCCCATCCGGTTCATGAGCACGAGCATCAGCAGGGGAACGAGCGCGAGAAACAGCCACGATGTGGCGATCTTCTCGGTATAGAACAGCGCAATCACGAGAATCGCGCCGATGTCATCGGCAATGGCCAACGCGGACAGAAATACCTTGAGGCCCACGGGTATCCTGGTGCCAAGCAGCGCGAGCACACCCAGCGAGAAAGCGATGTCGGTGGCCATGGGGACGCCCCAGCCCTGAGCCGCCGGTCCCCCAACGTTCAGGGCGGCGTAGATGCCAGCCGGCACCACAATGCCGCCGACAGCTGCAATCACCGGTAGTGCGGCGCCGCGAAGAGTCGAGAGCTCACCCACGATGAACTCGCGCTTGATCTCCAGGCCGACAACGAAGAAGAACAGCGCCATGAAGGCATCATCGACCCAGTGCGCGAGTGACTGCTCGAAGGCGAAATCAATGATGAAGAACCCCGCATGCTCCTGCCAGAAGGCCGCGTACGCCGGGAAGAGTGCCGTGTTGGCCACGATCAACGCGATGACGGTGGCGGCGAGGAGCACCAGCGCGCCGGACGTCTCCCGATGCATGAACGCCGAGAAGCCGTCAGACACTCGTTGAAGTGTCGTCGTCTCCCCTGGTTTGCTCGGACTAGCCATCAGTTACCGTCCCTCTCGTCCGTCACGTCACAACACCAGCTCCATCACCACGAGATCGATCCACCGGTCGAACTTCCAGCCGACCTCTCGCATGAATCCTACTCGCTCGAATCCCGCGCGCTCGGTGATTTTCAGACTCGCCTCATTCTGAGCGACGATCTGGCTGAGCAGGACGTGGTGGCCCGCGCGCCGTGCAACGTCCACCAGCGATTCGAGCAACACCGGTCCAACGCCCTGCCCGGTCACCGACGGATCGAGGTAGACGGCAACCTCCGCGGTGTGTCGCCAGCCTGGGCGGCCGCTCCACGGTGAAAGCGCGCCCCATCCCACAACCGCGCCGTTGCTCTCTGCTACGAGCACAGGGTGGGCGTCACCGTGCTGGCCGAGCCACGCTTCACGCTCGGCCACGGTCTTCTCGGCAGTGTCGAACGTGGCGGGCGAGGTGCGGATATAGTGGTTGTAGATGGCCCCCAGCGCTGCAGCGTCAGTGCGCTCGGCGGGGCGGATGGCGAGGTCGTTCATATAGGCTCCAGGGTCTTGAAAGAACGTGCACACATACCCTTTGGAGGATACGTGAAGACGGCGCTTTGCCTCACTATCATGGCATACCCGTTGCTAGTTTTTGCGCAGAGCGTGGCGACCCGCCTACCCTCCCCCCTCGGGCGGGATACGCCCCTCAGGATTTACAGGACGCGCCTACCCCCTCAGGCGCGTCCTGACTTTTTGTGGGGTGCGAATCCGAACCCTGAAGTCCGAAACGAACGTGCTGCGTGAGCCGAACGACCTGGTGCGCAGGTCGGGTCAGGTCGAGTGGGGCCTAACCGAAACGGCCCGTGATGTAGGCCTCAGTGCGCTTGTCGGAGGGGTTTGTGAACATCGTCTTAGTGTCGCCCACCTCGATCAGCGCCGCCGGCCGTTCCATCGAGTCGCGAAGCATGAATGCGGTCCGGTCGCTGATGCGCGCTGCCTGCTGCATGTTGTGGGTCACGATCACGATCGTCACCGAGGACTTGAGCTCGGCGATCGTGTCCTCGATCTGCTGCGAGGAGATCGGGTCGAGCGCACTCGCCGGCTCGTCCATGAGCAGGACCTCGGGCTCGGTCGCGAGGGCACGCGCGATGCAGAGCCGCTGCTGCTGTCCGCCAGAGAGCTCGAAGGCGTGCTTCTTGAGCGAATCCTTGGTCTCTTTCCACAGAGCCGCGCGCTTCAACGACTCCTCGACCAAGGCATCGAGTTCGGCACGCTTCCGAATGCCGTGCGTGCGAGGCCCGTAGGCGACATTGTCGTAGATCGACATAGGAAACGGGTTGGGCTTCTGAAAGACCTGCCCTACTCGCATCCGCAGCTCGACCGGGTCCACAGCGCGATCGTTCACATTGACC
>JBBREQ010000012.1:0-37370 GCA_038202795.1 Coriobacteriia bacterium | reverse complement strand
GTGCCTAATCCCAAGAACATGTAGCCCAGCTGAGAGATCGTGGAGTACGCCAGCACCTTCTTGATGTCGTGTTGCACCGCACCCATCGATGCAGCCATCAACGAGGTGATCGCGCCAATGACCAGCACGGCCTGCAGCGCGAAGCCCGACACCTCGAAGATCGGCAGCGCGCGCGCCACCAGAAACACGCCCGCTGCCACCATCGTTGCCGCGTGGATGAGAGCGGATGCCGGCGTGGGACCTGCCATCGCGTCGGGGAGCCAGATGTGAAGCGGGAACTGAGCTGACTTACCCATGGCCCCGAAGAACAGCAGCAGGGCGATCGCAGTGGCGACGCCGGGGGCCCAACTGGGCGCAGAGGCCATGACGGTGGGAATGTCGAACGAGCCCACGGTCGCCCACATGTAGGCGAGGCCGATCGCGAACCCGACATCACCCACGCGTGTAGTCAGAAACGCCTTGATAGACGCTTTGCGTGCCTCGTCGTTGGTGTTCCAGAAGCCGATGAGCAGATACGAGCAGAGCCCCATGACCTCCCACGACATGTAGAAGAGCAGGAAGTCGCCCGCGAGGACCAACGTCAGCATCGCCGCCGTGAACAACGAGAGCACGGCGTAGTACCAGGCGATGCGCTCCTCGCCTTTCATGTACGACAGGGAGTAGACCTGCACGGCCATGCCCACGATCGTCACCACAAGGAGCATCAGCGCGCCAAGCGGGTCGAGTCTCAGCGAGATGTCCAGAGGAACGCCGCCGATGACGCCGATGCTATACGACGTGAACTGCGCGCCCTCCTCGGCGATCTTCTCGGCGCCGGGAAACACGGATGCGACCGCGATGAGCGACAGAACGAGTGAACTCGCCATCGCGGCCAGTGGCAGGAAGAGCAGACGGGTGCGCGTACGCCGGGGCAGGAGAAAGAACACCAGGAACACAAGCGCGGGAATGAGGGGTATGGCAACGAGGATGTTCACCGGCTACCCCTTCAGCTCGTCGACTCGGTCGAGTTCGATGGTCTTGGTCTGCCGGTAGAGCGCGATTACGAGCGCAAGGCCCAACCCGATCTCTGCGGCGGCAACCACCATCATGAACATCGCGAAGACCTGCCCCGTCATCTTCTCCGGCGTGAGGAATCGGGAGAATGCAACGAGGTTGATGTTGACCGCGTTGGCCATGAGCTCGAGTGACATCAGAACCATGACCGCGCTCTTCTTCGACACGGCGCCGTAGAGCCCCAGCGAGAACAGGAGGGCGGCCAGCAGCAGGAACGCAGGAAGGCCCACCGTCACGACCGCTTCACCCCCTGCGACCACCAGACCGCGCCCACGAGCGCGACCAGCAGTATCAATGAGGCCATCTCGAAGGGCAGCACCCACGTGCTGAACAGTTCGAGTCCCAGTTCCGCGACCCCGGGAGTGACATCGGGCAACGTGTCGGGGTAGGCCGGCCGAAGCGACATGACCATCATCCAGCCCAGCACCGCGAACAAAGCCGCGAGGGCGAGTGCGGGGAGTGAGAAATCGCGTGTACGCACCGCGTCCTCACGACGGCGCAACGTCAGCATGACCACGAAGAGCACCAACACCGCGACGGCGCCCGCGTAGACCAGAAGCTGAACGAGCGCGAGAAACTCGGCCGAGAGGAGCAGGTACAGACCCGCGGTCGAGACCATGCAGGCGAGCATCCAAAACGCAGCGTGCACGACGTTGCGAGTGAACAGCATCATGGCCGCGCACCAGATCGTGAGCATGGAGAGGACCGCGAAGGGCACGAGGGCTACCGTGGTCGTCACGAGGCATCGCCTCCTTGTGCGGCTGGCGGCTCAGACTGGGGCGCGGACTCGGTGGGGGTGACCGGCGCAGGAGTTGCCGGCTTGTCACGCTTGGGCTTGTAGGCCGCTACATCGGCTAGCAGGTCATACTCGAGCGTGGCCGGATCGGTGCGCGCCAACTCGTAGTCGTGGCTCATGGCGATGGCAGTGAACGGGCAGGCCTCGACACACAGACCGCACATCATGCAGGCACCCAGCTGGTACGAGAAGTGGTTGATGTGCTTGCTGCGGTCTTCGTTGGTTGTGAAATCGAGGGCAAGCACGTGGTCCGGACATGTCTTCACGCACGTCATACACGCGGTACACACCGGTACGCCGTCAGCGTCGTAGAGCGGCACAACGGTCCACCGAGCGCGCTCGGGCAGCTCGTACTTCTCGAAAGGGTACTGCATCGTGATGGGGCCGCGACGCATGTTGCGCATCGAGATCCGCAATCCGTTGAGAAGGCCGGTTCCCCATATCTTCATCGGGCCACCGCCTCAATCACCTTGACGGCGAGACCCGTGACGAACAGCCATACGAGGTTGGCGGGAAGGAGCACCTTCCACCCCAACTGCTGAAGCTGATCGACGCGCACGCGGGGAAACGTGCCGCGAATCCACATGAAGCAGAAGATGATCAGGTACGTCTTGATCATGAAGATGACAGGCGGGCCGATGGGAGTGAGCATCTCTGCAGGCACGAACGGCAGCGACCAGCCCCCGAAGAACAGAGTCACGATCAGTGCGGCCATGACGAACATATTGCTGAACTCCGAGAGGAAGAGCAGACCGAACTTCATCGCCGAGTACTCGCTCGCGAATCCTGCCACGAGCTCCGATTCCGCTTCGGACATATCAAACGGTGTCTGGTTGAGCTCGACCAACGCCGCGATGAAGAACAGCAGTAGCGCCGGGAACTGCGGGATGAAGAACCACACCCGGTCCTGGGCGGCCACGATGTCGTTGAGATTCAGTGAGCCAACCATGAGCACAATGGGAAGCGCCGAGAGGAGCAGCGGCACCTCATAGGCGATCTGCTGACCAACGGCACGCATGCCACCCAGCAGCGACCACTTGTTCGAACTCGACCACCCTGCCATGAGGACACCCAAGGGAACGAGCGACATGATCGCGAAGGTGAACAGCAGGCCTGTGGCAAGGTTCGAGATCGCCCACGTCTTGGAGAACGGCAGCGCCGCATAGGCGGCCAGCGAGGGCACGAACACGATTGCCGGAGCCATGAAATAGAGCACCTTATCGACGTTGGTCGGCGTCGGGTCCTCTTTGGTGAGCAGCTTCAAGACGTCATTGAGTGTCTGTAGGACGCCGTGCCAGCCCACGTTCATCGGACCGAGGCGCACGTGCAGGTGGCCGAGTACCTTGCGCAGCATGTAGATGAGCACCACGCCGTTGAGCAGCATCAGGCCCAGTGCGGCGATGACCCTCAGGGATGCAACGAGGATCATGTTCATCGGTCGATCTCCCCTAACACGAGATCGACGCTGCCCGCCATGACGATCGCATCCGCGATGAGGGAGCCGGGCATGATCGCTTCGACCACCTGAAGCGCGAAGAGCGCGGGCGGGCGGTACCGCAGCCGGTAGGGAGACTCAGTGCCATCCGACACCACGTGGACGCCCCACTCGCCGCGCGGCGACTCAACGGCGGCGTATGCCTCGCCGGCGGGCGGTCGGAGCACCTTGGGGACCTTCGCGGTGAAGTCGCCTTCAGGCATGCCTTCCAGGCACTGGCGGACCATCCTGGCGGACTGCCGCATCTCCTCCATACGCACTGCATACCGTGCCCAGCAGTCACCCTCGGCAGCCATGGGTACCGAGAACTCGAGCTTGTCATAGGCGGCGTAAGGACGGTCGCGGCGAACGTCGAAGCCGACCCCGCTCGCCCGCAGATTCGCTCCCGTGAGACCGAATGCGATCGCGGTCTCCTTGTCGATGACGCCCACGCCGTGAACCCGGCTCTGGAAGATCTCGTTGCCACCCAAGAGCTGGTCGTGCTCTTCGATGTGTATGTCGAACAGGTCGAGGAACTCGAGAAGCTTACGGTCGGTGCCCTGCGGCAGATCCGCAAGAACACCGCCGGGCCGGATGTAGTTGAACATCATCCGGCTACCGCTCACGGCCTCCAGAATGTCGAGGAGCATCTCGCGGTCGCGGACCGCGTAGAGGAACTGGCCCATACCGCCCGCGTCCAACCCAAACGTGCCGTACCACACCAGGTGTGAAGCGATGCGGTTCACCTCGCTCATGAGCGAGCGAATCCAGTGGGCCTTCTCGGGCACTTCGACCTCGATCAGCGCCTCGGTCGCCAGTGCGACGGCCAGCTCTCCGTGGATGCCGGAGACGTAATCGCCCCGGTCCATCAGAGTGCCCAAGGCGTTGTAGCGCCGATGCTCGGCAAGCTTCTCGATACCCCGATGCAGATAGCCGATCGACATCTCTGCACCAACGACTTCCTCACCGTCCGCTTCGATGATCATGCGCAGTACACCGTGCGTCGAGGGATGCTGGGGACCGAAGTTGACCACGAGGTGCTCGGTGGATACCTCGTCGACGCCCGAGGGCACACGGCGCAACCCCACCGGCAGCGCTGCGGGCACGTAGGAGCCCTCGGCGAGCGGCGCGTCAGGGGCGTCCACAGTCAGTCTGCTGTCCTCGGTCATCGCGCACGCACCTCCTCGGCGCCTCTGATCTCGATTCGCTTGAGCAACATGGGATCGAGGCCGTCGGTGGTCAGCAACCGCTTGGGGTTGGGATGACCCTGAAGCGTGAGGCCGAACATCTCGGCGATCTCGCGCTCAGGCATGAGCGCTGCCGGATACGCTTCCCAGACACTTGTGAACGCGCCGTCGTAGGCGACGCTGACCCGCACGTAGATCTCCTCGTCGCGCGAGAGAGAGCGCAGATGGTAGGTGAGTTCGACCGCATCTCCTGTGTCCATGCCGAACAGATCCACCATGAACGTGAACACGGACGAACCGTCGCGCAGTGCGCTCAGGACCGCAGCGAGCTCGGGGACCTGGGGGCGCACGATCACTCCCAGCGAGGTCTGCTCGACCTCGACGGACGTGACACCCGCAGCCCTCAGGGCGCTAGTTATCGCGGTTACGTCGGGATGCAACGCGCTCTTCAGCCGCCTTCCTGATCTTGTTCTGGAGTTCGATGAACGCGAAGTGCACGCTCTCGGGACGAGGTGGGCATCCGGGGATGTAGACGTCGACCGGGATGATCTTGTCCACGCCCATGATGACGTTGGGATACTCCCGGAACGGTCCACCCGTGCTGGCACAGGCGCCCATGGCCACGACCCACTTGGGCTCAGGCATCTGGTCGTAGAGACGCTTGACCGAATCGGCCATCTTGCGGTTCACGGTGCCCGCGACGATCATCACGTCGGCCTGGCGCGGACTCGCGCGGAAGAAGACGCCCATGCGATCGAAGTCGTAGCGCGGCCCCGAGGCATGCATGAGACCCTCGATCGCACAGCAGGCGATGCCGAATGCGAGGTACCAGAGCGAGTTGCTCCGAGCGAGATCGAAGAGCTGCTCGCTGCGCACGAAGAGCACTGAATTCTCGCCGGTCAGCTTGTCTAGCGCCACGTGAGGGCCCCCTCTTTCCAAGCATAGGCGAGACCACCGAGGAGAATCCCGATGAAAATGATCATCTCGGCGAAGACGAACCATCCCGTCTGCTTGAACACGACCGCCCACGGATAGAGGAAGACCGTTTCGATGTCGAAGACGACGTAGAGTAGCGCGTAGACGTAGTAGCCCACACGAAACTGGATCCAGGGGGAACCGACCGGCTCCGAGCCGCACTCGTAGGTCGTGGACTTCTCGGCCGAAGGCTTCTTGGGGCTGAGCAACCACGACGCGAACAGCGTCACCACCACGAACAGCATGCCTATGACCAGGAATGCTGCGATCACTATGAGATCGAGCGGTGCCGACATGGCTGCGGAAACCCACCCTTCCCCTGAGATACGTCCGTCGAACCGACACGCTCGGCTATCGAATGCAGCCGAATTACCGTGAAGCTCACCGGCCGGCGTATCGGATGACGGAAGTAAACACATGCCACCGCCCTCACTACCAGCGAGAGGCGTCCCTGCGTCGGTGAACGGTAGTGGAGCAGCGGTAAACGGTGCAGCCGTCGTCTCACCGCCGTTCACCGACGCCTTCGGTATCGGCTGCACGAATCCTGCATGCCCACCGCTCTGTGGCCGTCGGAGCCGCCGGCGAAGACGCTACGGCGGGATCGTGTCGGGCCGTACGTAGCGCTCCAGCCGCGCCCGAATCTCCGGGCTCAGCGGGTAGCCGAGCGCGGTCCGGGCGTGGGCCAGTGCACGGCGCTCCAAACCGAGCTGCGCAAATCGGTCAGCAGCCACGAAGTCGAAGCAGCCGCTTCCCCTGTCGGCTGCGCGGGCCTGCACCACCGCCCGCTCGAGTTCGTCGACCGAGGCAAGCCCGGCGGACCTTGCTCGGAACTTCGCCTCGATCGACGCGAGCGCCAGCGGCGCATACCAGCCGATGTCCGGCTCGAAGTTCCCTAACACCTGCGTCGCGATGTTCACTGCGGCGGCCGTATCAAGCTGTCGCTGTGCCGCGGCCCGAGGCAGTCCGTTCGTCAGCAGCCACACCGCGTAGCCGGGGTCGGCGCTGCGCTGCACCACTTCTTGTGCAAAGGCCACAGTCCCGCCCTGACCGGAATCGCGCATGCCAGCCCATCGGAACTCGTCCGGGATTCCCGGCAGAACCGCGGCACCCGCGACCGCGATCAATGCAGCCGCCAAGACAGCCGCTACCGGACGGGTCCACGCCGGTGCATCGGGTTCGCTGCTGGCCTCATCGTAGGCGCCAAGCAACGCGCCGATGACTACAGAGACCGCTAGCAGCGAATAAGGATGGGTCCACGTGAACAGCGTCGACGCGGACCAGCCCACGGCGCCCAGCACCAGCGCCGATAGCGCTAGCGAGCGGCGGCTCACCACCACCAGGCGGCGCAGCATCATGACAGTCGCAACCGCAAACGCCACAAACCCGATCACGCCGCCACCGATGAGCCAGTACAAGACGACCGAGTGCGGATCGTTGGCCCACTGGACACTGAGAGCACCCTGGGAGGACTGGCCCCAACTCGCAAACGACGAGTACATACCCGGTCCCGTGCCCAGAAGTGGGCTGTCTGCGAAGTCGAGCAGCGCTGCATGCCACAGAGTGAGCCGGCCGGTAGACAGCCGGTCGACGCTGGCAACCAGGGGCTGCTGCAAGCTGAAGGCGGCGAGAACCATACTACCGATTCCCGCGACAACCCCAAGGCCCAATACGATCCCTGCGCCGCGACGCAGCATTGAGGGCAATCGGGAGTCAGCGGAGACCGCCACAACGAACAGCAGACCCGCCGCCGCCCCCAACCATGCGCCCCGGGACCCGGACAGCGCGATGCCCGCCACACACGCCGCCACACTGGCCCAGGCGACCGGCTTCTCCCACCGCTGCAACGCGACGACGGTCCAGGCCAGAGCACACCCGAGCGCGAGAACGAGGAACTGCCCCAAGCTCAGCGCATTCTCGAACAGACCCGCAGGCTTGATGGACCACCCCACCGCGTTTCTCACGATGCCGAGAGCATCGCCCACCGCTGCGCCACTCAGGACCACCCCGATGAGGGCGACAGTCACCGCAATACGCTTGAGCCCGCAGCGAGAACCCAGCACGACCCCAACCCACAGCCAGACGACCCCGACAGCCCACATCGCCCACCCGGTTCTCGCTTCGATCGTGCCCGCAAGGGACACCGAGACGTTCGCCGAGAGCGCAGCCGAAACAGCGAGCACGGTCACCGCGGTCGCGCACGCTGCCAGTACGCGTGCACTCGATACCGTGAGTCGGGCACCCGCCCATGCTGCGATGGCAACGGCGGGAATCGCCAGCACCAAGCCCGCAACCAGGCTCGCCGCAGGTACGAAGACGCGCGGAACGATTGCGATGGCACCAAGCACGACGACCAGCGAAGCGGGTAGAACCCATCCGCGCAGCCGTGGCAGTCTGTTTTCGATCGGCATTTCGTGCCCCTCGCACGCAATGATCCCGGAATCTGCTCAGGATAGCGCACGCACGGGGATGCGAAAGCGCATTCTACTCACACCTGCAGAAGGCGGCCCCTGAGGGCCGCCTTCGGAAGTTCATGGAGCCGACGAGCGGATTCGAACCGCTGACCTGCGCATTACGAGTGCGCTGCTCTACCAGCTGAGCTACGTCGGCCTGTATATCGCTGTCATGTCACGCCTGCGGGGTCGCGTCTCCGCTTCCGCCGCCACCGGACCTGCGCCGCCTCCGGCGTTTGCGGCCCGTCGGAGGCTGTTCGCCGCCGCTGGCCTGGCCGCCGTCTTCCCCGCCTGCAGGCGGCTTGGCCGGCTCGCGCGGGGCCTGCTGGGCGGTCTCCGCCCCAGCCGGTTGGCCCGATCCCGAACCTCCGCGTCGCCTTCGACGGCGGGGAGTCCCGCTCTTCTCGGCTGCAGGCTCGGTCTGCTTTCCTTGCTCGGCCTGCTTTTCCTGCTCGTCCCTGCTTGCCTGGGGCTCGCGTGCGGCGCTCCGTTCGCGCTTCTCGCCCCGTTCGCGCTTCTCGCCCCGATCGCGTGTCTCGCCCCGATCGCGTTCCCGCTTCTGCGGCGCCGGCGTCTGGAAGATCGGCTCTCCGTCCGCTGCATCTTCCTCGGTCGCCATCGCAATCGCCGCAGCGTTGCCCGCCTCGGCGAGCACCTCACGGTCCACGCAGCACGGACACCCGCCTCCCTTACCGCACGTCATGCCACTGAGCGGGACGGTCACGCGGTCGCCGCCTTCGAAACGCATGGTGACCGTCTCCCGCGGCGTGTTGAAATCCGCGACTTTGGCCAGCCCGACCGCCGTCTCAATGATCGCGCCCTTCTTGGGGGCACGGCCCTTGAAGTCCTTGTACGCATCGAACTCGTAGCGCAGACAGCACATGAGTCTGCCGCAAAGACCGCTTATCTTCAAGGGGTTCAGCGGCAGATCCTGTTCTTTTGCCATGCGTATCGACACAGGCTGGAAGTCACCGCCAAAACGCACGCAGCACAGCACCTGCCCGCAGTGCCCCACTCCGCCTACCGCGCGGGCCTCATCGCGCACGCCGATCTGGCGCATGTCGACGCGGGCATGAAAGTGAGCGGCCAGATCCTTCACCAGCTCGCGGAAGTCCACCCGCTCATCCGCCGAGAAGTAGAAGATGATCTTGTCGCCGTCGAAGACGTACTCGACAGCGACCGGCTTCATGTCCAGCCGGTAATGCTCGACCAGTTCTCGGAACTTGGGCAGCGCCTCGCGCTCCTTGAGTTCAAGCTCGTGGGCGTATTCCAAGTCCTCCTCGTTGGCTACACGAAGGACGGGCTTCAATGCACGCGGCACGGCCTCGGCAGACGCCTCATGCGGCGGCTGCACTACCGTGCCGAGCTCTATTCCTCGCTCGGTCTCGACGATTACAAAGTCGCCCTCAACCGGCTCGGTGCCAGCTGGGTCGAACCAGAGTGTCTTCGAGAACCGGAGCCTCACTCCCACTATCGTGGGCATCGTAAGACCTCCCGGAGATCGAACAGCATGGCCTCGACGGCCAACTGTGGGGTCACATTATACGTAATACGGCGTCGGGCCTCATTCACGGCCCCTAACGCACTTGCAGCGGCATGGGGAGTGATGACTGCGCCGACCTCTTCCATCGCGTCGAGCGCATCGGCGTTGACCACCAGATCGCCCACTCCCTGCGACAACACCAAGCAATCGCGCAGCCAACTCTCGGCCACGTTAAGAACTTCGGCGACTCCCTCACGTTCTCGGGCGGTCAGCTCTCGCTTGTGCCGCTCCTCAATAGATCTGTTCGAGCCCTTTCCCATGAAGTCGGACCGCTCGGCGAGTTCGGCAGCTTGCACGGTACGGACCTCGTCAAGCGGCGCCTTGACCGCCACCAAGAGCTCCTTAGCGGCGACGAGCACGTCGAACTCGTCCATCACTGCAAGGTCCTTCAGGGTGCGCAGTATGACATCCCGGGCGGCTCGCCGAGAAGGGCTGGCAAGGAAGTCGCGAGCTCGCACGACCACACCACCCACCGCCGCGAGTGCTGCGGCTGCTTCGATCTGATCTGCGCCGGAGCGGGCAACGACCTCGGCGACTGCCTCGGAGGGCGGTATCCGCCGGAAGCGTACCACCTGACACCGGGATGCGATCGTTGGCATGACGCGTTCGTAGCTATGGGCCAGCAGGATGATGACCACGTCGGCGGGCGGTTCCTCGAGCGTCTTGAGGAACGCGTTGGCGGACTTGTCGTTGAACAGGTCGGCGCTCTCGAAGATGTAGACCTTGTACGGGCCCTCGATGGGCGCCAGCTGTACGTCATGGATGACAGCATCGATCTGCTCTTTGAGGTAGCCCGCCGTGCCCTCGGGTGAGACGATCCGAACGTCCGGGTGCACGCGTCGCCGTACCCGAACGCACACCGGACAAGCACCGCATCCGTTGTCATCGCAAAACAGCGCGCATGCCAGCGAAAGGGCGGCGGTCTTCTTCCCTGCCCCGGGAGGACCTACAAACAGATACGCATGCCCTACACGGCCTGCGCTCGAGATGGCGCGCAGGAACGCAGTCACCTTGGGCTGACCGACGATATCGTCCCAGACGCAGCGCACCATCAGATCGCGCCCGCGCGGTCGAAGTGCAGCAGGTCCTCGACAACCGCCCACACGGACCGCTCCACCTGTTCAACAGAACCCGAAGCATCGACCACGCGAAAACGCAGGGGGTCTGCCGCCGCGAGCGCGAGGAATCCTTGACGCACCCGCTCGTGGAATCCCTGGTCCTCTGCCTCGAGTCGATCCGCCTGACCCGTGCCCACGGCACGCCCGACGCCAAGGGACGGATCGATGTCGAACAGCAGCGTGCGATCAGGCATCAGCCCAGCCGTGGCGATCAGATTCAGGCGCGTCACCTCTTCGAGGTCCAGTCCGCGTCCGTAACCCTGGTAGGCGGTCGAAGAGTCAAAGAAGCGGTCGCAGATGACCACCTCGCCCGCAGCTAGCGCGGGCTCGATGACCTGGGCGACCAGCTGTGCGCGTGCGGCCTCGTAGAGCAGCAGCTCGGCCCGCGCGTCGAGACCAGCCGACTGTGGATCGAGAAGGATGTGGCGAATCGCCTCGCCACTAGCCGTTCCGCCGGGCTCGCGCAGCGCGCGCGCAACCAAGCCCACCGATTCGATCTGGGCGACGAGCCTCTTGAGCTGCGTCGATTTGCCCGAGCCCTCGCCACCTTCAAACGTGAGAAGGACACCTCGCATGCTCAGCAGGCCCCCTCGTGGTGTGCCCGCCACTCGGCCGGCGCCTGCGCATAGAGGTCGCCGCCTGCCGAATCGATGGCGACGAACACCGGCAGGCCCTCGAGCTCCATTCGCACCAGCGCCTCAGTACCCAGCTCAGGCCACGCGATGACCTCAGCGTCAGTCACGAACGTCGCGAGTAACGCTGCTGCCCCACCCACAGCGGCGAAGTACACGCTGCCGGTCGCAGCACACGCGTCAATCACCGCAGGAGACCGTGCACCCTTCCCGATGGTTGCGACGATCCCCGCCTCGAGCAGGCGCGGTGTGGTGCTGTCCATACGCTTGGCGGTGGTTGGACCCACGGCGCCGGCCGGTCGACCCGCCGCGGGCGGCGTGGGGCCCGCGTAGAAGAGCGTCTGCCCCTCGAGCCCAAACGGCAGCCCGCCCTGACCCTCCAGCGCACTCATCAGCCTGGCATGCGTCGCGTCACGCGCCGTGTAGACCGGACCATACAGCCGCACGTCATCGCCAACGCGCAGCTGCGCCAGTGTGGCGCGGGAAACCGGGAGATCGATGCGCCGCGGTTCAGCCACTACGCACTCTCCTCGATAGGGTCCGCGTCATCCTCGGGGCACGGGTCGCAGCTGCGCCACTGCAGGGTTCGGAAGCCGTACACGGCGGCGCCTATCACGATGAGGGCCGAGAGTTGCAGCGTCAGCCGCGGACCCGTGAGCACCATATTCTGCGGCAGGAGGCCCTTGTTCTCGGCAAAGGTCGTGACGTAGCTACCCACGAGGTCGTTGAGCGGCGCCATCACGATCATCGAGAGCAGCAGCGCGACGCGAACGACACTCTCGAGCGCGGTGAACACCCGTCCGCGGATATCGTCGGCGGTGGTGTGCACGACGTAGCTGTTGCCAGCAACGGTCAATGTCGCGATGCAGCCACCCGCAGCAACGACGAAGAGCCCGGCAACCGCGTAGAGCTCAACACTCGCGAACCCGAACATCGATAGACCGAACATGCCCACACTGCCAGCGAACAGCAGCTGCAGGCGCATGCGTTTCTCAAGCTGTGGGACCAGCAATGCGCCCACGAACATGCCAAGCGCCAGAAACACGAGCATGAACGTCTGTGGCGTTCCGGAGAGCTGCTTGAGCCACACGACGCGGTCTGCAAACGGGATGCCTCCCACAAGCGAGTTCACGTAGTCCAGGCCAACCGGAATGATCGCTCCCCCGCCAAGGATCGCGAAGAAGATCGTGACCAGCAAACCGCGCAGTTCCTGGTGATCACGTAAGAAGCGAAACGAGTCGAGCGCGTCTCGGCCCAGAAGCGACATGCTGAATGGCTCGGGCGTCGTGCTGCTCTTCGCCGTCACCCGAATGCTCGTCACCACCGCCGCCGAGATCAGGAACGTCAGTGAGTCGAGGAAGAACCCCGCGCGCGGGCCAAGGAGAGCCGGTGAGAACAGGCCGACAAAGGAGTCGACCATGGGGAGTCCGGCGTTTGTCACCATCCGGACCGCCAACTCGAACCCGGCGAGAATCGCACCCGATGCGGTCAGCCCGATGAGCATTGAGGCCTGTTGGGTCGTGTACATCGCGCCGTTCGCTGCAGTGACGTCGCTCTCGTCGACCAAGTAGGGGATAAGCGAGTTGCGCGCGGGCCAGAAGAACAGCGATGCCGTCTCCATGAGCAAGACGACCGCGTAGATGACGACCAATGAGTTGGAGCCCAGAAGCAGCAGCACGAGGAAGAACCGCACCAAGTCCGCAGCGATCATCACCCGCCTGCGGTCGAACCGGTCGACCAACACGCCGGTGACCGAGGAGAACAGGAGCGCCGGGATGATCTTGGCTATCAGAATGCCTGCCACAGCGAACGACGAACCGCCCGACAGCGCGGTCACCATGGGTATCAGAAGGCCTATGACGAGCCAGTCACCGATACCGGAGACGAGCTGCGCGAACCACAGCCTACGGAAGCGGGGGTCACGCAGCAGGCGACGGTATGCCCCGCCAGAGTGCGTCTCTGCAGCAGGTGTCATGCTCTCAGCACTGGGCTGCGTCACGGTGCAACCTCCACACTCGTCGACCGGACCGCACAGCAGCCCAGGTTCACCGCGACCGGCAATGCGGCGATGTGGCACGGCGCGCTGAGCAGATGCACGCCCAGCGCGGTCGTATCGCCCCCCAGACCAGCGGGACCGATTCCCGTCGCGTTGACTGCCCGGAGTAGCTCGGCCTCCATCGCCGCGATGCGCGGGTCTTCGGGCGGCTCGTCAAGGCGGCGCAGGAGCGCGCGTTTGGCGAGCCCGGCGACCTTGTCGAAGGTCGCCCCCACGCCCACGCCTATGAGCAGCGGCGGGCACGCGCCCGTGGCACGCGTCTCGACCGTCTCGAGAACGACCTGCTTGATGGCCTCGAATCCGGCATCCGGAGCAAGCATCTCCACGCGGCTCGCATTGTCGCTGCCGCCGCCCTTGAGCATGACGTGCACGGTCGCGCCGGTCCCCGGACGCCAGGCGATGTCCACGAACGCAGGTGTGTTGTCTCCCGTGTTGGAGCGGTCGAGAAGCGCGTCAGCGACAAGCGACATGCGCAGCCGCGCGTCGCGATACGCATCGGCTACTGCAGCGTTCACCTGTGCGAGCACGTCGCCACACAGGCACTCATCGCCGCCCACTTCGACCCGCACCCACACCGTCCCGGTGTCCTGACACACGGGAACCAGCTGCGATGCTGCGATATGCGCGTTGTCGACCAGCTGCTCGAGGACAACGCGGCCGCGCGGCGAACGCTCGACCAAGGCTGCCGAGGAGATCGCAGCAGCCACATCCTCGCGCAAGGTGCACGCGATGCGAGGCAACGCCTCACGGACTGCTTCTGCGATGGCCGAGGCGCTGAGCACCCTAGCCCCGCAGGCCGAGCGCGTCCACGGCCAGCGCGACGCTCGCAGCCGAAGCCTGGAGCGCATCGAGCTCACCGTCGTCGAGCGGCAGGATCGGGATGTCCTCCACACCACCCTTGCCCAGTCGGGCAGGGACGCTCAGGTAGACGTCGCTGATACCGTACTCCCCGTTCAGGTAGACGCAGCTCGAGTGCGAGTCGCCGGTGTCGTTGATGATGGAGCGCGCCATGGCCACGATGCTCGCCGCCGGCGCGTAGAACGCCGAGCCAGTCTTGAGCAGCGCGACCACCTCGGCCCCGCCGAACGTGGTGCGCTCGACGAGTGCGTCGACATCAGCGGCGGGCAGGAGTTGTGGGATAGGTACGCCGTTCACGGAGCTGAACCGCGGCATGGGAACCATCGCATCGCCGTGAGCGCCCATGGCCAGCGCATCGATCTCGCCTAGGGGAGCACCGGTCTTCTCGGCGATGGCGTAGGCGAAACGTGCCGAGTCCAGCACACCTCCCATGCCCAAGACGCGCTCGCTGGGCAGGCCGGACTCCTTGAATGCGAGGTAGGTCATGATGTCGAGCGGGTTGGTGACGCACAGGTACACGGCGTCGGGCGATGCCTGCACCGCCTGCGCGATGACACTGCGCATGATGGCGCTGTTGGCCGCCAGCAGATCATCGCGGGTCATCCCGGGCTTGCGCGGCAGACCAGCCGTGATGACCACGACGTCGGAGGACGCGGTATCAGCGTAATCATTGGTGCCCACGATGGTGGGCTCGAAGCGCTCGATGGAGCGCGCGTGCATCAGATCGAGCGCCTTTCCCTGCGGCAGGCCCTCTGCGACATCGATCATGACGACGTCGGCTATCTCGTGCATCAGAAGCAGCTGCGCGGCGGTGGCCCCCACCTGTCCAGCGCCTACCACGGTCACTTTGGGATAGCCCATCGAACCCCTCTTTCGAAACGATGTGAGACGGCGCGCCGCAAGGGGCGCGCACCACGGAGATTCTACCATGCAGAAGTAGCGGACCTCATCGCCTCAGCCGCGCACACCTCTGTCGGTGAGGTCGGCCAGGTAGTCGACCTCCGGCCGCTTCCCGCGATGCGTCGCTTCGCGCTGAGCCAGCAGTGTGGGCAGCTGTGGAAGCGGGTCACGCGGGGATGGCTGCACGAGCGGCACCTCGACCGTGGCGATCAGCACGTCCTCGTCACCAACCGCCTCTGCCAGCACTTTGCCGCACGAGATGATTGCGCTGCCCCCGTGTCCGGGCTCGCCCAACTCGCCCCCGCTGGCCTCGGCCACCAGCACGAGTCCTGCAAACGAGTCCGACAGCGCGATAGCCAGCTCTAGGAACGCCTCCGCCTGCAGTTCGCTCTCCGCGCGGGGAATGAGCACCGCCAAGTCAGGCTCCCCGGCAGCAAGCTGCGCGAGGGCGTCGAGATCGACACAGGCGTCTCCCACAAGCAGAGCCATCGTACCCAACGCCTCGAGTCCTTCCGGTGCCTCCGCAAGTCCTGCGAAGCCCGTGGCGTCCGCGCCCAACTGCGGAATGATCCTCTGCCCGGCGATGTCGCCCAGTAACGCGTAGAGCATCGCCTGGTCGGCGTTGTCCTCCCCGCCCAGAGCGGGTACCTCCGGGAAGACCACGAGTTCCGCCCCGGCTTCAGCCGCAACCTGTGCGGCACTCAGAAGCGCCACCCCGTCTTCGGCGGCCGAACCTCTCAGTCGGTGTTGAACGACCGCGATTATCACTGGATCACTCCCTGCGTCAGCCCGGCTCGTGTTGAGTTCATGCCCGCCCGGCCGCCGCAGTTCACCCTATTCGCCCGCCGGTTTCTTCTTCGCCGGGGCCGTCTTCTTGGTGGACTTGCCCTTCGCGGCAGGCTTGCGCTTGGCAGTGGAGGCTTTCGGGGCGGCCTTCTTCTTCGCTGCCTCGGCCTTGGACGGACAGTTCGGATCGATACAGATGCGCCAGGGTCCGCGACCGGTCTGGACCACGACCTCGGGAGCCGAGCACGATTCGCACGTCGCCCCGGTGGGTTCGATAGTGCCCCGCTGTGGCAGCGGATAGCTCACTCCGCATACGTCGTAGTTGGTGCAGCGCACGAAACGCTTGAGCGAACGCGCCGAGCGCAGCACCTTCAAGTTGCCGACGCGGCCCTCCTCGGCGCACTTCGCGCAGGTACCGATTATGACCTCAGGCTCGTAGTTGGTAGGGCAGTTTGGATCGAGGCACATCACCCGCGGTTTGGTGCGGAACTGGATGACCTTGACCTGAGGCGTCTCGCATTCGGGGCACAGCTCCGGTACGGCCTCGATCTTGCCCTGCGGCAGCGGGTAGGTGACGTCGCACTCAGGCCAGCCCGAGCATCCCACGAACTGGCCGCGGGTCTTCGCGGAGCTCTTCACCAGCAGGTCGTGCCCTGACTTCTTGCATACGCCCACCTTGGCGTCAGCGGCCGTCGCCGACTTCAGCGTCTCTCCCAGCTCGGCAGCCTTGGGAATCAAGTCGTCCATGATCTTGCCGAGAAGCTCGCGCGAGTGCCCCACGACCTTCTCGCGGGTCGTGCGCCCGTTGGCGATCTGGTCCATCTCGGCTTCGAGCTCAGCGGTCATGTCCGGGGTGGTGATGCGCGGTGCGAACGCGGAGAGCGCTTCGATGACGGCACGGCCCAGACAGGTCGGCTCGACCGGGTCATTCTCGACGTATCGGACCTCGGCCAGGCGCTCGATGATGGCGTGTCGGGTCGCCTTGGTGCCCAGACCCCGCTTCTCCATCTCCTGGATGAGCTTGCCTTGGCTGAACCGTGCAGGCGGCTCGGTCTGCTTCTCGAACAGCTCGGCGCCCAGGAAGTCGACCGGGTCACCTTCGTGAAGCGCGGGAAGCTGTTCGTCCTTCTTGAGCCCGTAGGGGTAGATCGCCCGGAATCCGGGAGTGACCAGAATGTCGCCCTTGGCGACGAACGGCTCCCCGGCAACGTCGATGGTGACCTTCGTGCCTTCAATGGTGGCGGGGCCCGAGAGCGTGGCCATGAAGCGCCGCGCAATCAGGTTGTAGAGCTTCCACTCTTCGGGCTTCAGTTTGTCGGTATCACCCGCACCCGTGGGGTGGATCGGCGGGTGGTCGGTCGTCTCTTTGGCGCCACGCGTGGGCGTGAGCTTCCCGGCCGCGAGGATCTGCTTCGCGTACTGGCGGTACACCGGCACTTCAGCAAGCGTGTCGAGAATCGCGCCTAGGTCGAGCGAGGCCGGATAGACGGTGTTGTCGACACGGGGGTAGCTCGTGAGCCCGTTCATGTACAGCGTCTCGGCGATGCGCATGGTGCGCCCCGGCGAGAGCCCCTCAGCCGCAGCAGCGGCCTGCAGGGCCGTCGTGTTGAACGGTGTGGGTGGCTTGACCTGGCGGCGTTTCTTCTCGGCGGCAGACACGACGCCACCGGTGGCCCCAGCCACCGCGTCCATTACCGCTCGAGCCGTCTTCTCGTCGCTGAAGCGCTCGGTCGCGTGACTGGCGGCAAACTCCGCCGCGTCTGAGTCCGCCGCTTTCTGGGTCTTGAAGCCCGCCTTGACCTGCCAGTACGTCTCGGGCACGAACGCTTCGCGCTCGAGCTCGCGCTCCACGATGAGTGCCAGTGTGGGCGTCTGCACGCGACCGGCGCTCTTCACGTTGCCGAACCCCGAGTATTTGGCCATGGTCAGGAAGCGCGTGAGCACCGCTCCCCATATCAGGTCGATGTCTTGGCGCGACTCGCCCGCCTGCGCGAGGTTGTCGTCCACCTCGGTGAGTCCGGCGAACGCCCGCTCTATCTCGTCGCGGGTGATCGCCGAGAAGCGCGCGCGAAACACCGGGGCGGTCTTGTTCGCCGCTCGTACCAGCCCCCGAGCATCGCTGCCGATAAGCTCACCCTCACGGTCGAAGTCGGTGGCGATCACGATCTCGTCTGCCTTCTTGGCGAGACTCTTGAGCGCGCGAATGAGCTCGCGCTCGGCCGGTACCTTGCCTACCGGCGCCCACACCAGATAAGGAAGCGAGGCGAGCTTCCAGGTCTTAAGGTCGACCCCGTCGACGGTGAACGGCTTCTTCTTGGGCCAAGGCGGCACCGCAAGCGAGCCAGGAATAGTCGCCTTGGTGGCCGCGCCTTCTTCCCACGCGGCCTTCCACGCTCCGTCGTAGACGAGCTGCTGGGGGAAGTCCACGCCCATGATATGGCCCTTCAGGCCAACCGAGATCCAGTCCTCGCCATCACGCCGGAAGCTATAGATGGGCGTGTTGTAGACCTTGTCGGTCTTGGGCTTTCCAACGGCCAGGATCTCGGCGAGTTTCTTGGCCGCGATGTTCTTCTCTGTGACGACGAGCTTCAAGGGGGCGCCTCCAAGGGCTGCACGGAAGTTTTGCAGCCGAGTATACACACGCCCGTCAAGTCACCAACCACGATGAACGGCCGTACCACGATTCAGGAGCAGCAGAAGCGCGCCACAAGCAGGCAGGATGCGGGCTAGAAGCCTATCTCGGATGCGCGATTCTGCATCGCCTCGAGCGAGATCGCCAAGAACTCCTCGCGCTCCAGCTCCAGCTGCTCGTGCCCGGCCATCTGGTCGCGGTTGGCTCCCTTGGCAAACGCGCCCTCTTTCCACCGCTTCTTGAGGCTCTTGACCGACACCCCCGCGAGGTCCTTCTCGGGACGCACGAGCGCGGCGGCCACGATGAACCCCGTGGTGGGATCCGCGCACCACAGGGCGTGGTCCATCGTCGTCTCACGCTCGGCGTGACAGGCATGCGCAAGAATGGCGTGCACCATCTCGTCGTCCAGCACGTCGGCGAGCAGCTCGGCGCTGACCTTGCCATGGCTCGATGGGTCCTCAGCGGTGGTCGCGTAGTCCAGGTCGTGTAACAGCCCCACGAGCGCCCAGCGCTCCACATCGTTGGGGGAGACGCCCAGCCTCTTCGCCAGCGCCTCCATGATGATCTCGGTCGCGACGCAGTGCGCCACCAGGTTGGGCTGCGGGATGCGCTGCTTCACCAGTTCGTAGGCCTCGGCGCGCGCGATCATCGGGGCTCCTTGCCCGCGGCGGTGCGCACGACTTCGATGCGCTGCGTGAGCCACTCCGCCCACGCCTCGATTCCCTCACCTTTGGTGGCGGCCACGTGGAAGATGGGTGAACCGGGATTCAGGGAGCGCACAACGTCCTCGAATTCGGCGACGTCGAAGTCGAATACCGGAAGCGTGTCGATCTTGTTCAAGATGACAGCCTCGGAGATCTGAAAGATGCCCGGGTACTTGTACGGTTTGTCATGGCCCTCCGGCACCGAGAGGATCATTACCTTGGCGTGCTCGCCCAAGTAGAACTCAGTGGGGCAGACCAGGTTGCCCACGTTCTCGATGATTATCAAGTCGAGTGCGTCGAGGTCGAGTGCAGCGATTGCTCGGCCGATCATGTCGGACTCCAGGTGGCATGCGCCGCCCGTGTTGATCTGGACCGCCGGAATCCCGTGCGCCTTGACCTTCTCGGCGTCGACCTTGCTCGCGATGTCGCCCTCGATCACTGCTATTCCGTAGCGCTCGCGCAGCGCCGCGATGGTGGCGAGGATGGTCGACGTCTTGCCAGCCCCGGGCGAGGCCATCAGGTCGAGCACGAACACGCCCTTGGCATCGAACAGCTCCCTGTTGGCAGCAGCCAGCTTCTCGTTGCGGTCCAGGATGGGCCTGGATACATCAATAGTCGCCATGAGTCACTCCTGGGCCGTCGGGGTGGACGGCGCGTCCTCGTCGTCTTCGGTCTCGATCGAGTCTATCTGCAGCTCGCGTCCGTGCAGCAGCGCCACGTCGAACGAATCACAGTGCTGACACACCATCTGGAAGCGGTCGTGGGCGTAGTCCAGGCCGCACGCGTTGCAGTGCGAGCGAGCCGGCACGTGGGTCACAGTGAGTGTAGCCCCCTCGGCCATGGTGCCGGGCGTGAGCGCCTCGAAGGCGAACTGCAGAGCGAAATCGACCACCTCGGTGAGCTCGCCCACACTCACGCGGATGTCGATGATGCGTGTGGCACCCGCCGCCTTGGCAGCCTCGAAAGAGGAGTCCAGGATGCCTTGTGTGATTCCCATCTCATGCATGGATTGCCTCTCTGCCGAAACGGCGAGATCTACTCTTCGGCCCCGGCAAGCGCTTGCGCCCTCTGCTCCTTGATGCGCTTGCCGAACACGATTCGGGCAAGGAGCAGACTGCCCTCATAGAGAGCCAGCAGCGACAGGCCCAGTGCGCCCATGGTCACAGGCGACCAGTCCGGTGTGGCCACTGCGGCGATGATCGCAAGCCCGGTGTAGACGTAGCGCCAGTTCGCGCGGAGTTTCGCATACGGAATCAGCCCCAGCCCGATCGCGTAGAAGACCAGGATGGGGATCTCAAAGGCCATCCCGAAGCCCACGAGCATCAGACCGATACCCGTCAAGAACTTGTCAGCGGCCGGAATGAGCGCAACCAAGTCGCCGCCCTGCGCGAACATGAACGTGAACGCAGGCTTCATGATCACGTAGTAGGCGAACGCGGCACCACCGACGAACAGTACCGCTGACGCCACAAAACTGGGGACGAACCAACGGCGCTCCTTAGGCTTCAACGCCGGTAGGAAGAACGCCATGATCTGCCAGATGATGATGGGGCTGAAGATCACAATCGCGGAGAACAGCGAGACCTTGAAGCGGAACGTGAACGTCTCGAACGGTCCGAACACGTTGAGCTGACCGGCGGGGAGCATGTCTTTGATCGGCGCAAGGATCCAGTCGAGAATCGCGGTGTAGAACGGGTCGAAGTACAGGATCGAGGAGCCTACCACCAGCGTGATCATGATGATCACGAGCCTCTGGCGCAGCTCGGCGATGTGCTCGAAGAAGGGAAGGCGCTTGGGAGAGATAGGCATGGTGTCTGCCGAGGACTACTCCTCGTCTTCCTCCTCGTCGTCTTCCTCGGTCGAGGCCCAGATGGTCGCGGCCTTGGTGGTCGGAGCAGCTTCGGCTTCGGCTTCGGCGTTTGCACGAGCGGCGCTCGCAACGTCCTCGTTATCGGCGTTGGGGTCGTAGACTTCGGCGCGAATGACGCGCTCCATGTCTTCCTGGGCGCGCTTGAACATGCGCATGGTCTTGCCAAACGTGCGGCTGAGCTCGGGCAGCTTGTCAGGCCCGAACACGATGAGCACGAACAGCACTATGATGAGCAGCTCAAGGCCGCTGATTCCGAACACAACCCCACCTTCTTGCAAGCACGGATCTCACGCCGCGACGTCACCCACAGGCGGTGCCGGCCGCCGGGCCAAACGCTAGAAGCGCTGAGCCTCTTCACTGTCCGAGAAGATCGGGAAGACCTTATCGAGGCCGGTGATGCGGAAGATCTTCAGGATGTTTTCCTTTGTGCACACGATGCGCACGCCACCGTCACGCTCCCGCGCACGACGCAGTGCGCTCACGAGCACGCCCAGACCGGAGCTGTCGACAAAACCGACGTCCTCCATGTTCAAGATGAGTTGCGTGCACCCACCGTCGATACGGGCACTGAGGTCTTGCTTGAGACGAGGAGCGCTGTACACATCAAGCTCGCCTTTGAGAATGATGTTGCAAACGTCACCCTGCGCGTCGCTACTTATTTCAAGCTCCATACTTCCACGCACTCCTTGCCTAGGGGACCTGATAGGGATTGTAGCGCGCGCCGAGTAACCTGACCACTCGAATTGGGGTATGAGAGTCATACGTGGACTCCCCAGAGAAACGGGTACCATCTCTACAACTCCCGGACGAGGAAGGGCGACATGGCACTCACGATAGACCTCACCCAAGAGCCAGCCTATTGGCTTCTCAGACTTCAAGGCGATCTGGACTACGGCGAATGTGCATCGTTTCGTATGAGCATCGACAGCGTGCTGAAGTCGATGCCGCCCGCGACCATTGTCGACCTCTCTCAGCTCGAGTACCTGGACAGCTCAGGACTCGGTCTGCTGCTGTCGCTGTCCAAGGAATACGGATCGCAGGGCGGCAACCTGATCCTCGTGACCAATGAGACCGTGGACAACATCTTGTCGCTCACCCGGCTCAACGGCATCTTCTCCACCGCGCCCACGCTGGACGAGGCCAAGCTGATGACCGGCTCGGAGATGCCTTAACGCCCGGACCTCTGATGTCAGGATGCGAAACGGGCGCCCTTGGGGCGCCCGTGTACTGCTCGGTGGGCTCCAGCTCGCTACGGCGTGGCTGTGGCCGTGCTGCTCTTCTTGAGTTCCGCGAGCTGCTGTTTGGCGAAGTCCGGGCTCCCGCCCGTGGAACCCTTTGGGTCGAGCTTCAGGTACTGCTCGAATGCAGCGGTGGCCTTAGCCACATCGCCCGTGGTCTGGTAGAAGATGCCCGCATTGAACCATGCCGGTGCGAACTCGGGGTTGGTCTTCATGACGTCTTCAGCGACCGCGATCGCCTTGATCGAGTCCCCGGTGTAGAACAGCGTGATGGCGTAGTCGACCTGAACCGTCGGCTCATCGCCCTTGACTGCCACCGCACGCGCGTACGCGTCTTTGGCAGCGGTCCACAGCGGGAGGTCCGCGCCCTGAGTGGCTGTCGAGTTCTGGCTGGCCTGCTGCTTCTGAACAGCCCAATCGAAGTACGTGTTTCCCAGCGCCACCAAGGCGGTATAGCTCTCGGGGTCGCTCTGGAGCATGCTCGTGATCGACGCCACCTGTGGCTGGAACTGGGCATCCAGCGTGTCTGCGGTCTGCGTCGGTGCGGTCTGCTTGGGTGTCTGGAACGCAGCCCACGGATTGGCAGACAGCGCCACGAACGAGAGTACGAACGCGACGATCAAGAAGATCAAGACCGCCTTGACCCAGGGCTTGGTATTCGACTTATCGATTGCCACCTGACAGTCTCCTTGAGTCGCATAGTACGTGGGTCCGGTTCGCGTCCTTGCGGCCGGGCACCGGACCCACCTGAGTTACGGTCTGACTACTTGCTCTTGGTAGCTTCCCCAGAACCCGTGGCTGCGCCGCCACCCAGATCGGGGTGTCCCGGAGGAAGCTCGCCGCCCTGAAGCTGTTCGGGGGTGAGCTGTGGTGCAGCCGGGGCTGAGCTGCCACCGGTCGTCGCACCGGGAACCACACCGGGGATCGCTGAGGGTGCAAGGCTGCGACCCACGAAGATGCCACCGATCATGCCCACGAGAAGCGCGACGACGGCAACCAGCACCATGATCGTCATCGAAACACTCTGTGCGCCTTCAGCCGCCGGAGCTGCGGCACTTGAAGATCCGCTGCTCTTCCTGGTGCCGCCCGACTTGGGGGCATCCTTCTTTGGCTGCTCGTCCTCGTCGAAGAAGAAGTCCTGGTCGCTCACGTCCGCAAACCTCCAAATGTCCTACGGGAACTAGTCGCACCCGTGCCTGACCCTGCCTGAACCTCGCGTAGTATATCACGCTCGCACGCCTGCGCTGACGCCGAGATGGAGCAATGAATGAACCAACGTTGCGCACTCCACAGATGCTCTACGAGCGCAGTTTCATCCGCATCTCTTCCGCACGACCGAAGAGGCGTTCCTGGTCGAGCAGTGGCCACTCGCGCGCCTCGTAGACCACGCGCCCCGCTATCATCGTCCACAGCACATTCTCCTGGTTCGCGGTATGTACCAGCGTGCTGTAGGGCTGGTGTGTGGGAATCTGGTGCGACTTAGACAGGTCGACGGCGATGATGTCGGCTTGCTTGCCCGGCTCGAGCGAACCGACCTTGTCTTCGATGCCCAGCGCACGCGCTGCATCGAGCGTGGCCATCTTGACGAACTGTCGGGCGATCATGAAGTGCTCCACGCCCAGAACCGCTCGCTGCACCAGCAAACCGAGCCTCATCTCCTCGAAGACGTCCATCGAGTTAGAGGCCGCCGGAGAATCAGTCCCCAGCCCCACACGGATGCCCTTGAGCAGCAGCTTGGCCACTGGCGTGATTCCCATGCCCAGCTTGGCGTTGCAGCGCGGGCAGTGGGCGACCGCGATGTTGTGACTCGCCAGTACATCGATGTCACTGTCGTCGACCTGCGTGCAGTGCACAGCGATCACGTTGGGGGCGTCAAGAATTCCCCATTGAAGCACGTAGCGCACCGGGCTCACACCAGTGGGGAGCCACAGCGGCGCATCGGCGTCGAAGGTGTCGCGTACGTCGGTCGCAAGCATCGAGGATCCGTACTTCACGAACTGGTACTCTTCGCGGCTACCCGCCAGGTGCAGAGAGACGGGCGTCCCGTCGGCTGCATACTCCGCCACCGACGCGAACAGCTCCGGATGGCAGCTGTAGGGGGCATGCGGTGCGATGCCGATAGTCAGGCGTGCCGCGTCGCTCCCCGCCCGCCACTCCTCGATGTCCGCTGCAGCTTGGGCCATCACGCCTGCTACGCGGGGCTTCTCCATGGTGGCGACTTCTCGGTAGATGACACCACGCAGGCCAGCGGTCTGGGCCGCCCGGGCAGAGGCGCCTGTCTCTGTCACGTCGGCGACCGTCGTGATGCCGGACTGCAGCGCCTCAAGCGCACCGAGTAGGGCGGAGTCATCCCAGTCGCAGCCGTCGAAGCGGCGCTCCTTCTGCAGCAGCTGATACTTCCAGCTCGAGTACGGCAGGTCGTCAACCAGTCCGCGCATCGCGGTGTACTCGAGGTGCGTATGGCAGTCGACGAAGCCCGGCAGCAGCGCCGCGAGACCGAAGTCCTTCACGGGTTCGTCGGGGTGCAACTGGCGCAGGTGCTCGAGGTCACCGATCTCGACGATCTTGTCATCGCGCACCAGCACGGCCCCGTGCTCGATGTGCGGTGTGGAGATGGGAAGCACGTAGCGCGCAGTGAGCAGCATGAGCGTCCTCCAGTGAAGGCGGGCTTGCCCCTGATTCTACCGCACTGCCAGCAGCTCAGCGGTCCTTTTGGCCGTCAGTCCCCTACTTCACCGAAGTGTGCAGTGCCACGATGCCGCCGCTCAGGTCCTTCCAGCTGATCGCCGAGAACCCCGCTTCGCGCAGTTCGGCCGCGAGTTGCGGCTGAGTCGGGAAGCGGCGAATCGAGTCGTTGAGGTAGACGAAGCCTTCGCGCTCACCGGTGAGCACGCCGCCCAGCGCCGGAATGACGCTGCGCAGATAGACGTGGTAGACACCGCGCCAGGGTGCGAAGGAAGGCCGAGAGAACTCGAGGATCACGTAGCGTCCGCCCGGCCTGAGCACCCGCAGCACTTCGGCGAAGTTGCGGTCGCGCTCCGGCAGGTTGCGCACGCCAAAGGCCACGGTGACCACATCGAAGCTCGCATCATCAAACGGCAGATCTTGAGCGTCGGCATGCTCGAAGATGAGCTGGGTGGGACCTGTGTAGCTCTGACCCTTCTGCTGTGCGATGGCCAGCATCTCAGGCGTGAAATCGGTCACCGTGACTGAGCGCGGGCGTGCCTGATTCGCGATGGCCAGCGCCACATCTCCGGTGCCGGCGCACAGATCCAACACGCGCGATCCCGCATCAAGCGCGCACGCCTTCACGAGCTGCCTACGCCAGCCCCGGTCGATACCCAGGCTGGCCAGCGTGTTGAACGTGTCGTAGCGCCCCGCGATGTCCGAGAATATCCCGCGGACACGCTCGGTAGTCGCCTCGCCAGGAGCGGGCGTGGTCGATGTCATCTCTCAGATCAGCCTTCCGGTGTCTTGGTAGCCGGGGCCACCATGCCGGGTTTCGGGCCCGGCTTGGGGTGTTGGCTCGACGACGCCGGCGAGATATCTCCGCGGATGCCTGCGGCGAGATGGGACATTCCCTCGCTCACCAGCAGACCGGCGGCCGCAGCCACGTGCCTGATACTAGCCGAACGCGGCCAGTTCAGCTCGGACTTCTCGCATACCGTGGACTGCGAAAGCCGCTCGAACTCGTCTTTCAGTGCCCATAGGGAGCGGTCCTGCTCGGCTGCCGGGCCCTCCATGATCGCGTCGATACGCGCCATGGCGGCCCGCGCCTCGCCTATACGGACCTCGGTGATGTGCGCGGCAGCCGTGTCGATGACTCCCGCGTCGGCCTTGATGCGATTGATGGCCAAGCCTGCGTCATAGGTCGCCTCGACCATCTCGTCGGGGCCCATCGACGCACTCTCGTAGTTCATGATGTGCTTCCAGCTTGGGAGCACGAGCCGCTGGCGGTGCTCTTCGAGCGTCTTGGCGCGCAGCGTGTAGCCGTACTTGTCGGGGTCGTCAAAGACCCGCGATCCGGGATCGAGAAACGGCGCCATCGGGCTCAGGAAGCACAGGAGGCGCGGGTCGTTGCCCACGGCGTCGTAGAGATGGCGAATATACTCCGCAGTTTCGCGCACGGAGTCCGCCGTCTGTGTGGGTATGCCGCTCATGAAATACAGATCGAAGCGACTGCAACCGTTCTTCAGGGCGTCTTTGACGGTCTGTTCTACCTGATCGATGGTGTAGTGGCTCTTGCCAAACGCCGCGCGCACGCCGTCATCGTGGGACTCGACGCTGATCTCGACAGACCAGTCGGGCAGGTGAGCGTCGAGGAACTCGTAGAACTCCTCGTGCGGCGGCTTGAAGAACTCGAACCCGATGGGGTTCTTGAGCTTGATCCTCTCGAGTCCCTTCACGAAGTCCCGCGTGTAGGTCCTGCCCGCCTGCAGGAAGTCGTTCAAGACGAACATGGGACCCGGTATGTACTTCTGGATGTGCGCTATGTCACGTACCAGCAGGTCCGGATCACGAAACGCCACGCGATCGCGCCCAAAGTGCTCCCTAAAAGAGTACGCGCTCCCCCCGCAGGTCACGCAGTCATGCGTGCACCCACGACAGGTGAGCGAGGCGCACACGGGGTAGTTGAGCCAGTCCTTGAACGGCAGCACGCCCTGCATGTCGCGATACCGGATGACCGACTTCATGTTGAACGAGTAGTCGAGCGAGATCGAATCCATGTCCGCGGGCACCCATGACAACGGGTTGACCGTGACCGCTCCGGTCGTGTCCTTCCACGTGAGGTTGGGCACCTGAGTCAGGTCGCCCTTGCCGCGAAGCACCTGCAGCAGCATGCGCATGGGCTCCTCGGTCGAGTCGCCGCGCATCACGTAGTCGACGCAGTCATAGCCGATGAGCTCTTCGTGGAAGAACGACGATGACAGCCCGCCAAAGACCACCGGCCGGTGCGGGTGCACCTTCTTGACCAGCTTCGCGATCTCGATCGAGCCGTGAGCGTGCGGCAGCCAGTGCAAGTCGACGCCGAACATGCAGGCATCCAGCCCGCGTAGGTACTTCTCGACATCGAACTTGGGCTTGGTGAGCATCAGCACCGCGAGATTGACGATCCGCACCCGGATGCCGTGACGCTCGAGGTACTCGGCCAGCGTGGTGAAGCCCAGCGGGTACATCTCGAACACAGGCGTTGAGGGGACCATGTCCGAGACGGGACCGAACATGATCGAGCGCTCGCGGAAGTCGTAGACAGCGGGAGCGTGGAGGAGTACCAGATCGACCTTGGGCATGGCGAGGCGGGTCCTTTCGCAGGCTATGGCCGGTTCTACCCTGCGACGCCTCCGCCGCCCCTGTCTTGGCAACGCGTCACCAAGACAACGCACACCATAGCATCAGGCGCTTATGGCGTGCCAGGCTGATAAAAGCGGGTTTCGTGCCACCTCAGCCGCGCGCCCTCCCTTGCCGCGAAGGCGGAGGCCCGCACCGTTTCCGATGCGGGCCTCCTGCGATCGTCAGGTTACACAATCGCCTTCATGCAGTGGTGGTTACGGCAGACCCTTGAGCAGAAGCTCGTAGCCGCCGTACTCGCCCGAACCGTAGGTGCCGTCAGGAATGACGACGCCGCCGGACATCTTGTCGCCAACCTTGGTGAAGAGGTTCGGCTGGTAGTACGTTGCATCGCCGTGGCAGTCGATACACACAGAGTCGAGGTTCTCGACCTTGGCACCTGCCAGCGCACCGCTGTCCGCACGGACAGCCGGAATGATGGAGGTCGCGTTACGATCCTCGGCCGTCCACATCTGGAAGGCGTCAGCATCAACGACGTCGTCGTTGTCGCCGGTGACTGTAGATACGGTCGCCGCGCCACCATTGGTGGTACGCCCGCCGCCGAAGTTGACAACGGTGCCATCAAAGTCGATACCGTAGAGCTCGTCCTTCAGCATGTTGGCACCAAGAGTACGGTGCGGGAAGCTGAAGCCGCCGTCGAGGCAGAGCTCGCCCGTAATGACACTGGCGACTGCGCTCTGGCGCAGGAACGACTGCGAAGCGTAGTTGGTCATGTTGCCAGCTGCAGAAGCCGTATTGGTGGTGTACGCGGAGGAGACATCGACCTTGTCGGTCGTGCCGGTCGCGTAACGGTCATCGTCGCTGTGACACACGGCGCAGTTGTTCGCACCAATGTGACAGTTGCGGCAGTGCGGGCCCTCATTGTCGTCAGTTCCATCCACATCGGTCCCGATGGGCATCTGACGTGCTCAATGGCGGGGCTGTGCATCGTGGCTGTAGGCGACCATGTAGCCGTCGCCAGGTGTGCCAGGCTTGTAGACGTTGGCCGGCTGCGTCGAGGCACCAGCGGTACCGTCGTGACAGTCGGTGCAGAACTCAGACAGAGACAGGAAGCCGCCCTGTCCACCCACGACGGGCGCAAACAGGAAGGGCTGATCGCTGTCGTTGTCCTGGTAGCCGCCATAGCCGCCGTCTGCAGGACCCATGGGCTCGTCCCAGTTGATCATGTACTTGTTGACACCGTTATCTGCGGTGGTGCCAACAGGTGCGACCACGGTGTCCAGGACTTCGGTAGTGGTGCTGCCGTTGGTCTCACGGTCCGGGTTCTTGAGGAGCAAGAACCGGCCGCTCGGCCAGATCGGACGGTAGATTACGCGCCCGTAGGACGTGGTGGCGGCAGAAGTACCGTCATCACTGGGTCGACCGGTTGCCCAGGTCTTGCCAGCATACGGATCGCCAAACCACTTAAGGTTGCCGTGCTGCGGGTCGACGCCCCACTCGCCAGAGGAGTTCAGGGTACCGTCGCTGTTGCCGACTCCACCCGCGCTCGTCGCGACGACAGACGAGCTCTTGCCCATGGCACGGCCAGGGTTCGAGAAGGTCGTCATGATACGAGCGGAGTTGCCGTGCGGGCTGTGGCAGTTGAAGCACGCGAAGCCATCGGTGCCAGCGGAGAACGCGGGCTTGATGTCGGCCGGAGCCGAACCGGCGTAGCCAAGCGTGTGGCCGGTACCGGGGCCGTTGGTCGCGGAAAGATCGGCGACGCCATCAGAAACGTCGTCTCCGACTACCTTGGTGTAGGCGTTGTCCATCATGATGTTGACGGTCGAACCGCCGCCGCCGCCGTGACAGAAGTCACAGGCCGCGCCCGCAGCGCTGGCGCGCAGCAGCTTGTAGCTACCAGTTGCATAGTGCGTTGAGTGGCAGTCCTGGCACTTGTTCGTGGTAGTCGTGTAGCCGCCGTGCGGGCCGGAAAAGTATCCGGTCGTGCGGGTGTAGAGACCGGCATTGCCTGCGTAGACTCCCGAGTCCAAACCGGTGTTGAAGTTCACTCCACCGTCGTTGTAGCCCTCTGCGAGTGCCGGAGCAGCCGCGAGTGCCACGATGGCCACCGCGATAAGCGCGACGGCAATGAGCTTTCTCATCTGTGTAGCCTCCTTGTTGTATGTACTAGTTGTCTTCCTCGTCATGTAGTGTGCACCTCCTTTCTGGGACAAGGTCCTTGCATACCGCTCTCGCGGTCTAAGGATGATTAGTGCGCACACCCCTCCCGTGCAGATGAACGCAGGTTAAGTGTAGTGAACTAAACCACAGTTCACAATGGATTTAGTTATCGGATTCACTTATTGATGTTCTCATGAACAGCTATAGAGGCAGGTAGCAATACCACTTCAGGTATGGTGTGGCAAATCTTTCCATGCGTTCTTTGAGCATCGTGTAACTAGCGAGTGCATGCGCGCCGCGGGTGTGCGCTTGGAAGTAGACAACGCACACGTAGAAAGCGGGGCGCCCACATGACTCGTGGGCGCCCCGCTTTCAATCAGCGATGGGGTGGGATCTATCCCTCGTCGTCGAGGTCGGCGGAGTCGCTCGGTGCGTCGTCCGGAGCGGGCTTGGAGCTTTCGCCCTCGACCGCGTACGTCACCAAAAACTCCTCAAGCGTGATCGTCTTGCGCTTCTCGGCCTTGAAGGGCTCAGCCTGCGCCTCGTCTACCACCATGATCCGAATCCTGGGGAGCAGGAGCCTGCCCCACTTGTCTGGCGTGGCGGCGCGGAGCAAGCGCTGCTCGTCGGTCAGCTCGACCGGCTCCTCGCCCCCAACAGGCTCATCGGGCTCGGGCACTTCGACCTCGACCAGGTACTCGGCGATGGCCACGCCCTCTTCCTCGACCGTCGCGTAGCGGGCGAAGACCTCGGGGAGCACGCGGATCTTGGTGTAGACCGCCGCGAGCATGCGCAGGTCGCCATCCTCACGTGCGGCATCCAGCAGCTCGCCCGTCGCATAGACGCGGCGGCGACCCAGGAGCGACGCGAGCAGCAAGAGCAGCAGAGCCGGGATGAGCCACCAGATCCAGGGGTTGCGCGCGAAGATGTTGTTGTCACCCGGCGGCAGGAGACGCACGATCTGAACCCGGTCGTTGTAGGTGTCTGTTATGGCGAAATAGCTGTTGCCAAGCGACGCGATACCGGTAGGCAGGTAGAACCGGCCATCCTGGTCGCCCTGAAGGTCCTCAAAACGGTAGGTCTCCTTGCCGGTCTTCACGTCCACGACATGAATGTTGTGGCGGAAACCATCGAGCACGAATGCCCGACCGCGTTCGTCCACCGTCACGCCGGTGGGAAGACCGAAGACGGTCGCGGTGTCGTCCTGAAAACGCGGGGGCTGACCCAGCACCCACGACGCCGTGGCCGTGACGTCGCCCTTCAGGGCAACACGCTGAACCCGCGTGTTGTTCGTGTCGGCCACCACGAACGTGCCATCATTCAGCGGCGCCGAAGCGCGCGGGTAGTCGAACTGCCCTTTGTCGGGACCACGGGTACCCACTTGACGCTGGAACTCACCTTGGGTGCTGATAAGCGCCATAGGACCGAAGGTCGTCACCAACACACCTTCATCGAACACAGTGGGTGACAGGGGGTTCAGAATCGGCCGCTCCCAGAGGTACTTGCCCTGCAGGTCGTAGCACATGAGGCGCAGACGGGAGCGGTCGGTCACGTAGACGTGGTTCGAAGCAGGATCACCATCGACACCGACAGGGGACATCATTTCACCCGGTTGCAGTCCACGGGCGCCCCACACACGAAGCGAGTCCCCACGGCGGTTGAACGCAACGACCTTCTGGTCGTCGCGCAAGGTGACCCAGAAGTTGCCGTTCTCGTCGGCGCCAATGCCAACCGGCTTGGCGATGTTCGTATCACCGGCCTTGTAGATGGAGCGTACGTGTATCAGACCATCCACGACGGGCGCTTTGGCCTCTGCAGCCTGCTGCGCCCCACCGCTGAGATAGAGGTAAAAGCCTGCGAGGCCCAGCAGCAGCAGCAGACCGGCAAGTAGCAAGATAAGCGTGCGACGGTTCATTCCGGGTTCCTTACTTCGTGTCCTGTGCGGGCTACTGGCCGTGCGGGGACTCTGCGGGTGACGGTACCGGTGCGCCCAGTCGCTTGAGTCCGGCGATCGCGCCCTCGTCGCCAGGCAGGAACCTCAGCGCCTCGGTGTACTGAGCAATCGCACGCTTCTCCTTGCCAGCCTTCTCGAGAATCTCACCGTAGGTGACGCGCATATCCGCCGCCGTGGGCGCGATGTCAAGACCAGACTTCATAGTCTTGATCGCCTCGTCGTAGTTCTCTTGGTCTGCTTGAATCTGCGCTAGGAGGAAGAATGCCTCGGCGCTCTTCCCTCCGGTGGACTTTATCTCTGCCTCGACGGCCTTGGTGGCCACATCCAGCTTCTTGTCACGAACCATCAGTCCTGCGTACCGAAGCTGAATTCCCGGCTCGGTCGGCCCGTACTTTATGGCCTGCCCGGCGTGATCGCGTGCATCGCGTTTGCGACCCATGTCGTATTCGGTCTCCGCCAACGTCATGAGAACCGCTGCGTTCTTGGGGTTGCGCTTGAGGCCGTCGAGCAGCAGCTGGTAATCGCGCTGGCTGTCGGTTTGGGGCTCGGTGTTGAACAGGTTGCCCGTGAGCAGCATCCCAATCACCACCATGAGAACCACAATGAAGGTCCCCAGAAACGCCCAGGTCAGTAGTGCCGTGCGCCTATTTGTGCGCTTTACCTTGGGTAGCGAACTCGCGTCTGCCATTAAAAGACCGTCCTTTGTCGGAAGACTAATCCCCCCTGCGCCCGGAGCCGAGCGAGGTTAGTTCAGCGGTGAACGTACCTGAACGCACGAGCGGATTCAAGCAAATCCACAAGTTCCTCACCTACGGTCCGGGTGCGAGTACGACATTGTCATGGCAGCGGCCACAGAACTGCTGATTGTGGCAACGGCATCCTGCGCCGTTGTTCGTTGCCCTCGCAGAGGTGCCGTGGATGGGGAACCACTCGGAGTAGGTCCCGTGCATTTCTGCTTCGGCGTGACATCCGCAGCTCTCGTAGGTATGCGCGTTCTCATGGCACCGGGCGCAGAGCGCCGGGTCATTGTGGGAGAGACCGGCGTGCTGTCGCATGAACACCGGCTGCGGATGAGGCAGCTCCAAGCCATGACAGTCCACGCAATTCTGATCGGTCTTGGTCTTGTGGCATCCCGTGCAGCGCGGCGGCAGAGGCGTTTGCGCGTCCCCGCTCGTTGACACAGCCTCGTCCAACGGCGCAGCAACGTGGCACACCTCACAGTCCGACGACGCGGTCTGCCCGTCGTGACACACAAGGCATTTGGACATGTCTGACGTCTCTGAAGGTGCCCTGCCGCGCGCCGCAGCCAGAGTGACTTGCTCGCCAGGATCGTTGTGGCCGGTCTCACGATGACAAAGCAGGCAGTCCATACCGGCCTCGATCATCTCCTTGTGGCTGACCCTGAGTCGCGATACCTGAACCGGCTGGGTGGCGACCTTCTGGTGGCACGCCAAACAACGGCCCGACGAGACGGTACCCGAACGCGAGACGGCACCCCCTGCCACCCGGACAACTTCGCGCGAGCTCGCTTCGAGTGCGCCTAGGACGCCGCCGCTCGAATGACAACGCCAGCAACCAACGGTCGCGTGCGCGCTGTTCTCCCATTGAACCACCGCATCATTGATGGCATGGCACGAACCGCACGGCTTTGAACCCACTACCGTGGAAGGAGCCATCGCAATGAAGGGTAGCGAGATGACGCCGACAAGTAGTGCGGTCCGCATGAGGTGAAACCGACGTGCGCGCCCAGGGTCGAAGCCCAGGCGCCTACGGGCGGCAGCTGCGTTCACGCCGTCCGCAATCACGAAGAACGCCAACACCACCAGCATGAATGCCAGTGCGATGACTGCCGCTATGAGCATCGACTCCCGCGGGTACGCGCGGGGGTCCTCGGCGATCTTGGGCAGTTGGGTAGCCATCGCGCGCCACCCGGCGAGTACTCGCTCCCAGCCTGTCCAGAGTGTCTCAGAGAGGCTCACTGGAAGTCCCTGTGCCCCTCGACACCCTCGACATCCGGGTGCCTGGCGCGGAGGTGGCAGTCCTCGCAACCGGCCAAAGCATGGCAACGCAGACACTTGTCCTGCCCGAGTTCATCGACAACGGGCCCGTGCTGCGAGAAAAACACCAGTGTATGCGGCATCTCTACACCGTGGCAGGAGTCGCACCACGTGGGTTCGTGACACGTTGCGCACGCATCGCGACCTTCAGCAGACAGCCCCTTACCGTGGACCGCGCGCCAGTCAGGCATGTGCGGCAGGGGCGTGCCGTGGCACCTTACGCAGAAGTCGGCGGCATGGCAGGTGCGGCAGGTCTTCAGCTCGCCCAGGCCGTGCGAGGTCCTCCACGCAGGGCCGTGCGTGACCCGCCATGAGCTATCCGTCTCACGGCGCACGCGCTGACTTGTGGATGAATGGCACATGGTGCAGCCCGAGACTTCGCTGGCCGATGCGGTGTGGCACCCCATGCACGAGTCCATCTCCGGCACAACATAGCGCCGGTTCTGGATCGCATGAGCGATGCCCCCGTGGCATTCGCCGCACGGCTTGTCGATGAATTCCGCGTGCTGGACGCGGGTTCCCCGTGCCGTGATCACTCCGGTGCGAATCTGCGCGTGGCATGTCAGGCACGGCGCATCGTCGACCGTGGTCACCTGAGGTGTGGCGCCCAAGACAGTGCTGAGAGCTCGACGCTGGAGGGCGATGCCATCCGGGACAACGCCTAGCGTCCCTGCGGTCTGGTGGCAGACGATGCACTGGATCGAGGAGTGCGTGCTCGCGGCGGCTGCAAGCGCATAGGGCCGCATCTCATGGCACGATGTGCACATGTCCCTGGTCCGGGACAGCGCACCAAGCCCTGCTGTCATCGCGACCCACCCGACAACGACGGCTAGTGCGACCGTGACGCCCCGCCTGACAGCGAGACGCCGGCGGACCGCACCTCGCCTCACCACTCCAGGCAGAGCACGACTCACGGCGAAGTACCTCTCCCGGCTGCAGTCTGCAACCGTGCGAGTTCACGTTCCATGGCCGCCGCTTCGTCGTCACGATTCGCGGCGTAGAGTACTTGTACAGCTTCTCTACGGACTTCTACGCCAAGTGGATAGAGTTCCACAGAACTAACATATGCATCCGCGACCTCAGAGACCGGCTTATCGAGTGCCTTCAGAACCCGCGCGCGGGCCAACGAGAGATCGTAGGACCCGGGTTCCAGAGCTAGCCCGGCATCCAGTGAATCCAGCGCCCTCTGAAGAGGGATTCCTCCAAGGTAGAGTGCTGCATCCGCCTCCGCGACGCGGAATGTGTCGACGACCGGGACCAGTCGTTGGGCCGCCCGGTGCTCCAACGCCGCCGACTCAAGTTGCCCGGCCGCGAACAGGTCGAGCCCGCGTGCGTAGCGCGTATCGGCACTGACGTACACGGCACTTGCCACGACAACCGACACGCCGAGCAGGACCAACACGGCCCTTGTCCAGCCGGCAGACTCCGGCAAGGCCGCAGGCCGGTGCTTCTCACCAGCCGGAGCAGGACGCGCGATCGAAACGCCGCCCAGTACCCAGGCAAGCACACCGATCTCGATTGTGGTGATGCCGAAGAGCCCCTGCCCTACCGCAGCGCACAGACCCACGAATGCGATAAAGGCGGTACCGTCTCTTGAGCGGCTCGCCCGGTATCCGCGAACGAGCGCGATGCCCACCAACGTCAGCAGCAGGAGGGCCGCGAGTAGCCCGGCCTCAGTAGCGACGTGAAGGACCTCACCGTGAGCCTGGTCTGCTCGGACGTCACCGTACTCGATGGCGGCGCGCTCAAGCGGCTCGTAACGCGGAAACTCGTACAGGAATCTTCCCGGCCCGACACCCAGCAGTGGGTTGGCCGCAACCATCGCCGCGCTTCCCCGCCAGATCTGCCACCTGCTGGCCGCCGATCCGCTAGCCAGCGTAGGGGGATCGAGTTTGCCGATGGCAGTCGGGCCGCCCAGCAGGGCCGCGCCGAGCACCAGCGCCACCCCTACCGCGGCCAGGATTCCCGCGCCTTTGCGGGAACGAAGGGTAGTCGCTGCGACGAGTAACGCGATGACGAGCCCGACCCACGCACCCCGAGAGCCGCACACGCCCAGTCCGACCGCCGCGATTGCGGCGGCGGTGCCTGTCACGAGCCGACGTCGCCCCGAGGACACGAGCGCCGCAGCAAACAGCGTCGCTGTGGCAATCGCAAGCCAACCCGCCGCGAGGACCTGATTGCCGGTGGTGGACGTGGGGGCCGAACCAGAGAGCCGCTGGACGATGACGATCATCGTGTGGATGCTCGCGACAGCGGCCAGCGGCCACACCAGTGCGAATATGTTCCGTCGAAGCACGGTCGCGCCGAGGATGCCTGCGGCCACGTAAAGCGCACCGGCCACGATCCCCTGATAGCGACCGTGCACGCCAAAGAGCGCAGACGCGGGGCCGCCGGCCAGGGCGGCCGCCCCGTAGAGGACACCCAGCACGCCGAGCAGAACGGCCGGAAGCTTGAGCGAGGGATCCAGCCCGCGTCCGCGAAGAGCCAGCGCGCCAGCCACTATCGCCGCACCGGCAATCAAGGCGCGAACAGGCTGATAGGGGTCTGCCGCGAAGGGCAAGACGATGAGGGAGAGACCGACGAGCACAATTCCTAACAGAAACTCCATCGTGCTACGCTGGTCGAAGTCTGTTAATCGCATCACAATCAACCATAAGACCGGTCAACCGCCGAGTCAAACGGTTGTTGAGCGAATCGACCCGCCTCGACAAGAGGATCGGCACACAGGTACCCGACACGCACTTGGAGGTCGAACGTGAGTTCAGCACCGAATCGCACTGTCAGACTCGCTGTACTGATGATGTTCGTCTCGGCCGCAGCATTGCTCGCCGGGTGTGGGCTACTGCCTGGATCGAAGACGCAGACCATCACTGACCCGGGCAACAGCTTCCACTTCAACATCCCGTCGTCGTGGACGGCCACGCAGAGCCCGGGGATCATCACCTTGTACGGCGACGAGGAGATGCCCTCGGTGGACTCTGCAATCGGCAAGACCCCATGGTACTTCGTCCTCTCCTCGAAATCGTCCGATAAGGACATGGCCAAGATGCTGCCTGAGCTCGCCAAGGCCCGAAGCGAATCCCGCAAGTGGAAGAACGTCACCTTGGGCAAGGCCACCAAGACCACGCTGGGCAAGGCCAAGGCATACGAAATGGATATCAAGGCGACTGACGAGCAGAAACGCTCCTTCGAGGGAAAGCTTCTGCTCGCGCGTCGTGGCAAGACTGACGTGCTGGTGTTTGCGTTCACCGCACCGGGCTCGTTCAAGGGCTCACGCTACGAGGACCTCAAGGAGAACTTCTTCTGGCTGGTGGGAAGCGACGCCGAGATGACCGCTACGTCGACGGCGGCTCCCGACACGAAGGCGAAGACGAAGATGAAGAGCCTTGAGAAGCCCAAGAGAGAGTAGCTCGCGCCAGTACATCGGAAGCAAAAAGGGCCTCGGGGACTTGCCACGAGGCCCTTCTTTTTGTCTCCCAGAAGCGCTATGCAAACTAGCCTCGATCTTTCACGAACCACCTGAGACCTTCGCCTGAAATAGGCGACGGTGACCCTTTGAGCTGGGATAATGGGAGTTGCGAGACAACCAGAACCCGGCAAGAAAGGACCACCGTACAGGTGAACGCTACCACGCC
>JBBREQ010000011.1:0-39191 GCA_038202795.1 Coriobacteriia bacterium | reverse complement strand
CCTCGAGAAGATGTCACCTTTCCTGCTTGATGCCATCGTGGCCGTGGAAGATGAGCGGTACTACCAGCACAATGGGGTCGACGCGGTGGGCCTGGCGCGCGCCGTCGTCGTGAACCTCACCGAGGGCTTCGGGGAAGAGGGCGCTTCCACGATCACCCAGCAGTACATCCGCAACACGATCCTGCTCGATGAGCGCACTAAGATGGCGCTCTCACGCAAGGTTCGTGAGGCCTATCTCGCCATGGAGCTGGAAAAGCGCTATGACAAGCGGCAGATACTCCAGATGTACCTTAACGCAATCTACTTCGGTGAGGGCGCCTACGGGGCCCAAGCCGCCTCACGTACGTACTTCGCCAAGCCCGCCAGCGATCTCACGCTAGGCGAGGCCGCACTACTTGCCGGACTTCCTCAGCGGCCCTCAGGGCTCAACCCCTACGACTTCCCCGAGGACGCTATCTCGCGGCGGAATGAAGTGCTGAGCCGCATGCTCCAGAACGGGTTCATCACGCAGGCCAACTACGATGGCGCTTTGGCCGAGCCGCTGGCTCTTGAGCGCGCCAAGACACCCGAGGATGGCATCTACGCGGCCCACTACTTCGTCGCCCACGTGAAGAAGGAGCTGCAACAGCAGTTCAGCCCGGCAGTCGTCTTCAAGGGCGGGCTGGTGGTTCACACGTCACTCGACACGCGGCTACAGAAGTACGCCGAGAGCGCCGTGAACAAGGCGCTCCCCAACAAGTCCGACCCTCGTGCCGCGCTTGTGGCCATCGATCCACGCACGGGGCAAGTCAAGGCGCTCGTGGGCGGCCGGGATTACCACAAGAGCAAGTTCAACCTTGCGACTCAGGGCAAGAGACAACCCGGGTCGTCCTTCAAGACCTTCGTCTTGGTCACCGCCCTCGACAAAGGCATGCCACCCTCCTTCGGTGTCGACTCATCGTCGCCGGCCTATATTCCCACCAAACCCAAGCCATGGGTCGTGGCCAACAGCGAGGGCTCAGGACGTGGTGTCATTCCGTTCGCGGCAGCCACCCGCGCCTCGGTGAACACCGTGTTCGCTCGCGTCGCTTGGGAGATCGGCATCAAAAGCGTCGTCAAGACCGCTTACAAGATGGGCATCAAGACCAAGATCCCCAACCTTCCCTCGGTATCCCTGGGCGCTGGCAATGTCTCCCCGTATGAGATGGCGTCTGCCTACGGCACTCTGGCCACCGGAGGCGTCTACCATAAGCCCGTGGTTATCACCAAGGTCGAAAACGCCAACGGCGAGGTCATCTTCAAGGCAAAGACCAAGGGAAAGCGCGCGATTCGCAAGGAGATCGCTGTCGCCGCTACCACCATACTCAGGGGCGTCATCACCGGAGGGACCGCGCGGCGCGCCCAGATCGGTCGCCCGGCCGCGGGCAAGACCGGCACCAGCCAGAACTACCGCGATGTCTGGTTCGTGGGCTATACACCCCAGCTCGTCACCGCGGTCTGGGTGGGGCACCCAACCGAGCGGACCATCTACGTCCGCGGCGCGCGCGCGTTCGGAGGCACGGTCGCCGCGCCCATCTGGGCCGCCTTCATGAGCAAGGCCCTGAAGGGCAAGAAGGTGCTTCAGTTTCCGACCGCGAAGCAGCCCCGCTACGCGCCGAGCAAGTTCCATATTCCCGTCAGCCGCCCACCCAGGATCACCGGACTTAAGCTCGCTTCTGCAAAGGGGAAGCTCAGGGGCTACAGGTACTCAGTGGACTACGTCTACTCAAACAAGCCCAAAGGCACGGTCATAAGCCAGAAGGTCAAGGGGACTTCGCTCGTGCTGGTGGTGTCTAAAGGGCCTAAGCCCGTCCAACCGAAGCCGGATACCCCTCCGGTCAACCCGCCGGTCGTGCCGCCGGCCGAACCGCCGCCCGAACCGCCACCCGCTACAACGAGCACTCCTGCTCCCTAGATCAACCACGCGGGGCCCGCTCCAACGGGAGCGGGCCCCGCCGCATACGCAGGCGCACGGGAGCTAGCTTCGCTTCACCCGCACCATACCGCTCGCACACCAGATCGCCACTGGGCCCGACTTCTCGATCTCATCAAGGATCAGGTTCATCCCGAGCACGTCGCTCGAAATGTGCCCGGCTATCACGAGATTGAGCTTGATCTTCTCGGCATGCTTCTTGTGCTCTTCCGAGTAGTGCATACCTACGAGCGTGCCGACGCCCGCTGCAGAGAGGCGATCCAACGCGTCTTTGGGGCCCTCGGTGCCACCAGTCATGTCAACGACGATGCGGCCGGCACGGGCGGTCTCAGAGCCCACGATGAGTGCGGGCCCATACCCTTTGCGTGCACCATCGGCGTATTCGGCAACGGTGCGCAGCGTCTTGACGACCTCCTCGAGCGTGACCGGGGCAGTGGTGTCGAGGTGCGCCTGTACGAACCGGTTGACCGAGTTGTCAGCAGGTGTGTGGCACGACAGCGACGAGAGTCCCAACAGCTCCGCAGCCTGAATCGCGCGATAGTGGTTCACGGGCATGATATGGCGCCGAATCTCCTGGGCGCGCTCGTCGATCAGCGCGTCGCCTGCCGCGATGGAGACCCCCTGTGCAGCCCACAGATCGGCCTGCATGTACATCACCTCGTGGAGGTTCGCATAGCCCGGACCTTCCGGGTGATGGGCGAACACGAGATCGATAGGCGCCCCCTGCTCGCGAAGGCGATCGGCCAACAGGACCTCTGCCGTCTCCATGTCGACACCAACGAGCATGCCCCGAATCTCAGTGTCCGGATCACCGGCGCAGATGCGTGTATCGGCGTAGGGGTTGACGATCTTCTCGGTGTCGAAGAACTCCCGCTCGCTCTCGTCGAGCTTGCCAAGGGATCTGGCATTCTCGGCAAGCACTCGTGCTATCTCGTCGGCACCCCGAGCGTCGTTGGCGATACCCGTGCGCACGCAGATGTCGTAGATGTCTTGGAGCCTCATTGACGTCCTTTCCCGGAACGGCACTCTGCGTGCCGACCTCCCTCGGTCACAGCGGCTGCCAGCATACACCTGCCACAGACCCCGCCGAGAACCCCCGCGGGCGCGGTCCGGCCGACGCCGCAGGTTTCTTCCGGCGCTTCGCGGTCGCACAGTGACACGCGCATGTCGCGTACGATGAAGATGACGGGATGAAGGGGGCGCGATGGATCGGTGGGATGGCGTCGAGCGCAGAGTGGTCATCAAGCGTCGGCGTCGGCGTGTCTACCGCTTCATCGACCGCCGAAGCGGCTTCGACCGGCGCAGACGATACCCTGTCTTGGGCACCATGCGAGACCACCCGTTGATCCTCGCCATCGTGCTCGTCTTGCTCAATGTTCTCTCGTTGGTTGACGGGTTCTTCACCGCGGTCGAGCTGACGCTCGGAATCGCGGCAGAGGGCAACCCTGTCCTGGAGGCGGCTGCGCGACGGAATCCGTTGCTGGCCGTCGCAGTGAAGGTCGGCGTGATGCTCTTGGTCACGGCCGGGATGTGGCATGGGCGTACCTCGAGAGTCATCCTCGGGCTTTCGGTGGCTGCGCTCGCGCTGTTCGCAGCGGTGGTCGCCTACCACGCGGGAAGCCTGCGAGGGCTTGGGTGGCTCTAGCCCCCTTGCGGGCTACTCCCCTGCAGCTTCGAGCCATGCGTCGTCGGCGGCGAGTGCATCACGCTGCGCCTGCAGCTGAGTGTGCACGGCGTCATGCCCCGTGCCCCCCGCGCTCAAGCGACGGGCGACGATCGCATCGATGTCGACCGCGCCCAACACGTCGGCACCGAATCGTGCGTCGTGGGACGCGAACTGCTCGATCGTGAGGTCTTGCAGCGTCAGACCGTCGCGCTCGCAGGCGAGCACCAGCCGACCCACTACCTCATGAGCCTCGCGGAACGGGACGCCGGTCCCGACGAGATAGTCTGCGAGATCCGTGGCAGCCATGAACCCGCCGCGCGCACCTGCGCGCATCCGCCCGGTGTTGACATGCATGGTGTCGAGCATCCCGCTCATAGCCCGCAGCGAGTCCGCCAGAGTGTCGATCGCGTCGAAGACGCCCTCTTTGTCTTCTTGCATGTCCTTGTTGTAAGCGAGCGGAAGTCCCTTGAGAGTGATCAGGAGCGACGTCAGATCACCGATGACGCGCCCGGTCTTGCCCCGCACCAGCTCGGCGAAATCGGGGTTCTTCTTCTGCGGCATGATCGAAGACCCCGTCGAGAACTCGTCGTCCATCGTCACGAACCCGAACTCGTCGCTTGACCAGATGATGAGCTCCTCGGCAAGCCGCGAAAGATGGACCTGACACAGGGCGCACGCGTATGCGATGTCGGCTAGGAAGTCGCGATCACTCACGGCATCGAGCGAGTTCTCGCTGATCGCCGAGAAGCCCAGCCGGCTCGCGACGTACTCGCGGTCGAGCGGAAACGTGGTGCCCGCGAGCGCAGCGCTTCCCAACGGCAGGACGTCTGCCGCTTGAAACGCGTGTCGCACCCGGGTGAAGTCGCGAGTCAACATCCACGTGTACGCGAGGAGGTGGTGGCTGAACAGCACGGGCTGGGCCTTCTGCAAGTGTGTGTAACCCGGCATCACCACCCCGAAGTGCTTCTCGGCGAGGGTGAGCGCGGCGCGGCGCACGCACTGGATGCGATAGGCGAGATCGAGCGCACGTCGTTTGGCGTAGAGTCGAGTGTCCGTCGCGACCTGGTCGTTGCGGCTCCGGGCGGTGTGCAGACGGGCGCCGGCGGGACCGATGCGCTCGGTCAGCACGCGCTCGATGGCCATGTGCACGTCCTCGTCGGCGATCTGCCACTGATACTCGCCTGCTTTGATCTCCCGGTATATCTCCGAGAGGCCCGTCTCGATCGAATCAGCGTCGTGCTCGCTGATGATGCCTTGCAACGCGAGCATCCGTGCGTGCGCAATGGAGCCGCGGATGTCTTCGGCCCACATGCGCTGGTCGACCGGGAGAGAGGCACCGAACTCAGTGAGGAACTTACCCGGGGACTTCTCAAACCGACCCCCCCAGGGGCTCCTGGCGTCACTCATCGGTCGTCTCCTGTGGTGGCTGGGGGGTCGTATGGAGCTGGGCATCTTGGGCTGCAGGGATGGCTCCCTGTTTGCGTCCGAGCATGTACCCGAAGAAGAACGTCAGTATCGGGGCGCCGAAGAGCAAGACGATGATGACGAGAATGATGACGGTCTCCTGCGCGCCGATACCCATGGGTGCTAGACCTCTCCCTCTTTGCCGACCTTGCGACGCTGGCGGGCCCAGACCTTGGTAGGCAGACCATGTAGGTCGATGAATCCCTTGGCGGCCCAGTGGTCGAAACAGTCCGCCTCGTCATAAGTCGCGAGGTTGTAGTCGTAGAGTGAATACGGGCTGCGGCGGCCCACGGGAACGCAGCTACCCTTGTAGAAGCGCAGGCGGACGTCGCCGGTAACGAGCTGCTGAGTGGTCTCGATGAAACCGTCCAGGGCCTCTTTCAGCGGCGAGAACCACATGCCGTTGTAGACGAGTTCTGCCCACTTCTGCTCGACGCCCAGTTTGTAGTGGAGTACATCACGCTCCAAGCACAGGTCCTCAAGTGCCTTGTGGGCGGTGATGAGCGTGAGCGCGCCGGGTACCTCGTAGATCTCGCGGGACTTCACACCGATGAGTCGGTTCTCGATCATATCGATGCGGCCGAACCCGTGCTTGCCTGCCAGCTCGTTCATGCGGTTGATGATCTCGTGGAAGCTCATGGTCTTCCCATCGAGAGCCACCGGGACACCCTGCTCGAAACTGATCTCGGCGTACTCAGCCTCATCACAGCTGTTGCCGCGCGAGTCGGCGGTCAACGTATAGATATCTGCGGGCGGCTCAACCCAGGGATCCTCGAGTACGCCGCACTCGATCGCGCGTCCCCACAGGTTGTCGTCGATCGAGTAGGGGCTCGCTGTGGTGGTAGGAACCGGGATATCCCGCTCCATGGCATAGACCATCTCCTGCTCACGGGTCTTGAGCTCCCACTCGCGGACGGGCGCGACGATCTCCAGGTCCGGATCGAGACAGGAAATCCCGACCTCGAAGCGCACTTGATCGTTGCCCTTGCCCGTGCATCCGTGGCCGATGAACCGCGCCTTATGCCGGTGCGCCTCTTCCACCAGATGCTTGACGATGATCGGTCGCGACATGGCGCTGACCAGGGGATACTTGTTCTCGTACAGCGCGTTGGCTTTCAGCGCCTTGGCAATGTACTCCTCGACGTACTCCTCGCGAACGTCCTTGACAATCGACTCGATCGCGCCGATTCCGAGTGCCTTCTGACGGACGAATTCGAGGTCCTGGCGCTCCTGTCCCACATCGATTGCCAGCGCGATGACGTCCATATCATGGTTCTCTTGAATCCAACGGATCGCCACCGAGGTGTCGAGCCCGCCCGAGTAGGCCAGTACGCACTTCTCGCGAGTCATGGGGTCCCTTCCGTCTGGGTCCGAGCGCTCACTCGGACCCGCTTCTCATCACCGATACGGCGCGGACTCTCACGCGCCGCGGAACTTGTCGAGTGTCTCGACGATCCGCAATCCCTCGACCTCGCCGGTCATCACGACGAGGATTGTGTCGTCTCCCGAAACGCTGCCCAGAATGCCTTCGAGTTCCGCCGCGTCCAGCGCCGCAGCAACACCCGGCGCCGTCCCTGACTGCGCCTTGACCAGCACGAGATTGCCCGAGCTTTTCACGTCCTTGACCAAGTCCCGCACCATGCGCTGCAGATGCAGGTCCTCAGCCAGTACGTACACTCCCTCGGGCAGCTTGCGAAGCCCCATCTCGGTGATATCACGTGACACGGTCGCCTGCGTGCACTCGTAGCCCTGATCGCGAAGCTGGTCCACAAGAGCTCGCTGCGTGCGAATCCGATCACCGCGCACGATGCGTCGTATCGCCTCTTGGCGCTGCTGTCGCTTTCGCATATCTCCCCCTCCCGCCGATACGGCTCAGCTCGTGTCAGCCCAACACGAGCGAAAGCAGTGCTTTCTGTGCGTGCAGACGGTTCTCCGCCTCGTCGAACACGAGCGAACAGCTGTGGTCGATGATCTCATCGGTCACTTCCTCGCCGCGATGCGCAGGCAGACAGTGCAGGAACTGCACGTTGCTCGACGCGTGCGAGAGTAAGTCGGCATTCACCTGGAACGGCCGAAACGCCGCAAGCCTGGCCTCATGCTCAGACTCCTGACCCATCGAAGCCCAGGTGTCCGAGGCGACCACGTCAGCGTCCTTCGCTGCGGCAACCGGATCGGTGACTACGCTGATCCGTCCGCCGGTGCCTACTGCGATCGCACTCGCTTGGGCGACGATTGCCGGATCCGGCTCAAACCCGACCGGGGTAGCTATGGTCACGTCCATCCCTGCCAGCGCGCCGCCAATCAGGTACGTGTGCGCCATGTTGTTGCCGTCACCCACGTAGGCGAGTTTCAGACCGGCAAGCTGACCGAGCTGCTCGCGGATCGTGAGGAAGTCCGCGAGCCCCTGACAGGGATGGTGCTCGTCGGTCAGCGCGTTGATAACGGGAACCGAGCACTCCTCGGCGAACTCCTCGATGAGCGACTGTGCGTACGTGCGCAGTACCACGGCGTCCACGTAGCGCTCCATGACTCTCGCCGTATCGCGCACGCTCTCGCCGCGCGAGAAGGCGCCATCGGGGCCGGTCATGATCAGCGGATGCGCTCCCAAGCGCACGCAGGCGACCTCGAACGACATGCGCGTGCGCATGGAAGGCTTCTGCAACACGATAGCCACTGACTTGCCAACCAACGACGCGCTGCGGTTGCCCGTCGCCCACATGCGCTTCTGTGCAGCGGCCACATCCAAGACGTGGAGGAACTCCGCTGGAGTCAGGTCCGCCAGCGACAGCAGATCGCGACCCTTGAACACCTCGTTGTTCACCGATCAGCCTCCTTGAGAATCTCATCGAGCGTGGCAAGAAGTGTATCAATCTCTGCCGTTCCACACACGAGAGGAGGCAGAAAACGCAAAATATCCGCTCCAATGTGATTCACGATCATCTTCCGGCCGAGAAGAGCCGCTGCGATTCGCTCCGCACTGGGGGCTGCGAGCGAGCACCCTACCATCAGCCCCGAGCCGCGCACATCGGTGATCGCGCCGGTCTCCTCGGCGAGCTTCGCCAGCCCGGCCCGTAGATACTCCCCCGCCCGAAGGGCCCGCGTCCCGAGATCCTGCGACGCCAACGCTGCCAGGGTCGCCCGACCCGCCGCGCAGACCACCGGCCCGCCGCCGAACGTGGAACCGTGGTCGCCGGGGTTGAGTGCCGCGGCAACCTCCTCGCGGGCCACAAGCGCGCCGATCGGCAGACCATTGGCCATCGACTTGGCGAGCGTGACCACGTCGGGAGTGATTCCAAAGGCCTGGTGCGCGAAGGCGGGACCCGTCCGATAGAAGCCCGTCTGAACCTCGTCGATCATCAGCAGCACGCTGCGCTCACGACAGAGCTGCTCGGCGGCGCGCAGGTACGCTTCACTGGCCGGCCACACGCCGCCCTCACCCTGAATCACCTCGAGGAGCAGGGCCGCGACCTGATCGTCGAGCGCCGCGTCGAGTGCGGCGATGTCGTTGAGCGGGACATGCTCGAAGCCCTGGGGAAGCGGCGCGAAAGCCAAGGACTTGCCCGGTTGACCGGTGGCTGCGAGCGTGGCCAGCGTCCGTCCGTGAAACGAACGGAGCGTCGAGACGACCTTGTAAGCGCCCGGTTTGGCCTCACTCGCCCACTTGCGTGCCAGCTTGATAGCGCCCTCATTGGCCTCCGCGCCCGAGTTGGCGAAGAAGACGCGCATCCCGCCACCCATGAGCCGCACCAGATCGCACGCGAGCTCAGCGCGATGCTCGACGTAGTAGAGGTTGCTGACGTGGACGAGCTTGGCTGACTGCTCCGTGATCGCAGCCGTGACCGCGGGGTGCGCATGGCCCAGGTTGACCGCACCGATCCCCGAGACGAAGTCCAGATACTCCGCGCCCTCGTCATCCGTGAGGCGCATCCCTTCGCCCCGCACGAACATCACGGGCTTGCGGGCGTAGGTCTGCATCACGCACGAAGCGTCGTGAGAGCGGGCCTCCTCAAGTCGGCGTCCCATGCTACTCCACCGCCTCTGCGAGATCCCGGGCGATCATCGTGCCCACGCCCTCATCGGTGTAGACCTCGAGCAGCAGCGCATGCGGCACCGTGCCATTCAGGATGTGAGCGCGTCGCACTCCGCCCCGCAGCGCATGCACACATGCCGCGACCTTGGGCACCATGCCACCTTCCAGCACGTCGGAGACGATCATCTCTTCAGCCTCCTCGGGAGTGAGTGCACTTATGAGGGACGCCTTGTCGGAGAAGTCCCGGTAGAGCCCGTCAACGTCTGTGAGGAACAAGCACTTGTCGGCCTTGAGCGCTGCGGCGAGCTGACCGGCGACAAGGTCCGCATTGACGTTGAAGCTGCCGCCATCATCTCCCGCAGCCACCGTCGCCACGACCGGGATGAACCCGTCTTCGATCAGATTGTCGAGCACCGTGGTGTCGATACCGGTCACCTCGCCCACGCGCCCTAAGCGCTCGTCGCGCATCGTCGCCTGCACCATCGAACCATCTTCGCCCGAGAGGCCCACTGCGAGACGTCCGTGGCAATTGATCGCGCTGACGAGCTCTGTGTTCACCTTGCCCACAAGCACCATCTTCACGATCTCCATCGCTTCGGGCGTCGTGACGCGCAGGCCGTCGTAGAACTCCACCTTCATACCCAAGCGGTCCATGAACCCGGTGATCTCCGGCCCGCCGCCGTGCACCACCACCGGGTTGACCCCCACGAGCTTCATCAAGACGATATCTGCGGCGACTTGGTCACGCAGCTCAGGGTTGGTCATAGCGGCACCGCCGTACTTGATGACAACGGTCCTGCCCCAGGCATGCTTGATCCAAGGCAGCGCCTCCATCAGCGTGCCGGCTTTGTCGAGCACGTCTTTCATAGCATCCTCCACGGGCCTCCTGGCGCACGCGCGCAGGACTTGCAGGTACTTGACCGTGCGGTCCGCATCGCCGTACAGCGGCTTCAGCTAACTCCGGTACTCACCGTTGATGCGCACGTACTCGTAGCTCAGATCGCACGTGAGAACGGTCGCCTCGGCCGATCCGAGCCCGAGACTCACGTCTATCGCAACCTCGTCGCTGTCGAGAGCCGCGTATGCCTCATCCTCGTCGAAGGGCACGGCTCCCCCTTCTCGGCAGACTTCGATCCCCGCGAACACGATGCCGAGAAGCGCGGGATTCACCTCAGCGCCGGACTTGCCCACGGCCATAGCGACCCGACCCCAATTGGCGTCGTTACCGAACAGCGCGGTCTTGACCAGCGGCGAATCAGCGACTGCGAACGCTGCGAGCTCGGCGTCGCGTTCGCTGAGCGCGCCCGACACCGTCACAGAGACCAGTTTGGTGGCCCCTTCACCATCCCGCGCGATCATGCGAGCGAGCTCAGCGCACACCACGCGGACCGCCTCGGCGACCCGCGGGTACGCGGAGCTGTGCACGCCGATGGACTCGCCGCCCGCCGCACCACTCGCCATGAGCACCAGCGTGTCGTTGGTCGAGGTGTCAGAATCGACGCTCACCCGATTGAACGTGGTAGCACATGCCGCCCGCAGCGCAAAGACGCACGCTTCGGGCTCGAGCCGAGCATCGGTCGTGACCACCGAGAGCAGAGTCGCCATGTGGGGCGCGATCATCCCGCTGCCCTTGGCCATGCCGCCAACCGTGATCAGCCGGCCGCCCACATCCACTGAGACAGCCAGCTGCTTGGGAAACGTGTCGGTGGTCATGATCGCCTCGGCGGCCGGAGTTCCGTCACGGCTGTCCAGTTTCTCGCTGAGCTCAGGGACCGCCGATACGATCCGATCGACGGGAAGGGGCACCCCAATGACGCCGGTCGAGCAGACCACCACATCCTCGGGCGCGCAGTCGAGGACCACGGCGACCGCGGCCGCCGTGGCGAGCGCGTCGCGTTCGCCCTGAACACCCGTGCAGGCGTTGGCGTTGCCCGCATTGATGACAACCGCGCGCGCAAGCCCGGAGGCTACATGGAGACGTGAAAGCAGTACCGGTGCCGCAGCCACCTTGTTGGTGGTGAACACCGCAGCCGTGGGAACGGGCCGCTGGGCAGCGACCAGCGCGAGGTCACATTTTCCATCCGCCTTCAAACCGCACTGCGCTGCCGCCGCGAAGAAGCCGGCCGCAGCGACCACGCCCCCCTCGGCATGGGCGAAACCTGCTGACAGATCGAAGTCCGCCACGATCACACCACCGGCCCGCGTGTGTCGAGACCGGTCGTCTCGGAATACCCGAGAACCGCGTTGAGGCACTGGATGGCCTGCCCCGCTGCGCCCTTGCCCAGATTGTCGATCGCGCAGACGGCGACCAGGGTGTTGCTGCGCTCGTCGACGTGCAGACCGATCGAAGCTCGGTTGGTCCCCCGCACCTCAGAGGTCGACGGCATGTCGCCCGCAGCATGGACGTGAACGAACGGCTCTGCGTGGAAACGGCCACGGTAGAGCTCCACGACCGACTCGGTTGTCAAGCCCTCCTCCACGTCGAGGTAGACCGTCGAAAGCAGCCCACGAACGAGCGGTACGAGATGGGGTGTGAACATGACACTCATCTCGCGGCCGGCCGCTTGCGTGAGCAGCTGCTGCATCTCGGGCGTGTGTCGGTGCGCGCCCACTTTGTAGGGCATGACCGATTCCGCCGCACTGACGAAGTGCGCCGCGGATGAGGTGCCCCTTCCCGCGCCCGAGATCCCCGACTTGGCGTCCACGACGATCCTGGTGCCGATGGCAACTCCGGCCTCCAGTGCCGGGAACGCGGCGAGCGCGGCCGCGGTGGGATAACAGCCGGGACAGGCCACGAGTTGCGCTCCGTGAAGCCCTGTCCGGTCGAACTCAGGAAGACCGTACACCGCCTCACGCAGTAGGTCTGGAGCTGTGTGCGCCGCCCCGTACCACTCTGCGTAGATCTCCGCGTCTCTAAGGCGGAAGTCGGCGGACAGGTCGATCACTGTGAGACCGCGACCCAGTAGGGCAGCCACCAAGGGCATGGCGGCCGTGTGCGGGACTGCCAGCAGGGCCACCTTCGCCTGCGAAGCGATGGCGTCAACGTCGGGGTGGGCGAATGATGCGTCCGTAGCCCCCGTCAGCGCAGGATAGACGTCAGCAATGCGCCGGCCTGAATCCGCCGCAGAGGTCGCCAACGCAAGGCGCAGCTCGGGGTGGGCGAGCACGTAGCGCACCGCCTCTATCCCGGCATAGCCGGCCGCCCCCACTATTGCGACATCAACCACGACGCCTCCCCGCTCGGTAGACTATATGGGTGCCGATTCTATGCGTTATAACGCATACTGGTCAACATCTATTCGATATTTGCGCATGCTTACGCGAAGCGGTACTTAACTGCGCAGCTCACCGCCGACCGCCCCGAGAACCTTGCGCACGAGCTTCGCGTGGACGCTCTCCACTTCTTCGGTGGTAAGCGTACGGTCCGGGGCACGATAGACGAGCGAGAACGCCACTGACTTCCTGCCCGGTTCCACGCCCTTGCCCCGATACACGTCGAAGAGCCGTGCGCTCTCGAGGAGCTTGCCCCCCGCGGCACGGATGGACTGCTCAAGCCGTTCGGCGGAAACGCTCTCATCGACGAGTACGGCAATGTCATGCTCGACGCCGGGAAATCGAGCAGGCTCGACGAACGGGCGTGCGGGCCTGGTCGCGCGGATGAGACGCGCGAGATCAAGCTCGAATGCCGTGACAGGCCCATCCGCATCGAAGCGCCCAAGCACCGAGGGGTGTATCTCGCCCAGCCATCCCACGGCCTCGCCACCCACAAGCACCTCGGCTGCGCGACCGGGCTGGAGCCATGCCCTCTCCGCTGCGCGGACCTTGAACCGATCGAAGGCGAGCTCACGGGCAAGACTCTCGACGATTCCCTTTCCGTCGAAGAAGTCCAGCGGCACCGCAGGGTCGTTCCAGGCCGCCGGGTGCCAGGATCCCGCCAGAAGCCCCGCAAGTGTCGTGCGCTCCTTGGGCTGCTTGCGCCCCGCAGCCGTGAAGAACACCGATCCGATCTCGTAGAGGTGAACATCGGCCACCCCTCGGCGCTGGTTGTACGACACGCTGCGCAGAAGTCCGGGCAGGAGCGTGCTGCGCAACACCGCCTGCTCACCCGACATGGGGTTGAGGACTTCGACAGGCAGCTCGTCGGAGCCCAACGGCATTTCGCACTTCTCGGCGTCAGCGGGATCTGAGAAGGCATAGGTCATCGTCTCGTTGAGACCGGCGGCACGCATAATCGAGCCGATACGTTCACGCATCTGCTGTGCGCGCGTGAGCGCCCCTGCGCGCCCGCGACCTGCAGGCAGCGTCGCCACCACACGCTCCATGCCCCACATGCGCAAGATCTCCTCGATCAGGTCGATCTCGCGTTCCAGATCGGGACGGTAGCTGGGCACGTCCACCTCGAGCCGGTCCGCGTGCGGCACCACGGTGCATCCCAGTCGCTCGAGGATTGCGGCAGCCTCGTCGCGAGTGATCTCGACGCCCAAGATCTGGAGGAGCCGCGTCATGCGCAGAGTAAGGTGGCGCTGAACAAGTGGATGAGGATACACATCGACCACGCCCGGCGCCACCTCCCCGCCCGCTATCTCGGCCATCAGTTGTGCGGCGCGGTCGAGGGCAGCAACACAGTTCGTCCGGTCCACCGTGCGCTCGAATCGTAGCGATGCCTCGGAGATGAGCCCCAGCGAGCGCGACGTGCGAGAGATCGACTCGGGGTCGAAACACGCCGACTCAAGCAGCACGTTGACCGTGGCGTCTGAGACTTCAGTCGACTCACCGCCCATCACGCCTGCCAGAGCCACCGGGCCGGCGGGGTCGCAGATGAGCAGCGTGGATGCGTTGAGTGCACGTTTTACTCCATCGAGCGTCTTGAGCCGCTCGGCAGGACCGGCCCGCCGCACACTGAGTGCCACAAGGCCGTCCTGATCAGTCCCCAGCGTGTCCATGTCAAATGCGTGGAGCGGCTGTCCCAGCTCATAGAGCACGTAGTTGGTGATGTCGACGATGTTGTTGATGGGTCTGGCCCCGGCAGCGGTGACTCGCTCTGCCAGCCATGGCGGCGAAGGAGCGATCCTCACATTTCGGATGACCCGCGCGGTGTAGCGAGGACACAGCTGCCTGTCCGCTATCTCGACGCGACACTGGTCAGCAGCAGGCACGCCCGCCTCGATCGGGCTCGACGACGGAACCGCCGCCTCGTGCCCGAGCACCGCGCCGATTTCGCGGGCCACGCCTGCCATCGACAGGCAGTCCGGACGGTTGGGCGTGACTTCAAGTTCGATGATGGTGTCCGAGAGGCCCTGGTACCGAGCAAAAGGCATTCCCACCGGCGCGTCGGCAGGCAGAATGAGCAGCCCGTCGTGGTCCTCACCAAGGTCCAGCTCACGGGCCGAGCAGTTCATGCCCTCGCTCACGACTCCTCGCAGTTTCGCCTTCTTGATCTCGAATCCCCCCGGTAGAACCGCACCCACCAGCGCGACCGGGACCTTGTCGCCGGCCTCGAAGTTCTGTGCGCCACAGACAATGGTTCGGGGTGTGCCATCCCCCACGTCGACTGTAGTCACCCACAGCTTGTCCGCTTCAGGATGCTTGGACTTCTCGGCAATCAGCCCGACGACTACGTTATCAAGGGCCACGCCGGCGGTGTGAACCGCCTCTACCGCGGTACCGGTCATGTCCAGAAGGTCAACCAGCTCGGCGACGGTCTTGTCGACGATGACAAGCTCCTGAAGCCATTTCATTGAAACGCGCATATGCGATCAGCGTCCTCTCGGGTCGCGGGGTCTAGAACTGGCGAAGGAAGCGCATGTCGCCTTCGACGAGCATGCGCAGATCGGGCACGTTGTACTTGAGGGCCGCGATGCGCTCAACACCCAGGCCGAACGCGAATCCGGTGTAACGCTCAGGGTCGATGCCCACGTGTCCGAACACGTTGGGGTCGACCATCCCGCAACCCAGGATCTCGAGCCACCCACTGTTCTTGCAGAATCGGCACCCATCGCCCCCGCAGATGCCGCACGACACGTCGACCTCGGCAGATGGTTCCGTGAACGGGAAGAAGTGCGGGCGAAAGCGCGTACGACGGTCCGGCCCGAAGACCTCGCGAACCAAGTGGTCGAGCGTGCCTTTCAGGTCCGCGAACGTGATGCCCTCATCAACCACGAGCCCCTCGATCTGAGTGAACTGGGGCAGGTGGCTCGGATCGGCGATATCGCGACGGTAGACTTTGCCGGGCGCCAGCACGTAGATGGGCGGCTCGGACTGCTCCAGCGTGCGCACCTGCACCGGCGACGTGTGTGTGCGCAGAAGCACTCCTGAGGGCTCAGGACCGTCGAATTCATCGCCCGAGAGGTCACGCACGTAGAACGTGTCGGTCGCCGCGCGAGCAGGGTGCTGCGGCGGGTGGTTGAGCGCCGTGAAGTTGTAGTACTCGAGTTCGACCTCCGGACCCTCAGCGATCTGATAGCCCAGGCCAACGAATATCTCGGTGATCTCGGCGGTGATGCGATTGATCAGATGGCGCGCACCCAAGGGATGCACCCGCCCGGGTAGCGTCACGTCGACCGCATCGGCCGAGATTCGCTCCTGCATGGCCGCTGACGACAGTTCGGCCTTGCGCGCGTCCAAGGCAACCTCGAGCGCCTGCCTGACCTCATTGGCGGTCTTGCCGACCGCAGGCCGCTCCTCAGCGGAGAGGCTGCCCAACCCCCGCAGTACGCCGGTCAGCGAGCCCTTCTTGCCCAGGTAGGCCACGCGTACGGCATCAAGTGCGGGAAGGTCTTTCGAGCCGGCAATGGCTGTGAGCCCCTCGGACTGCTGCTGCTTCAGTTCTTCGACGACACTCATGCGCCTACGATCCTTTCGCTCAGAGCACCAAACGAAAGGGAGCCGATGCTCCCGCCCTTGGACTACCCAAGGACGAGAGCATGGCTCCCGCGGTACCACCTCGGTTGGCTCGCGCTTCATGCGAGCCCACTTCTTGCGTCGACGCACGGTGCGACGGCGCGAATCGCGCGACCTCACTGGCCACGCCGTCCCGATATCGGCGGGTACCGGCTCGCCTACTGACACCAAACGCGTGCCCGTTCAGCGTGCGGCTGGTGGAGTGAACCGCCTCCTCGTCCGACCGTGCGGCCCTTCCAGTCTCAGGGGCCCTTCCCTGGTCGGCGGACGTGTCTGGAGTGCGCAGTCTCCGTCATAGCCGTGCACTATCCGATTGAGCAGGTAGTGTATCGCAGCTCCCTCTGACCCGCCACCGATGGAGCAGAACCCCAAAGGGCAGGACCCTTACCACGCGACCATGAACGTCGCGGCTCAACGTGGGGTTCAGATCGGCAACGGGGTTCGCATCACCCCGAGCCCACACGCTCCCATCGCGTTCGACGCGGGTCACGCGGTGAAGCACGAAACCCGTGCCCGGTCGGAGCAAGGCGATATCCCCCCGACGCAACGGGGCGCTCTTCGACACAACGACAACATCCCCCGGCACCAAAGCCGGAGCCATGGATCCGCCGGAGACCGACAGTACCCCGTACCCGTGCAGCGCCGCCACGCCAAGTACGCCGAGAATCCCGTAGGCGAGCAGCACAGGTGCTACTCGCTTCGCCCAGCGACGCATCAGTGCACCTGCTCCGCATCGATATAGAGCGAGAGCTTCACGTAGTCGTCGGCCAACGCATTACCCGCATCGGCGGGCAGCGCGACCTCGAAGCGAAGCTCGCCGCGCGCCCCGGGTGCCAGCCGCAACGCTGCAGTGCGCATAGCCGACATCTTTCCCGCATAGAGCTGGGCCTCACCGCAGGTCACGCGGCACTCAAGAGCCTCGTAGAACTCCGTGATTCCCGCCTTCTTGGATGAGGTGATGACCACATCGCACGGCAAGGTGCCCGAATTCATCACGGTCATCGGCCGAACGGTGACCACCCCCGGCGCCAACGCGTCGATACTCAGCGGCGCGCTGGTGGGCTCCGTCGAGACAGCCACCGTACCGCCCCGTATTACCGAATCGGGTATCTGCGCCTGCGTGGTGAAGTACGCTCCGGCTGCTCCGACTCCGAGCGCAAGGAGCGCTCCCAACATGGTGGTGATCGCTTTCCTAATCATCGTGTCCTCCTCGATTCATGACCGCCGAGGGGGCAGCGGTACGCTTGGTTGGTCGGCCGGTGGCGCCGCCCGGCCTAGCCCAACCTAGCGAACAGCGCTTACCGAGCCCTTGCCGAGCGCTTACCACCGGGATGGATGTCTCACGGCACAACGCTCGGGACGCACGACGGCCCCGCGATTGCGGGGCCTTCGAGTACGCGTGTATTGGACCGCTCTACGCGAGTGCCTTCTTGGCGAGCTCGGCAAGCTTGGTGAACGCTGCGGCGTCCGTGATGGCGATATCAGAGAGCACCTTACGATCCAAGGTGATCTCGGCCTTCTTCAGACCGTTCATGAACACCGAGTACGACATGCCGTTGAGACGAGCGGCGGCGTTGATGCGGGTGATCCACAGGCGGCGGATCTCGCGCTTCTTGTTGCGGCGGTCACGGTAGGCATACTGCAGCGAGTGCTGTGTCTGCTCCTTGGCCGCCTTGTAGCTCCGACTTTTCGCGCCGTAATAGCCCTTGGCACGCTCGAGAACGGTACGGCGCTTCTTCTTCGCAGATACTGCGCGCTTTACGCGAGGCATACTCGATCACTCCTTGCTTGACTTCGAGGGAAAAGACGGCGGCTACTGGAGGCCGAGTTTCTTCAAGATGACCTTGCTGTTTGCAGCGGACACTTCGGTCTCCTGGCGAAAACCGCGCTTGCGCTTGGGTGACTTCTTCTCAAGGATGTGGCTCTTGAACGCCTTGCCACGCATTACCTTGCCGGTGCCGGTCAAACGGAACCGCTTGGCGGTGCCTTTGTGAGTCTTCTGCTTGGGCATGCTCGCAGTGCCTCCCTATTCAGTCTCAGCCGCGACTTCAGCGGCCTCGGGCTCGTCGGACTTGGCCGCCTTCTCGGGGGCCTTCTTGAGCGGCGCAAGCAGCATGTGCATGTTGCGTCCCTCGAGTTTGGGCTGAGTCTCGATGATGGCCAGCTCGGCAAGTTCGCCCGCCAGCCTCTCGAGGATGTTCAGTCCCAGTTCCGGATGTGCCATCTCTCGGCCTCGGAACATGATCGTGACCTTCACCTTTGCGCCCGCATCGAGGAAGCGCAGGATGTGCTTCTTCTTGGTCTCGTAATCATGCTTGTCGACCTTGGGGCGGAACTTCATCTCTTTGATATCGATCTTCGACTGGTTCTTGCGTGCAGCCTTCTCTTTCATCGACTGCTCGTATTTGAACTTGCCGAAGTCCATGATCTTGCAGACCGGGGGATCGGCCGTGGGCGCGATCTCCACGAGATCGAATCCCTGCTCATCAGCAATCCTCTGCGCATCACTCATGGCGAAGATACCAAGCTGACTACCATCGAAACCGATCAAGCGGCAACTCGACGCGCGGATGCGGTCGTTCAGCCTGTACTCAGTGCTGCTGATAGGCAGCTCACCTCCATGTCAATCCTCCGAGCGGCGGCGCGCCACCCTGATAGAACAGAAAACTCCCGCGGCATCAAGGCCGACGGGAGTACGCGAGCCGCTAAGGCAGTCCGTCGCGCTAGGGCGACAGGCCTCGACTCTCTCATCGACCAAGCAGCAACCCTGTCGGCGCCGCGGTGGTGGGAACCAGTACGCGCCTCGTGGGAGGCGGGGTCCCGCTTGTGCAGTATTCAGTTAGCCGCCGAAGTATAGCGAGCTGCCCTCCGGTGCGCAAATCACCTGCTCCGGGCCAGCTCCCCCGCTCCCCCTGCTCCAAGCTCATGACCGCAGTCACGGACGCTGGGCTAGCACCTTCTCGGCGAACTCAGGTACTCCCATGGCCCCGATGTCGCCCTCCGTGCGCTCGCGCACACCGACGGTGTCTGTCTCGACCTCTTTGTCACCAACGACGAGCATGTAGGGCACCTTGGACTGCTGCGCCTTGGCGATCTTGACACGCATCGGCTCGCTGTCCGAGACGACCTCGGCGCGGACTCCGGCGGCGTTGAGGCGCTTGGCGACCGCCTCGCAGTGCTCGATATGCCGGTCCGAGATGGGAATGACCGATGCCTGAACCGGCGCGAGCCAGACGGGGAATGCACCTCCATAGTGCTCGATCAGGATGCCAAAGAAGCGCTCCATGGAACCGAGGATCGTGCGGTGCAGCATGTAGGGCTGCGCTTCGGTGTTATCAGCGGTGCGGTAGGTCAGGCCGAAGCGTTGCGGCATGTTGAAGTCGACCTGGATGGTCGCCGTCTGCCATGTGCGTCCAATGGCATCCTTGAGCTTGATGTCGATCTTGGGACCGTAAAACGCGCCGTCGCCCTCGTTGATCTCGAACGGCACACCGCGTTGCTTGAGCGCCTCGATTAGCGCGTCGGTCGAGATGTCCCAGAATTCCTGGTCACCGATCGACTTCTCGGGACGGGTCGAGACCTCGGCCGAGTACTCGAAACCGAAGACACCCACGACGTAGTCGACCAGCTCGAGCATGCCCATGACCTCGTCGTGGACCTGTTCGGGCATGCAGAAGATGTGCGCGTCGTCTTGGGTGAAGCTCCGCGCACGCATGAGCCCATGGACCACGCCTGAGAGCTCATGCCGGTAGACGGTGCCGAACTCGAACAGACGAAACGGCAGGTCACGATAGCTCTTGAGCGAGTCGCCATAGATCATGAGGTGCCCGGGGCAGTTCATCGGCTTGATCCCGTATTCGTTGACCCGCCCATCTCCCTCGTCGACCTCGAAGAAATACATGTTGTCGCGGTAGTTCTCGTAGTGGCCCGAGATCTTCCACACGTCAGCCTTGTAGATGTGGGGTGTAATGGCCTCAACGTAGCCGCGCTCGTAGAGCACGCTACGCAGCCACTCCTGCAACAGCCTCAGCACCCGAGCACCCTTGGGGTGGTACAGCGGGAGGCCCGCACCGGCCTCCTCGTGGAAGCTGAACAGATCGAGCTCCTTGCCCAGCTTGCGGTGGTCGCGCTTCTCGGCCTCCTCGATGCGCATCAGGTACGCATCGAGGTCCTTCTGGTTGAACCAGACGGTCCCGTATATGCGCTGCAACATGGGATTGTCCGAGTTGCCGCGCCAATACGCGCCGGCGATCTTGGTCAGCTTGAACGCACCAAGGCGCGCGGTCGAGGGCACGTGCGGTCCCCGGCACAGGTCAGTGAACGCGCCCTGCGTGTACGTAGAGATGGTTTCGCCTTCGGGAAGCTCGCTGATCAGTTCCTGCTTGAACGGCTGCTCCTCGAACGCATCGAGCGCCTCGAGCCTGTCGAGTTCGGTGCGCTTGAACGTCTTGTCCTCCGCGACAATCTGGCGCATGCGCTCCTCAATAGCCGCGAGGTCCTCGGGACTGAAGCTACGGCCGATCTCCATGTCGTAGTAGAAGCCGTCCTCGATCGAGGGGCCGATGCCGAACTTGGCTAGCGGAAAGAGGTCTTTGACGGCCTCGGCCATGACGTGGGCGGTGGAGTGGCGCAGGATGCCGAGTGCCTCGGGGGAGCGATCTGTGACGATCTCGACGGCGGAACCATCGATCAGCGTGGTACCGACGTCGACCAGCCTGCCGTCGATCTTGCCCGCAAGAGCAGCCTGCGCGAGCCGAGGGCCGATTGTGGCGGCCAAGTCGTAGACTGTGGAGCCCTCAGGCAGCGCCTTGTCGGTTCCGTCGGGCAGCTTGACCGCGATCTCAGCCATTCTCAGACCTCTCCTGCGAGCGCGAACCGCCCCGCAGTGAGGCGGGGCGGTCGGTTGTTGTGAACGCCTCCTGTGAGAGACGATTCCCTATTGCTTGGTCTTGCAGTACGGACAGACGCTCCAGTTGAGCTTCAGCGCCTTGCCGCACTCAACGCATGACTTGCGCAGCTTCTTCATGCAGTACGGGCAGATCAAGAAATCCTTGTCTACCGGCTTGGAGCATGCCGGGCAGGTCTGGTAATCACGCGCGAGCGAGGCTTCCTTGGCGCGAATCTCCAGGTCGCGCTCGCGCGCATCCGCAAGCGAGTCAGGGGGACGTACCACCAGATAGACGATCCATCCGGCCAGAGGAAACACCAGAGCGGCCAACCCCCAGAACCAGCCCATGGCACCGCGGCGGTCTGCATCTCGCCACGTCCAGAAGACGATGGCCAGGTGGATCACGATGAAGAACAACGTACAGAGGTTCCGCGACAGCAGAAACTCCGGGCTCTTCAGAATAGGATCGAGAAGCTCGCCCATCATCTCCCCTTCGAGATACTCGTGCGGCACGCGATTACGCTCGGACGGATTCTATCAGAACAGGTCGCCAGCCAGCGCGGCGCCATTACGCCGTTGCTGAAGCGTCGCGCAGCGCGGCGCGGGCCTGTCCCGCAGTGATCAACGAACCGCTGATCACCAACCCCGCGAATGCCCGCGGTGGGTCAGCGAGCTCGACCGCCGCTTGAGCAACGCTACCCAAGACCAGGGGCCACGTACCGGTAAGGGCATGCACCACCTCGGCAAGCCGAGTCGCATCGAGAGCCCGTGGCGAGTCCGGGGTAGCCACCGCGAACGCGCCCGCAACCGGCGCGAGTTGGGCGACGATGCCCGAGACGTCCTTGTCGGCAAGTACACCGAGCAAGATCAGGGGTCGCACCTCCCGATTTGGCCACGCATCCGCTACGGCGCCAGCAAGCACGGCCGCCGCCTGAGGGTTGTGCGAACCATCGACCACTATCGGCGGTTCGCGGCGCACAAGCTCGAATCGCCCCGGCAGAGTGAGTCCATCCAACGCCGCCTGCACCAGACTCGTATCGAGCGCACGGCCAAGATACGCCTCGGCGGCGGCGACCGCGGTGGCCAGGTTCGCTGCCTGGTATGCGGGCGCCACCAAAGACAAGCCCGGGTAGTCACCTAACACCCCGCTCACGTCGACCAGCGTGCATCCGTGCGGCGCATCAGGACGGCGCCGAACACCAAAACGCACGGTCAGGTCTTCGGCGACCGGCGAGTCTTGTTCACTCTCACGAACCGCGCGTGCGTGTGCCTGGAGGCTCACGGCTCGCGCAAGAAAGACATGCTCGACTCCGTCGGTTCCCGGACCGAGAATCGGCAGCGACTCGGGCCGAATGATCGCGGCCTTCTCGGCAGCGATGGCTTCACGGGTTTCGCCCAAGATGTGGGTGTGATCGAGACCGACCCCGGTAATGACCGCGACGGCGGGCAGAGCCACGCTCGTTGCATCCCACCTGCCCCCCATGCCCACTTCGAGCACGGCGACGTCGACACCGGCATCTCGAAATCGCCACAGGGCGGCTGCCGTCAGGAGTTCGAACTCGGTGGCGCCGGCCGGCACACCGGGTTCAGACTCGCCCCACAACGCCCGAGCGGTGTCGATCGCGACGCCCACGGCCTGCGCGAACTCCGTGTCGCTCGCGGCGTCTCCGTCGACCTCGATGCGCTCGGGGTAGCGTTCCAGCTCAGGACTCGTGTAGAGCCCCACCATGCGTCCGTGAGAACTCAGGAGCCCCGCGATCATTCGCGCCGTCGAGGTCTTCCCGTTGGTGCCGGTGACCTGCAGTACCGAGAAAGCATCCTGAGGCCGACCGAGCGCCTCGCACAGCTCCGTGATGGGGCCAAGCGAAGGGTTGACGCCGAATCTCGCCACGCGGCGCAGGACGCCGATCACTTCATCGTAGGTCCACGGCCCCAGACGCTCACAGCCGGACACAACGACGCCCCCCTACGCCAGTTCCGCTAGCTGGGCCTGCACGAGCCCCAGGGCCTCGGAGACCTCCGCTGCCTTCGCTCGATCCTTGGCGATGATGTCGGGCGAAGCCTTGGCGAGAAACCCCTCGTTTGAGAGCTTGCGGTTGAACTTGTCGAGTTCTCCGGACAGCTTCTGTGCCTCGCTGGTCAGTCGCCGCGCCTCGGCCTCGAAGTCGACGAGACCTTCGAGCGGGACGTAGACCTCCATCCCCGAGGCGATGACGGTCGCTGAGTGCGCAGGCTTGGTCGCATCAACGCCGGCCGAGAAGGAAGACACGCCCGCAAGCGCAGCCATCTGTCCGAATTCGTTGTCGACCCACTGCCTCTCTGAATCGCCCTGCGTCTTGAACACGACCTCGAGCAGAGCCTTGTTGGGCAGCTTGTAGCGCGAGCGCACTGCGCGAATACCGGTCACGATTTCGATGATACGGCCAATCGAACGCTCCGCGCCCTCATCGGCGTGCTGAGCGAGCGCTGCTGCGTCCGGCCAGCCCGCGACCATGAGCGACGGCGCCTTGTCCGCAGCACTGAGCGGGAGACTGCGCCATATCTCCTCCGTAACGAACGGCATCATGGGGTGCAGCAGCCTGAGCGCGGTGTCGAGCACGAAGACAAGCACGCGCTGAACACTCTCGCGTGCCTCTCCCCCTTCGTGCAAACGGCCCTTGGCCAGCTCGATATACCAGTCGCAGTACTCGTTCCAGAAGAAGTCATACAGCAGCCGCGCGACCTCGCCGAACTCGTAGGTGTCGAGGCCCTCAGATACACGAGTCGAGAGATCGGCGAGTCGGGACAAGATCCAGCGGTCGGCCACCGTGTGGGCCACAGGTTCGCCGGGCACGTAGTCGTCCAGATTCATAAGAACGAACCGGCTGGCGTTCCAGATCTTGTTGGCGAAGTTACGACTCGAGAGGAGCTTCTCCTCGCTGAACTTCAAATCCTGGGCGCCAGTGACCTGGAGCATGAGACCGAAGCGCATGCCGTCGGCGCCGTAGTGCTCCATCAGGTCGAGCGGGTCGACACCGGTGCCGAGCGACTTACTCATGCGCCTACCCTCGGCATTGAACACCGTGGGGTGGATTATCACGTCATCGAAGGGCACCTTCCCGTCGTTGAAGTACATGCCGCTCATCACCATGCGTGCGACCCACAGGAAGAGGATGTCACGCGCGGTCGAGAGCACGCTCGTGGGGTAGTAGTAGTCCACACGAGGATCCGGCTCAGGCCACCCGAGCGTGGCAAACGGCCAGAGCTGGCTTGAGAACCAGGTGTCGAGCACGTCTTCGTCCTGCCGCACCGAAGAGGACCCGCACTTCGGGCAGCGCTCGACGTCTTCGATACTCGCCACCATCTCGCCACATGCGTCGCAGTGAAACACCGGGATGCGGTGACCCCACCAGAGCTGACGCGAAATGCACCAGTCGCGGATGTTCTCCATCCAGTGGAAATAGACGTTCTCCCACCGCTTGGGATGAAACGCGACGCGGCCGTCACGTACTGCCTCGATGGCGGGCTGGGCGAGAGGCTTCATATCCACGAACCACTGGTCTGAGAGCCACGGCTCGATGATGGTATGGCAGCGGTAGCAGTGGCCCACCGAATGCACGTGGTCGTCGGTCTTGACCAGTAGCCCCTGCGCGTCGAGGTCGGCGATGATCTTCTTGCGCGCTTCGTAGCGGTCCAGGCCCGCGTAGGCTCCACCCTCGTTTGAGATGGTCGCATCGGCGTTCATGACATTGATTTTCGCGCAGTCGTGCCGCTCGCCGATCTCGAAGTCGTTGGGATCGTGTGCGGGTGTCACTTTGACGGCACCGGTGCCGAACGAGGGATCGACGTAGCTGTCGGCGACGATGGGTATCTCGCGGCCCATGAGCGGCAGCAGCACCACCGAACCCACCAGCGCGCGGTAGCGCTCGTCGTCCGGATGCACGGCAATGCACGCATCGCCCAGCATAGTCTCGGGGCGTGTGGTGGCGACGACCACGTGGTCGACGCCTGCTACCGGGGACTTGAGCGGGTAGCGCAGATGCCACAGGTGACTGTCCACATCCTCGTGTTCGACCTCGATGTCCGAGAGCGCGGTCGAACACCGGGGGCACCAGTTGATGATGCGCTTGCCACGGTAGATCAGTCCTGCCTGATACCACTCGACGAAGACCCTGCGCACCGCCGCCTGGTAGCTGGGGTCCATGGTGAACCACTCGTCGTCATAGTCGCAGGAGCAACCCATCGCCTTGAGTTGGCCAATGATGGTCGAGCCATGCTCGCGTCGCCACTCCCAGCATGCTTCGACGAACGATTCGCGCCCTACCTGATGGCGCGTCCGGCCCTCGGCGGCGAGCTTCTGCTCGACCTTGTTCTGGGTTGCGATTCCAGCGTGGTCGGTGCCCACTACCCAGCGCGTAGGCCTACCCGTCATGCGCTGGCGCCTGACAACGACGTCTTGGATCGTGTTGTTGAGCGCGTGTCCCATATGAAGCGAGCCGGTGACGTTGGGAGGCGGAATGACCACGCAGTAGGGACGGACGCCCTCAACGACTTCCGCCGAGAAGTAGCCGCCCTTGGTCCAGGACTCGAAGATCGGACCTTCCACGGACTTGGGGTCGTACGAGGACGACATCTGGCTCACGGGTATGCCCTTTCACAAACGACGCGACACGGGGTTCTCGGTAGTGGGATTCTATCAGTCAGGCGGCAGCGGCGGACGATGCACCGGGAAGACACGACGCTATCGTCGGGACTCGCTCGTTTGATACCCCTGGCGTATTCAATGTTCGGACGATCCGCCGTATAGTTATTCGACTCACGAATTGCTGGAATTCGTTCGAGCGACAGAGACGGGGAGACTCACGTTATGGCTCACTGCGAACTGACCGAGAAGTGCATCTTTTTCAACGACAGAATGGCTGAGATGCCCGCCATGGCCGACATCTACAAAGACCGATACTGTATGAAGGACAGCAACACCTGTTCACGGTATCAGGTCTTCAAGGCTCTAGGGCGCGAGAACGTACCTGCCGACCTGTACCCCAATGACTCAGAGGGCGCGGCGCGCATTCTAGCTCTCTAAGTCGCGCACACAACCCACAGCGACAACGGGCCGCCCCCTCGGGCGGCCCGTTCTTGTGTGTCTCAGTCACCGCGCGGCGCCACCGCTTAGGCGGACGCTTCCTCGGCTCGGCCTCGTCTGACAACCGTCGGTGCCACACCGGACTCAACAGCCTCGGCCGTGACGACGACCTCGTCGATGTCTGAGGCACTGGGCAGCTCGTACATAGTGTCCAGCAAGATCCCCTCGCAGATCGAGCGCAGACCGCGCGCGCCGGTGCCGTGTTTGATGGCACTGCGCGCGATGGCCCTCAGCGAGTCGTCTGTGAACCGAAGTTTCGCACTTTCGAGAGCGAACAGGCGCTGGTACTGCTTGACCAAGGCATTCTTGGGCTCGGTGAGTATCTTGACCAAGTCCTCTTCCGACAGTTCCGCCACACTGGTGAGCACCGGAAGCCGTCCGACGAACTCGGGAATCATGCCGAACCGGTTCAAGTCCTCCGGCAGAACCTGCGTGAGCAAGACGCCCTCGGAGTCCTGAGAGCTGTCGGCGAGCTCCGCCGAGAAACCCACGCCCTTCTTGCCGATACGGTCGGCGATGATCTTGTCCAGACCGACGAATGCGCCACCCAGAATGAACAGGATATTGGTGGTGTTGATCTTGATGAGCTCTTGCTGCGGATGCTTGCGGCCACCCTGCGGAGGAACGGACGCCTCCGTGCCCTCGAGAATCTTCAGGAGCGCTTGCTGGACGCCCTCACCGGAGACGTCGCGTGTGATAGAGAGGTTCTCCGCCTTGCGGGCAACCTTGTCGATCTCGTCGATGTAGATGATTCCGACTTCCGCACGGGCAGTGTCGTAGTCGGCGGCGGTTATGAGCTTGAGCAAGATGTTCTCGACGTCTTCGCCCACGTACCCCGCCTCGGTCAGAGCGGTAGCGTCCGCGATTGCGAAGGGAACCTTGAGCACGCGGGCGAGCGTCTGGGCGAGCAGGGTCTTCCCGCAGCCCGTGGGTCCCAAGAGCAGGATGTTGCTCTTGGCCAGCTCCACCTCTTCATCGTGTATGCCCGCCGGCAGGGTCACGCGCTTGTAATGGTTGTACACCGCCACCGAGAGGACCTTCTTGGCGTTCTCCTGGCCGATGACATACCCGTCGAGAGCCTTGTGGATCTCTTTGGGAGTGGGTAGGTCCTCGATCATCGGAGGCGTTGCTGAGATCTCCTCGGCAAGTTCGTCTTCAACGATATCGCTGCACAGCTCGATGCACTCGTCGCAGATGTAGACACCCGGTCCTGCGATGAGCTTGCGTACGTGGCGCTGCCCCTTGCCGCAAAACGAGCACTTCAACTGTTCGGGACCCGAGCTATCTGCGCTGCGTGGAGTCACCCTACTCGTCCTCTGTCACTTTGCGACTCTCGAGCACGTCGTCCACGAGCCCGTAGGACTTGGCTTCCTCGGCCATCATGATGTTGTCCCGCTCAGTGTCCAAGTGGATCTTCTCGCACGACTGCCCGGTGTGCTTCGCAAGAATGTCGTCGAGCTGAGCGCGCATCCGGAGCATCTCCTTGGCCTGAATCTCGATATCGGTCACCTGGCCCTGCGTGCCACCCCACGGCTGGTGGATCAGCACCCGGGAGTGCGGCAGAGCGAAGCGCTTACCCGGCGCCCCCGCTGCGAGCAGCACGGCAGCCATACTCGCGCACTGGCCGATGCAGATCGTCGAGACCTTGGGCTTGATGAACTGCATGGTGTCATAGATGGCCAGACCGTCGGTCACCGAGCCGCCTGGTGAGTTGATGTAGAGGTTGATGTCCTTCTCGGTATCTGCGCTCTCAAGATGGAGCAGCTGCGCGATTATCAAGTTGGCCACGTGATCGTCGATGGCGCTGCCGAGGAAGATCACGCGCTCGTTGAGGAGGCGTGAGTAGATGTCAAAGCTGCGCTCACCTCTGCTGGTCTGCTCGATGACTATCGGTACGAGTGCGTTCATCTCTGAGGGCATGTCCTACTCCTCGCTCGCGTCAGCGGCATCTCGGGGCTCAGCAGCGGCCTTCTTGGCTGCCTTCTTCTTGGTACCCTCGGGGGCTGCGTCCTCGACGGGTGGTTCTTCAAGCGTCACGGTCGCATTGTCAAGCAACCACTGGACCGTCTTGCGGTGCATGATCTGCTCGGTCACGACAGCCATCAGACCCAGCTCCTCCCAGCGCTTGCGTGCATCCTCGACCGAGGTGCCGGTCGACTCCGCGATCTCAAGAAGCTCGGCTTCCAGGTCCTCGGCGGAGACCTCCATGTCCAGATCGCGGAACAGCGCCTCGAGCGCCAAGTCCTCGCGCACGGACTGCTCACCCTGGACGCGGATATCGGCCTCGAGATCGTCCATGGTGATTCCCGTGGTGTCGAGATACTCCTGCACGGGAATCTCGCGGCTCTCGAGCATGGAGAGGAAGTCGCGCATCATCGTCGCATGGCGCGATTCGATCATGGCCTCAGGTACGTCTCCGACAAGTCGGCCGGCCACCAGTTCACGAAGCGAACGCTCTTTGGAGCGATCATAGTCCGTGGCCTTCTGTAGATCGATACGGCCCTTGAGGTCTGCGATCATCTCGTCGACCGAGTCGAAGCCGCCCACATTGGCCGCGAACTCATCGTCGACCTCAGGCAACCGCTTCGCCTTGATCTCATGAATCTCGACGTGGAAGCCAGCCTGCTTTCCGACGAACTCAGCGTTCGAGGACGTCTGGGGAATCGTGAATTCGATGTCGCGCTCGTCGCCCGGCTTGGCGCCAACGATGCCGGCGTCGAACTCGGCCGGCATCAGTCCGCGTGTCATCTCGTAGAGGTACTTGTCGACCTGATTTCCGTCGTAGGCTTCACCATCAACCGTGCCGGTGAACGAAAGGAGCACGAAATCGTCGATCCCGACACCGCGGTCTTCCACGGGCTCGAGGCTCGCGAAGCGTTCGCGCGCCATCGTGATCTGAGCATCGATCTCGCCCTGAGTCGCCTCCTTGGAGGGCAGCGCGACCGAGAACTCCTTCGAGCTCTCGAGTGTGAGTTCGGGACGTACCTCGAACTCTGCAACGTAGGAATAGTCCTGGCTGGGCTCGACAGTGTCGAGATCCTCCATCTCCGGGGAGACGATGGGGCGCAGGGACTCAGCATCAAGCGCCATCGGGTAGGTCGTGTTGACCACGTCTTCAGTGGCTTCGGTCATCACATAGTCACGACCGACCATCGTATCGATCATGGGACGAGGCGCCTTGCCGGGACGGAACCCCGGGATGCGGACCTGTTTGGCGACGGCCTTGTAGGTCCGGGCTACCGACTCGTCGACCAGCTCGGCCGGGACTGTGACGGTGAGCTTGACTTTGGTGCCTTCGAGCCGCTCGACAGAAGTGGTGAGCACGATGAGTCCTTTCACGATTCTTCTTCACGCCGGTACCGGCCGGCTGCAAACATCTGTGGTGCGGGCGAGAGGACTCGAACCTCCACGAGTTTCCCCACCGGGACCTAAACCCGGCGCGTCTGCCAATTCCGCCACGCCCGCGAAAACGCAGCTACCCATCATAGCAAAAAGGCCGGGGCACTTTTCGCCCCGGCCTGCTAGTCACGATGGTGGGCCGTCGGGGGATCGAACCCCGGACCTTGGGATTAAGAGTCCCCTGCTCTGCCAGCTGAGCTAACGGCCCAAACGCAAGGCGTAATTCTACCCACTCGGCGACAAAATGCAAGCTGCCCAAAAAGCCAACGGCGACCCGCTGTCTGAAGCGAGTCGCCGTGTTGCGTACTGGGGTGGGTAACGGGACTTGAACCCGCGGCCTCCGGAGCCACAGTCCGGCGCTCTAACCAACTGAGCTACACCCACCATAAGAAACTTGGCACGCCCGGCAGGATTCGAACCTGCGACCTAGAGATTAGAAGTCTCCCGCTCTATCCAGCTGAGCTACGGGCGCATGAGACGTCGGTACTGAAGGGCGGTGCCGCGAAGCGGTACGCTACCTTGCGCCGACGTTGATTGTCAATGGAGCGGCCGACGGGACTCGAACCCGCAACAGTCAGCTTGGAAGGCTGATGCTCTACCAATTGAACTACGGCCGCACGTGGTCGGGCTGACAGGATTCGAACCTGCGACCCTCTGCTCCCAAAGCAGATGCGCTACCAAGCTGCGCTACAGCCCGATCCGTGATAGCCCTCGCCGCGTCCGGACACCCGAGACGGCTTGAAGCGAAAAACAGTATAGCGTGGAATCCCAGAAGCGCTACTGCCGCCTGAGCAACTCCGCCAAAGACCTCAGTGCGGCGCCACGGTGACTGAGCCCGTTCTTCTCGATTAGGCTGAGCTGGGCCATCGATCTGCCCGGTGCGGCGTCGGGCAAGAACAGCGGATCGTATCCGAACCCGCCCTCGCCCACGGGCTCGAAGCCGATACGCCCCTCGCAGGAGCCCGAGGCGACGGTCTCTGTGCCATCTTGGGCGAGCAACACAACCGAGCAGCGGAAACGCGCCGTGCGCTGAGCTTCAGGTGCGTCGGTGAGCGCCCTCAGCAGTCGCCGATTGTTCTCAGAATCGTCAGCGCACGGGCCCGCATAGCGGCTCGAGTACACCCCGGGTTCGCCATCAAGCGCATCGACCTCGAGACCCGAGTCATCCGCCAGCGCCGCCATCCCAAAACGCTCAACCGCTGCGCGGGCCTTGATGCGCGCGTTGGCCTCGAAGGTCTCACCGTCTTCCTCGGGGGCTGGCCAGCCGGCATCAAGCTCTCCGGCAGCCACGAACCGCCAGCCCGAGCCGTGCAGGGCCGAGCGGATCTCATCGAGCTTGCCCGCGTTGCCCGTGGCCACGACCACGGTGAGTGCCTCAGAATCCATAGGTCTCAAGCCCATCGGTGACAACGGCACGCTGTACGGCGAGCAGTTCGTCGATTCCTGTGGTCGCCAGATCGAGCAGTGCGTCAAGGCGCGCACGGTCGAACGGCGTCTGCTCACCGGTCCCCTGCACCTCGATATAGCGACCTTGGTCGTCCATCACCACGTTCATGTCGACCTCTGCTACCGAGTCTTCCGAGTAGGCCAGGTCGAGGAGAAGGCCGCCATCGACGAGTCCCACACTGGTCGCCGCCACATGCCCCAGCAGGGGAACCGATGCGATCTTACCCGCATCGCGCCAGGCAGTCAGGGCGTCGTGCACCGCGATCCACGCACCGGTGATCGCTGCGCACCGCGTGCCCCCATCGGCCTGAATCACATCGCAGTCGACCGTGAGCGTGGACTCCCCCATCGCACCCATGTCCACGACCGTTCTCAGCGAGCGACCGATGAGCCGCTGAATCTCGTGGGTGCGGCCTTTGGGTCCGCTCATCTCGCGCCGCGAGCGGGTGTGCGTGGATGCGGGAAGCATCGAGTACTCCGCGGTGACCCACCCCTGCCCCGAGCCTCGCCTCCACGAAGACACGCCCTCATCGACGGATGCCGCGCACAGAACGCGCGTGTCTCCTAGTTCGATTATGCAGCTGCCCATCGCGTGCTTGAGGTAGTTGCGTGTGACCCGAATCGGTCGCAGTTGGTCGCTGCGCCGTCCATCCAGACGTTCTCTCACGAAGGTATCCCCTTTCGAGTGACTTCAAAACAGTCGAGTTCGGTGGCTACCGTGACCGGCCCGCCAAACGCATCCGAGGCAACCCGCGCCATGCTGACTCGGTCGTTGGTCGGCCACACGTGTACGAGCACGAGCTTTCCCACGCCTGCCTCACGGGCAAGTGAGCCCGCCTCGGCAGAGGTCATGTGCGGGGAGGCACCAGCAAAGGGCTCCGGCAAGGTGGCCTCTGCCAACAGCAGGTCCACGCCACGCGCGGCATCGACGACCCACGGCCCGGGTGAGGTATCGGCCGAGTAGCACAGACGCACTCCGTCGGCCTGAGCGACCAGCGCGAACGTCGGCTCGGTATGGTGGACCGCGTGGGGCGTAACCGTCATGTCACCCAGCGTGACGGCCCGCCCATCTTGCAGTTCGGTCAGCTGGAAGGCTTCTCGAAACTCGGCCGCCCCCCGCTCCGAGAGCAGCTGCTGCATGCGCTGGAACAGACCCGGCGGCATGAACAGCGGTACCTTTTCGGCGGGACCCGCAGGCGCGTAACGCAACATCGCCTGCATCGAGTACAAGTCGACGTAGTGGTCCGGATGATTGTGCGTCACAAAAATGGCGTCCAGTGAGTACGGGTCGGCGACCCGGTACAGATTGGCCAAAACGCCGTTGCCGCAGTCGAACAGCACGCGCATGCCGTTGCTTTCCACCAGATGGCCCGAGCAAGCCTGCCCCGACCCGGCATGGCTCGCAGCGGAACCCAACACCGTCACACGCATGCCGTCTCCTCTGTCGTCTCACTCGCGAGTTTGAGCGCCTCGGCCTGTCCCAGCGTAACCAAATGCTCGAGTTCGACATGCTCTACCGCCCCGAGCGGCGCTCCGAAGACTCGGGTGCCCAACCGCTCGAACTCGGCCGCGTCCCCCGTGGTCGCGAACCGCCGGTTCGCGCCGGCACCCACGGGAGCAAGCTGACCGCGGCGTTCGAGAGCCTCGGCGACCTCACGGGCGGTTTCCCGAGCCGAACTGATGATGCTCACCCTAGCGCCCATGACCTGGCCGATTGAGGCAGAGAGCAGGGGAAAGTGAGTACATCCCAACACAAGCGTGTCCACGCCGTTGCGCTTGAGCGGATCCAGATAGTCACGTGCCAGCTCGTGAAACGACGGGCGGATGAACACGTCGGTGGAGTCCGCCATCAGATCCTCGACCAGCCCGACATCCCTGCGCAGTCCCTCCTCGACGATGTCCACGAATCGGGGCGTCGCTGCCGAGAATACCGTGACGCCGGCGTCGAGGGCGCGAACGGCCTGGCTGTAGGCCCCGCTCTCTATGGTACCGACCGTCCCGATGACGCCCACACGCCGATTCCGCGTGGCCATCACCGCGGCGCGGGCGCCGGGCTCGACCACACCGATGACAGGCACTGAGAATACGCGCTGCGCAAGCGTAAGGCCGGCGGCCGTCGCGGTATTGCACGCGATGACGATGAGCTTGACGTTGTGCGACTCGAGCCATGATCCGATCTCGAGTACGAACCGTCGGACCTCAGAGAGGTCTTTGGGGCCGTAGGGACAACGCGCGGTGTCCCCCAGATAGACGAGTGGCTCTTCGGGCAGCGCGCGCGCTATCTCGCGTGCGACCGTTAGTCCTCCCAGTCCGGAGTCGAATACACCTATGGCAGCCGTTTCCATGCAGCAAGTATAGCGCGACACCCTCGCCCTTCGGCACGGTACGAAGGACCGCTCACGCCTCTTTCGCGACGAGCCTCTCGATCGCGTCGGCGATCACCCCGAGCGGCAGCACACGCTCAGCCGCGCCGATGTCGATGGCCGCTTTAGGCATGCCGAACACCGTGCATGTGGCTTCGTCCTGCGCGATGGTCGCTGCGCCTTTGTTGCGCAACAACTTGAGGCCCTCGGCCCCGTCCGCACCCATGCCGGTCAGGAGTACTCCGATTGCACGCTTGCCGTGACTGCGCGCGACGGAGTCAAACAGCGTGTCAGCACTGGGAACATACAGCTGCCCGTGGGATGGCGGCTGAAATCGGGTGACGCTACCATCCATCACCATGTTGGCGCCTGTCGAAGCAAAGTAGGCTACTCCCGGCAGCACCTTGCTCCCATCAACTGCTGACTCGACCTTGATCTTGCATCCTGAATTGAGCCAGCTCACCAGCCCGGGAACGAATCCGTCCGCTATATGCTGGGCTATCACGATGGGCACCTTGAAGTCGGCTGGTAGGCGGGCGAGGACCTCCAGAAGTGCCGAAGGGCCGCCCGTCGATGAGCCGATCGCTACGAGACTGCGCGAGACCGCTGAAGCCTCATCTTCCAGGAGGCCTTCGAGGCTCCGAGCGCGTTTTCCTCGGATGTGGGTGATCACTCTCACGCTCGAGAGCAGCTTGACCTTGCGAATGACCTCTCGGCCGATCCGATCGAGGTCGGCCCAATCGCGTGGCTCGGGCTTCTTGATTACTTCCAAGGCACCGAGTTCCATGGCATCAAAAGCGCGCCCCATGCCCTCGCCATGCACTGATGACGAGACCACCAGAATAGGCGTTGGTGTGAACGCCATGATCTTCTCGGTTGCGCCCAGCCCATCGAGCCGGGGCATGTGGATGTCCATGGTGATGAGATTGGGGCGAAGCCTCTCGACCATCTCCACGGCCTCTACGCCGTCTTTGGCTTGACCCACGACCTCTATGGCAGGGTCGCTCTCAAGTATCTGGACGAGCATCTCCCGCGCGACCAGGGAGTCATCGGCGATGACGACACGAATGCGGTTCTGATCAGCAGGCACACTTCCGCCTATCGAATGAGTTGTTCAACGGTTTCCAGCAACGTGTCTTGGTTGAACACCGACTTGGTGATGTAAGCGTCAGCGCCAGCCTCGACGCCCTCGGCTTTCTCCTCGTCGCGCTCGAGCGACGTGACGATGATCACGGGGATGCCGGCAAGAGTGGGATCCGACTTGATCGCTTTGGTCAGCTCGAAGCCGGTCATGTTGGGCATCTGCACGTCGGTCACGACGGCATCGACCTTCAGTCCCTCGCGAAGCTTCGTGAGCCCCATCGCACCGTCAACCGCTGTCTCAACGTTGTAGCCGGCTGCCTCGAAGATGGAACGCTCGAGTTCACGAGTGGTGAAAGAGTCCTCGCAGATGAGCACCTTGCGCGGGCCTTCGCGATCCGCGCGCTGGGCGGGCCCGGCACGGTGCCCCGAACGCGTCCTGGCGTTGCTCATCAGATCGGGAACGTTGAGAATCGGCACGACCTCGCCGGCGCCCAGAATAGTCACACCGGCAACGTTGTCGATCTTCTTGAGGTGATTGCCGAGCGGCTTTATGACAATCTGCTGCTCGCCCACGAGGGCATCGACCATGAAGCCCATACGGTGGCCCGAGTACCCGATCGTGACGATGGGGACCTTGGAGCCATCGAACCCGTGCTCGGGCACTCCGAGTATGTCAGTGAGTTTGACAAGCGGAATCGTTCTGCGCTGACGACGAATGACCTCGCGACCCTCTACCTTCAGGATATCGCCGGGGTCTGCGCGCAGCGTCTCGTCGATCGATCCGGTGGGCAGCGCGAAGACCTGACCGCCCGAACGCAGCATGAGCGCACGTATGATTGCCAGCGTGAGCGGAATGGTGAGCTTGAAATGGGTGCCCTTTCCAATCTCAGATTCGACGTCGAGCGAACCCTTGAGCTTCTCGACCACGAACTCGCGCACAACGTCCATGCCGACTCCGCGGCCGGAGATCTCAGTGATGATCGCCGCCGTCGAGAAGCCCGCCTCGAAGATGAGATACATCGCCTCCCGAGGAGACATCGCCGACGCCTCAGCCTGGGTGATATAGCCCTTGCGCACTGCGGAGGCGAGCACTTTCTCCGGATCGATTCCCGCGCCATCATCGCGAATCTCGATGATGATGCGATCGCCTTCCTGGCGCGCTCCGAGCCAGATGGTCCCGGTGGGCGGCTTGCCCAGTTTCACGCGCGTCTCGGGGTCCTCGATCCCGTGGTCGACCGCGTTGCGCATGATGTGGACGAGCGGATCGTTGATCTCCTCAAGGACCTTCTTGTCGAGCTCGGTCTCCCCGCCCTCGATGATCAGGTTGATGTCCTTCTTGAACTGCTTCGCAAGATCGCGAATAGCACGCGGGAACGACTGGAAGATGGTGTTCGCGGGCAGCATGCGAAGCCGCATGCCCTGCTCCTGGAGGTCCTTGACGACGAGCGAAGTACGGCTGGTGTCCTCGGTGTAGTCCTTGACGAACTTCGACACGGTGCGCCGGTGATCACCCAGGGCCGTGTCGAGCAGATTGATGTCCTCCTCGAGTGCGTCGAGCCCTTCCTCGCCACCCACGGCGGCCAAGACGGCCTTGACCCGTAGCCAACTCTGCCAGACGTCACTGGTCTGGGTGAGCATGGCGCGCGTCTCGTTGGCCCTCTGCTCTGCCTTGATCTGTGAGATGACTACCTCGCTGATCAGGTTGAGCAGGCTGTCCACCTGCGTCGTCTTGATCCGTATCGTCGCCTGGACCTTGCTCTTGAGCTCGGAGTCCGCCTTCGGGGACGCTGCCTCGGCGGCCCGCTTCGCAGGGGTCGCGGCACGCGCAGCGGGCGCCTCGGCGGACGCTGGTGCCGGCTCCGCGGTAAGCTCGGGTTTGGATGTTGCGGCAGCTGTCGCGCCCTTCTTTTTTGCAGCCTTCTTCTTGGGGGCAGCCACCGGCTCCGGTTCGGCGGCTGTCGCAGCCGCCTCGACGGCGCCCGATGCAGGGGCAGCGCTCGCTGTGCCGCCCTCGGCGACCTGAGCGAGCCGATTCTGCAACCCCTGGAGGTCAAGGAAGTCGCCCTCATTGACACCCTTGTTGTCAGCCAGGTACACGATGGCGTCAAGGGCCTCGAAGAAGTGATCCGTCATCTTGGGCGTGTACGCCATCTCGCCCTCACGGATCTTGACCATGATGTCCTCGAGCCGGTGTGCGACATCCGATATCTCGATCAGCCCGACCATGCGGGAGCTGCCTTTGATGGTATGCGCGTCACGCATCATCTGATCGATCAGTTCGCGGTTGTTCGGGTCCGCCTCCAGCATGATGACGCCCTCATTGAGCCGCTGCAGGAGATCCTGAGCCTCTTCTTGGAACTTGCCGATGAATGCACTGCGGTCGAACTCGACCATCGCACACCTTCCTGTCCGCGAGCCGGATTAGCGTCTACGCACCGTCGATGATCGTGAACGCCGAGCCGACCTGGCTCGACTCGCGCGCCATGGCAGACAGCGCGTCGGCTGACTCGGCGACCTGCCGAGATCCCGCAGCCGTCTGCTGGGCCACAGCCGCGACCTCGCGCATGGCCTTGACCACTTGGTCAGTGGCCGACTTCTGCTGCTGCGTCGCGGCCGATATCTCCTTGGCCGCGATCGTGGTCTGCTCGACCATCTCAAGGATCTGGTCGAGGGACTCGCCGGTCACATTCGCGAGGTCGACGCCACTTTGCACCTGCTTGATCTCCTGCTCCGTCGACATGACCAGATCGTTGGCCGACGTCTGAATCTCAGACATGATCGCGCCGATCTCACTCGTCGAATCGACGACCGACTCAGCGAGCTTGCGGATCTCGATGGCGACCACCGAGAAGCCCTTGCCGGCCTCCCCGGCTCGCGCAGCCTCGATTGCAGCGTTCAATGCAAGGATCTTGGTCTGATCGGCGATGCTGTTGATGATGGTGAGCACCTGCCCGATCTGCTGGCTCCGCTCGCCGAGCGCGAGAATCTTGTTCGCGCTCGACTGCGTGCGCGACTTGATGTTCTCCATCGCGCTCAGCGTGTTCATGACCGCCTGCTGTCCGGACTCGGCGTTGTTGAGCGACGCTTCGGCCATGGACACGACTTGATCGGCGTTCTCGGCGATCTGGCGATACGTGCTCGCCAGCTCCTCCATCGTCGCCGTCGTCTGAGAGATCGATGCCGCCTGCTCGGCCGATCCTGAGGCCTGCTGCTCGGTCGCCGAGAGGATGTCGTTGGACGACTGCTGAAGCCTCCGGGATGATTCCTGGGTCTGGCGAATGAGATACACGATGAGGTCGAGCATCTGGTTGTACGACGCGGCCAGAACACCGATCTCGTCGTCGCCTCGGACGACCGCCTTGCGCCCTATCTCGCCCTGACAGGCAGCTCGGACGGACTCGACGACCTCATCAAGCGGTCCCATGAACCGCTTACCCAACACGATCAAGATGACCACCCATGTCACCAGAAGGGCCGCGCCGACCGCGAGTACGATCACTATGTCCATCAGCAGTTCAGGGACAGCGCGTAGCTCGTCTTGAAACACCATCCAGAAGTTCAGGTAGATGATCGCCTGATAGACGATCTGGACGAGCAGGGTGACCAGGATCAGCCGATACAGCAGCTTGGTCTTGAACGACTTGAAGAATCCCATCTGAAGACTCCCGCTCTCTTGTCAGCTACCCGCGCCCGCCGGTTACGACGGGCTCCAACATCCGCTCGATACTGATCAGTCCGACCATTGCCTCACCCACATGTACTGAGCCGGATATGAACTCCGCCTGCGCCCGGTCGATGATGCTCACCGGCGGTTCGATCGCATCGCTGGGCACTTCTGCGATATCGCCGATCTCATCGACGACCAACGCGGTCGCGACCTCGCCTTTGATGATCACGATCGCCGGCGGACGCACGTCAAGCTCGGTATCGATGAAACCCAGCTTCATGAGCTTCGCCGGGTCAGTTACAGAGAGGATCTCGCCACGTACGTTCACGACACCCAGAATGTAGTCAGGCACACACGGCACCGTCGTCATCCGATACTCCTGGAAGATCTCTCGGACCTCGCTGACCCGCACCGCATACCATTCCTCGGAGATTCTGAAGAGCAGCAGTGCGACCAGATCGGTGACCTCGTCGGCTGCTGACTCGCGAGCCAGCGAGTCTGCCCGGCGAGCCAGGATCTCGTCGGCCTTCTCGGCCAGGCTTTGGTCCCGGGCAACTCCGGCGTCGATATCGGCCATCTCACCAACCCCCCGACGTGATCACGGAGCCGAGCAGACGGTCCAGATCTAGCAGATAGATCAGCCCGTCGTCCATCCGCGCGACACCGAGCATCTTGGAGGACAGCGCGTGCATCGCCGGAGCGTCTTGAATGCATCCTTCAGGCAGCTCGATAACGTCCTGGACTTCATCGGCCACCAGAGCCACGAGTTGCTCGTCGATCCGACAGATGAGCATGGGAGTGTCGAGCGTGTATTCCTGGGGTGCGATGCCCAACAGCCGACGCATATCCACAGCCGGGATCACCTGACCGCGGAGATTGATCATGCCGACGACACCGGACGATCCTCCCGGGACCTCGGAAAACGCCACGATCTGCTGAATCTCCTGGACGCGTTCGATGGGCAGAGCATAGCGCTGCCCGTTCAGGAAGAACGTGACCGCCCGCCCAGCGAGATCCTTCGGACTTTCCGGTACTCCGTCGGTGGTCGCAACGCTGTCGTCAGCCACGATACTCCTCACTGTGCGAACCGAAGCACCCGGTCGAGTTCCTCGGGGCTCACGGTCCCCTCTTTGACCTTGGTGAGGCCTGATGCAGCCATCGAACGCATGCCCGCCGCACGAGCAGCCGCCTCGATCTCGTGTGAGCTACTCC
>JBBREQ010000010.1:0-41345 GCA_038202795.1 Coriobacteriia bacterium | reverse complement strand
ATGAAGCCATCAAGCGTGGTCATGACCGGGAGCAGCACGTCGGGGTGCTCGGCGACGCGGACCGCCATGAGCGTGTTGTCGTAGGCCTCCTGCGCGGTCTCGGCGAAGTAGATGATCCAGCCGGTATCGCGGGCGCCCATGATGTCGGAGTGGTCGCAGTGGATGTTGATCGGCGCGGCCAGGGCACGGTTCGCGTTGGCCATGATGATCGGCAGCCGCAGGCCGGCGGCGATGTGGAGCTGCTCCCACATGTAGGCCAGGCCCTGCGACGAGGTGGCGGTCATGACGCGAGCGCCGGCTGCCGAGGCGCCCACGCAGGCGCTCATCGCCGAGTGCTCGGACTCGACGGTGACGTACTCGGTGCGGACGCGACCCTGCGCGACGGACTTCGCGTACTCCTCGACGATGGTCGTCTGCGGAGTGATCGGGTAGGCGGCCATGACGTCGGGCGCGCTCTGGCGCATCGCCTCAGCGACCATGATGTTGCCGGTGCTGGCAACGGTCTTCTGCTGAGCAACCATCGGTTACTTCACCCCCGGAAGTTCGCAGCCCTCGGGCACCATCTCGATGGCGTCGAAGGGGCACTCGTGGGCGCAGATACCGCAGCCCTTACAGTGCTCGTAGTCAAAGTCGTGGACCTTCTCGTCGGCGACCATGACCGAGGAGTCCGGGCAGAACACCCAGCACAGCAGGCACTGCTTGCACTTGTCGTCGTCGCGCACCGGGCGCTCGCTTCTCCAGCCGCCGGTGACGTACTCGCACGAGTTACCGCCGACAGGGATCTTCGCGCCCCGCGGGAATTGGTCGCTCGTCCATTCGCCGATATTGGAGACGTCCCACTTGGTATCACTCATGCCATGGTCACCTCCTCGTAGGCTCGCGTGACTGCCTCGAAGTTCGCGTCGATCATTTCCTGGCCGAACTTCTTGCTGAGGTTCTTGGCAAGCAGCCCCTTGAACACCTCGACGTCAACCGCGTCGGTCACCTTCATGAAGGCACCTACGATGGGCGTGTTGGGGATGTCGCGCTTGATGGTGTCCAGAGCGATGCCCGAGGCATCGACACAGGCGACCTTCACGGAATCGTCCAAGCCGAGCACCTCTTTGACGCCACTGGCGGGCGAGCAGGTGTTGATGATCACCACGCCGCCGTCCTTGATGCCTTCTGTCACGTCGACCACGTCGAGCAGCGACTCATCGAGCACGATGACGACGTCAGGGAACTCGATGTTGTTGTGAATCTCGATGGGTTCATCGCTAATACGTGTGAACGCCTTGATCGGCGCGCCCATGCGCTCGGGTCCGTACTCAGGCATCGCCTGCATGTACTGGCCCGCCTCTAGAGCGGTCTCGGCCACGACCTTGGCGGCCGTTACGGCACCTTGCCCGGCGCGTGCATGCCAGCGGATCTCGATCAGCTTTGGCATTGCGCCCCCTTTCTCCCCGTGCTACCCAGGACGCCTCTTGCTGGTGCAAAGAGGGTTCGTACAGGATAGAGGCGCGCTGGGTGCTGAGCGGCGTACGGCACCTATGGGGCGGCCGACGGCGTCTCGGTGTCGGTGAACGGCAGGCAGAACCTGTCAATCACATCTCTCTGCGCGCCTCGAGCGCCCTGCCCAGCGTGACCTCATCGGCGTACTCAAGGTCGCCGCCCACGGGTAGCCCGCTCGCGATCCTTGTGACTTTGATACCCAAGGGCTTGATCAGGCGCGCGAGATAGAGCGCGGTGGTTTCCCCTTCGACGTTGGGGTTGGTAGCCACCACGATCTCGTGCACCTCCTCGACACCTAGGCGCTCGATCAGCTCTCTTACCCTGAGCTGGTCGGGCCCGATGCCGTCTATGGGCGAGATCGCGCCGTGCAAGACGTGGTAGAGCCCCCGATACTCAGCCACGCGCTCGACCGCAGCGAGATCTCGCGGCTCCTCGACGACGCAGACGATCGTGGTGTCCCGAGTGGGATCGGCGCAGATGCCGCACAGCTCGCCCTCGGCGAAGTTGAAACACCGCGGGCAGAAGTGAATCGCGCTCTTCACCTCGGTGATCGCTGCCGCCAGACGCTCAGCGTCGACGGTCTCAGCTGTCAGAAGCCAGTACGCGATGCGCTGTGCGCTCTTGGGGCCGACACCCGGGAGCCGTTCGAGCTCCTCGAGAAGCCGGCTTATCGCAGCGGGATAGCGCATACGCTACATGAGCCCCGGGATGTTGACGCCGCCGGTGATGTCGGCCATCTTGCTCGACGCCAACTCCTGCGTTGCGCGCAGGGCCTCGTTGACCGCGGCGGCGACCATGTCTGCGAGCAGCTCCACATCGTCCGGGTCGACTGCTGCGGGATCGATGTCGATCGAGCGAACCTGCATGTCACCCGTCATCACCACGCGCACCATCCCCCCGCCGGAGGACGCCTCGACTGTCTCGGCTTTGAGCTTCTCCTGCATCTCGGCCATCTTGGCCTGCATCTGCTGCGCCTGTTTCATCATCTTGCCGAAGTTCACGTCGTCTCGTCCTCTCCGTCGGGCTCGTATGCGTGCTCGGCGACGATCGTCGCGCCGAGTTGGTCGAGCACGCTTTCCAGCTCCCCGGTGGGTGCTGAACTGCGCTGGGCCGCAGGCTCGGTGAACCCTGCGGCGGTCTCGTAGTACTCAGGAGGCGGTTCGTCATCCGAGAGCGCCGCCTCCGACTCTTCCGGAGTCTCGTACGAAGCCAGCGGCTCCGGCGCGGGAGGGTCGATCGGGCGGACCGCCCCGCGCCCCAGCTGGGTCCGGAACGGTGGGACTGCCGAGAAAACGCGCGACAAGGCGCTGCGCAGAAGCTCGCGCATCTCGGGCTCCTCGGCCATCTGCATCGAGAACGCCTGGTCGCTGGGAAACTCCAGCACCAGGGTCTTTCCGTCGGCATCCACATCGATCTCAACGCTGCTGAACAGCTGGGCCCGAGTGGGCTTCACCTTCTTGATCTCGACCAGCACCGCCTGCCAGTTCCGCTTGGCCGCCCCCCGGTCGAGCGGACCCGCAGGATCCGGCGCCGCATCGGGCGCAGGTTCGTCGGTCGGGCGTTCGTGGGGGTTTTCGGACCCTGCCGGGACACGCGGCTGCGGACGGTCGGAAGCTGCCGGGTTCGCAGCTGCGGAGCCAGAGGAGTTCGCCAGCGCGGCATGTGGGGATTGCGCGGTGTCTTGTGCCTTCCCGAATTCAGTAGGTGTTTCGGCTGCGTCCCCGAAGGCGTCCCTGCGAATGGCGTGTTCACCAGCTCCGCTGGTGGGCACTCCTTGAGCACCGGACGCCGCAGGGGATGCGGCCGAAGCGCCGACGGACGCCGAGGCGGGAAGCCCCCGCTCCAGCTGCTCGACCCTCTCGGCCAAAGCCTCCAGCGTCATCTCCCCTTGGGGTCGCGCCATACGCGTCAGAGCGACCTCCAAGGAGAGCCGCGGGTCGCTGCTCCAGCGCATCTCGCTTGCCAGCTCGCCCAGCAGCGCCAAGAGCCTGGCCAGCCGGTCCGGCCCGCCAAACTCGGCCGCCTGCGCCTCGAGCATCGAGAGTTCCTCGGCAGTCCGATCGATGAGTCCGCTGCCATCGCCCACCGCGGCGATCAGGAACAGATCGCGCACATGGGCGGTGAACTCCCGTACGAGCTCGGCGAGGTCGGTGCCGGTCTCGGCAGTCAAGGCGATCCAGCGGAAACACCCGGCGATGTCGCGACGAGCAATGAGCGCCGCGACCTCGAAAAGCTGCGCGGAATCGACCTCGCCCAACAGCCCTTCGACATCATCGACCGTGACTTCGCCGCCGGTGAACGCGGCCAGTTGCTCGAGCGTGGTGATGGCGTCACGCATCCCGCCCTCGGCATGGCGCGCCATAAGCGTGAACGCGCCCCGGTCGACACGGTACCCTTCCGCCTCGGCGATGTAGCGCAGCCGATCGGCGATCTCCTCGACGCTGATGCGGCGGAAGTCGAAGCGCTGGCAGCGTGAGTGGATGGTCTCCGGGACTTTGTGCGGGTGCGTGGTGCACAGCACGAACACCACGTTGGGGGGAGGCTCTTCGAGCGTCTTGAGCAGCGCGTTGAAGGCCGCCGCCGAAAGCATGTGGACCTCGTCGATGATGTAGACCTTGTAGCGGCCCAGCGTGGGTGCGAACTGCACGCGTCCGCTGATCTCCTCGCGCACGTTGTCGACGCCGGTGTTAGAGGCTGCGTCGATCTCGCGCACGTCGGGGTGCGTACCGTTGGCGACCTGGATGCACTGGTCGCAGGTCCCGTCAGGCTCGCCCGTCAGACCCCGCTCGCACAGCAGCGCCTTGGCGAGCAACCGCGCGGTGGTCGTCTTGCCGGTACCGCGGGGACCCGTGAAAAGGTACGCGTGCGCCACCGAGCCCTCCGCCACCGCGTTACGTAGCGTGCGCTCGATGTGCTGCTGACCCACGACATCGTCAAACGTCGCCGGCCGATATTTGCGATACAGAGACTGGTGCGCCATGTGTATGTGTCGACTCCCGTGACTTCAGTGTGCAGCGTCGAGTATACCGCCGCTTCTGACACGCGGGCGCGGGAATGCGCGAAGCGCCCCCGGCGGACCCGGGCGCTCGTCAGAGGCCGCTTATGGCTGCTTCCTTCCGGATCTGACCAGGTTCACGACATGACGCCGCCCGAGCCCGCCCGAGGCGCTCGGCAAGTGCTGGAGTATACGCCGCCAGGCCGCCCTCGTCACCTCGCCAACCACCGCCCGGAGCCTTCTCGGCAAACCTCGGCTGCCAATTCCGCTGCAGGTGGGAACAGATAGGTATGTGCATGACGCACCGCAGCGGCCGGAAGGTGCGCGCGGATCGCGGCCTCGACCATGCGAAGGGAGCTTCTCTATGAACTCACTCGACCACGGTACACTCGTTGCACTCGCCGGTGCCCAGGACTGGCCGGCCCTGTCGCTGTACCTGCCCACTCATAGGGCGGGCGCCGAGAAGCAGCAGGACCCTACCCGGCTCAAGAACCTGCTGCGGTCCGCAGTCGACCAACTGGTCGCCGACGGTATGCGCAGTGTCGACGCAGAGTCGCTCTGTGGGCCTGCGACCGCGCTCCTGGACGACGACACGTTCTGGCGCGAGAGCTCGCTGGGTGTGGCGGTCTTCGCGTCTGCGAGCGGGGTCGACATCATCCGGCTGGGCGCGCCGGTGCCTGAGCAGGTCGTCGTGGGCGACCGCTTCTACCTGCGCCCTCTGATGGCCACACATATAGGCGATCGCACGTTCTACGCGCTGGCGCTCGACCGCGGCGGCTGTCAGCTATACCGCGGCGACGGTGCGACGATCGATCTCATTCCGCTCGAGGGAGTGCCCGCCTCGCTGGCCGAGGAGCTGCAGTTCGACGAGACCCAGCAGTCGATCCAGTACTCGAGCGTTCCCACGCCGCAGTCGGCCGCTCAGGGTGGCCGCCCCACCGGGGCGATCTTCCACGGTCACGGCGGCGAGAAGGACACCGACAAGACCAATCTGGAACGCTACCTGCGCAAGATCGAAGTGGCGGTCTCCAAGACGACCGCGTGCGACAATGACGCGCCACTCGTGCTCCTAGGCGTCGACTACGCGCTCGCCATGTACCGATCGCTGAACACCTGCCGCTCGCTTACCGCCGAACAGGTCCACGGAGCGACCGACGAACTCGCGCCGCACGAAGTGCATGCGAAGGTGCTCGCTACCCTGAGGCCCCACTTCGCGCGACAGATGGAGACGCGTCTGGCCGAGGTCACGGAGAGAGAGGGCTCGCAACTGGTGAGCCGGGATCCGAACCAGATTGTCGCCGCAGCAGCCGCAGGGCGCGTCAACGCGCTGTTCTTCGACGATTCGGTCGGCCCCTTTGGAACGTTTGATCGGGCTACGGGAACCGTCGAGACGGTATGTGCCACCACGCCGCGCTTCTTGCGTGAGGACGGCGCCGCCAGCGAGCGAGTGGGCGGTGAATGCGGCTGGGACCTCATCGATCTGGCTGCAGCCGAGACCCTGCTCAACGGCGGAGAAGTGCATGCCTTCGTCGGCGAGGAGTCACCGGTTCAGGGCGTCATCGCACTCATGCGCTACTGAGCCCGGTCTACTCGCACGCCTCGGGCTCCGAGCGCTGCACCCCCAGCCGATCGGCAACGAAGTCCCGTACGGCTTGCGTGTCGAAGTCGTGGGCGTACTTCATCTCTTTGAGTGGAGTCGTGAGCTCCGCAGTAGTGATACCCAGCGTCGCGATGAAATCCGTCGTCGGGATACCCGTGGCCGGCGCGATCTCGGCGATGGTCATGTAGCCCTTGATGAGCGAGGTATCGAACTGCGCGGGTGCCGAGGAAGACGCGGCGGCCGGATCGCCCGTCGACATCGCGGGAGCCGTAGCAGTAAGCGTCGCTGACGGCGCAGTGGCCAGCGCGGGCATCGCACCGGCCCCCACCTGTTGGGCGAGCGGCTTGTTGAAGAAGGTCATCGCTCCGGCGGCCACGGACACCGCGATCACAGCCACCATGAACGCAATCGTTGCCCCGACAAGCACGATGGGGCGCATGACCTTGCGGGTCCGCGTCTCGAATGTGAGCGCCTCGGCCTTGGGACACACCGCCACGCACTCTCCGCATGCGATGCACTCTGAATCGCTCAGCGTCTCAGGTGTGGCCGACACCTCGATGTTGACCGGGCAGACCCTGTCGCAGGCGAGACAGTCGATGCAAGCGTCCGCATGCCGCGTCACCTGATAGAACCCGAGCTTGTTGAACAGGCCCAGAAACGCGCCCATGGGGCACAGGTACTTGCAGAAGAACCGGTCGTAGAAAAACGACCCGACGAATGAGACACCCAGAATGGCCGCACCGACTCCGAAGTTCGTGAGCAGCTCAGGGGAGGTGAGGTGGTGGTAGGCGACCCACGGGTCATAGGGTCTGATGGCAAGCGATCCCGTGAGCCAGGCCAGCCACGCGAACACCCCGAACACGAGGTACTTCAAGAAGCGAGCAGGCGTGTCGATGGCCCGGGGAATCTCTCTGCGGGCCATGCCCAGCCGGTTGCGCAGCGAGCCAAAGAGCTCCTGCAGCGTCCCCAACGGGCAGAACTGTCCGCAAAACGCTCGGCCGAGCACCAGGTTGAGCACCACTGCTGCACCCAGAAGAATGAAGCTAGCCGCGGCGATCTTCTTGAGCATGGCGCCGGATGCGAGCAGCGCCCACAGCGACTCCACTCCCCCGAACGGGCACAGGGCGTCAACGCCGGCCAGCCGCAGTTCAGGCATCTTCTGATGCAGCAGCCCGATCACGGTGCTCACCACGAGCACGAGCGCGAGGACCGCCCACCTGACCACGTGAAAACGCCGGCGTTCGGCCTTGCGTTGTTGGACTTCGCTCACCGTCTACTCCTTCATGCGCTCAGCGGGAGGTCGCTCATCGCGCACCATGCACCCAGCTTCACTGCTCCGGATGTATCGCACGTGAGCACCGTGTGAACGAGTGGTGAATGCAGCATTGGACCCAAATCATACAAAAGATCGACCCCGACTGTGGCATTGGTGGTCCCAGCGGGTAGATTCGCTCCAATGGTTGCGGTCCGTCGCGCACACCTCCGGAGCACCCACAAGGAGCCCTACCGATGAGAACCCCACGAATGAACGCCTGGTTCGAGGCGGTGGCGTCCCGCCGTTCTCGGCGCGCTTTCACCTCGGCACCGGCGGACTCGGCGCTGCTCGACGATCTCGCCGGCGCCTGCGAGGGATTTCACCCCTACCCGGATGCACGCGTCACGCTTGTGTCCGAGCCGGCGACCGACATCTTCACCGGCGTGATCGGTGCCTACGGCAAGGTCACCGGAGCTCCCCACGTACTGTGCATGATCGCCGATGAGCGCACGCCCTTCGCCCAACAACACTGCGGGTACGTAGGCGAAGCAGCAGTCCTCGAGGCGACCGCGCTGGGCCTCGACACCTGCTGGATCGGCGGGTTCTTCGACCCGGACAAGGCAGCCCGCCTCGTGCGTCTGGGTTCGACCGAGCGTGTCGTCGCCGTCTCGCCCGTGGGAATCGCCACCGATGGCCTCTCGGGCAGCGAACGGGCCATGCGCGGCGTCGCCTCGGCGCACAAGCGCAAACCGCTCAGCAAGATCGCACCGGACGGAACACAGGAATGGCCGCCGTGGGCCGTGGCCGCAGTGGAATGCGCGCGAATCGCTCCCTCGGCTGTCAACCGACAGCCGTGGCGCTTCCGCATGAAGGACGGGGCTCTCGAGGTGTCGCGCGACTCGGCGATCGAGATGCCCAAGGTCACCAAAGCGCTCGACTGCGGTATCGCCATGCTCCACGCCGAGTTGGGCGCCCTGTCGAAGGGAGCGGCGGGCGAGTGGGAGGACCTCAAAGGAGAATCGGCGCTCGCACGTTTCGTGCTGGACAGCGTCGAGTGAGTGAGAACCCCGCACAGGCCGCCACACCCAGCCTTGCCAAGACCTCTACCGAGGAGGACTCATGCGCGTTGCAATCGCAGGCGGTAACGGTTTCATCGGCAGAGCTCTGAGTGACGAGCTGCTCACCACCGGCCACGAAGTGGTCTGGCTCTCCCATCGGCCGGGTCGCGTGGTGCCGCCCGCCGACGTGCGCGAGGTCCCCTTCGACCCCACCCAGAAGGACGGTGCCTGGCGAGAAGAGGTCTTCTCGGCAGACGGAGTGGTGAACCTCTCGGGATATCCCATCGCGTCGCGCTGGAACGCGCACGTCAAAGAGCTGCTCCGCACGAGCCGTATCGACACGACGCGCGCGCTGGTGGATGCGGTCGCCCAGGCGCGCGACGGCGGCACGGGCCCTCAGGTCTACGCGAGCGCAAGTGGCATCGGGATCTTTGGCGAGGGAGGCGATGCCGTACTCACCGAGGACTCGCCGGTGGGCGACGACTGGCTCGCGCAGCTGGCGGTGGCGTGGGAGCGTGAGGCGCTTCGCGCCCAGGAGAGCGGGTGTCGCGCGGTCGTGATCCGCAACGGACTCGCGCTGGGCGATGAGGGGCTGCTGCCCAAGCTGGCGCTGCCCATGAAGCTGTTCGCCGGAGGCCCGGTGGGTAACGGCACGCAGTGGGCCCCTTGGATCCACACATCCGACATTGTGGGCATCTATCGGTTCGCGCTGGAACACAGCGAGGTGTCGGGCGCCATCATCGCCTGTGCTCCTAAGCCGGTGACGATGCGCGAGTTCGCCGCGACACTGGGCCGGGTGATGCACCGGCCGTCGTGGTTCCCGGTACCGGCGTTCGTGCTCTCGATCGTGCTGGGCGAGGTCGCCCCCTACACGCTCATGAGCCAACGCGCGTCGAGCGCCAAGGTCGAGGCCCTGGGCTACCGCTTCCGCTTCCCGCAGCTGGAAGACGCACTGCGCGACCTGCTGTGAGCGTGCCCGCCGGGCGTGCGGCCGCGGTGGGATCTACAGCATCCGCGAGGCCAGCCGCGCGAGCGCGTTTCTGAGGCGGAACAGCCTGCCGCGGTCGTGCAGATCGTCTGCGGTGACCACGTGGCAGCGCTCGAGATCGTCTTCGAAGATCGCGTCTTGCGCCCGGGCCACGCCTTCGTCGTAGAAGAAGATCATCAGCTCGTCGTGCAGCAGGAAGCTGCGGATGTCGAAGTTCGCCGTGCCCAACGCCGCAATACGCCCGTCGATGGTGAGCGCCTTGGCGTGGAAGAAGCCGGCATCGTACTGGTAGGCGCGACCGCCCGCATGCGTGAAGGTGCGCAGGTACGAGAAGGCAGCCCACCACGGCAGCTTCTTGTCGGGGTGCCCCGTCATCATGAGCCGCACATCCACAGCTGCAAGAGACTGCGCAGCGAGCGCGTCCATCACGCCCTGGTCCGGCACGAAGTACGGCGACTGCACCCACACCCGCGTTTCCGCCGATGAGATCGCCTGTACGAACGCATGCCGGATGGCCGCCCACTGCGACTCCGGCCCCGAGGTCGCCAGCTGTGCCCACACGGCGGCGCCGGGATCGTGTCCCAGATCCTCGGGAAACCGGTCTAGAGAGAAGAGATCCTCGCCGATGACCTCGTACCAGCGCTGGCAGAACAGCCGCTGCATCTCAAGCACCAAGGGGCCGCGGAATCGCAGGTGAGTGTCACGCCACGTCTCGAACCTGCGTCCGCCATCGATGTACTCCTGGCCCATGTTCATGCCGCCCGTGTAGGCCACCTCGCCGTCGATCACGGCGATCTTGCGGTGGTTTCGATAGTTGAACTTGCGCCACTGTGCGGCATCCGCATGCACGTGCGCGCCCGCAGCGGCGAGCGCCCTGAGCTGGCGCTTGCCGTAGGGCAGCGATCCCACCCAGTCGTAGAGCACGCGCACCTCCACGCCCTGTGTGACCTTCTCGATGAGCAGGTCACACAGGCGGGCGGTCAGCTCGTCGCTTTCCCAGATGAAGTACTCGAGGTGGATCGAGTAGGTCGCTTGCTCGATATCGGCGAACAGTCGCTGGAATTTCTCGGATCCGGTGGCCAGGATCTCGAGATTCGTACAGGGCAGCAACCGCGTGCCGTTCTGTGTCTGGATCGCGCGCGCCAGTCGCCTGCCCAAAGAGTCGTCGTGCAGATGCTCGGCCGCACGGGCGCCGTATATCTCGTAGATGGGCCTGATGGTGCGATGCCCGCGCTCGAGCGCCTCGAGCCGTCGGCGATTGCGTCGCCCCACCAGGCGCCAGTTGCGCCCGAACAGGAAGTAGAGAACCAGTCCGAGGCCGGGCAGAGCCAGCAAGACGAGCAGCCACGCGAGAGTGGTTGAGGGGTCGCGCTCGTCATACACCAGGGTGAGCATGATGATGACCGCGATGAAGTAGAGCACGAAACCGAGAGTGCCCACATCTGCGACGGACGACAGTGTCATGAGTGGAGTCTACCCGAGCGCACGATAACCGCCACCAAGCGCAATCGCCCACGCAGCCCTATACTGCAGTCATGACATTTGAAGAACTGGGGCTTTCCCCCGACATCCTCGCCGCGGTCGCGGTGCTGGGCTACGAGACACCAACGCCCATCCAAGAGCAGGCAATCCCGTTGATTCTCGCGGGCCGTGACTGCGTGGGCGCCGCTCAGACCGGCACCGGAAAGACCGCCGCGTTCGCACTGCCGCTCATGCAACTCATCGGAAAGAGCGAAGGACGCCCGCTCGCACTGGTCATCACGCCTACCCGGGAGCTGGCCTCGCAGATCGACGGCGTCGCCACGATCGTGGGCAAGAGTACCGGTCAACGCGTCGCCACCGTGGTGGGCGGCGTGAAGTACCCGCCGCAGGTGGGGCGCATCAAGGCAGGCATCGAAGTGCTCGTGGCCACCCCCGGGCGCCTGATCGACCTCAGAGAGCGCGGCGATGTGGACCTGAGCCAGGTGCAGGTGCTCGTGCTCGACGAGGCCGACCGCATGGTCGACATGGGCTTTTGGCCCAGCGTCCGCCGCATCCTGAGCTGGCTCCCCAAAGAACGCCAGAACCTGTTGTTCTCGGCGACACTCACCGAGGAGATCACGCAGCTCGTAGGCCGCATGCTCACCGATCCCGCCTACGTGGAAGTCGCCCGTCGAGGCACAACCGCCGACAACGTCGAGCAGGCGATTCTGCCGGTCGAGCAGTCGCAGAAGCCACAGCTGCTCGGAGCGCTCATCCGAGAGCGCGGCGCTGACCGTATCCTTGTCTTCACCCGCACCAAGGCGCGGGCCGATCTGGTCCAGAAGATCCTGTCCAAGGACGGCTTCAAGGTCATGGTGATGCACGCCGACCGCACCCAGAAGGAGCGCGAGCAGGCGCTCGAGCGTTTCCGCGCCGGCGAGATCGAGATTCTCGTCGCGACCGACATCATCGCGCGAGGCATCGACATCTCTGATATCGACCACGTGGTCAACTACGACGTCCCCGAGAACCCCGAGGACTATGTGCACCGCATCGGCCGCACCGCACGGGCGGGTTCGAGCGGATTCGCGCTCACGCTGCTGGGTCCGGACGAGATAAGCCAGTTCCGCGAGATCGAGTACATGTTGGGCGTGTTGCTGCCCATCTACGACCTGCCCGGATTCGAGTACCGACCGGGTCGCATCGTGCCCTACGCGAGCAGGCCGGTGAAGAAGGTGCAGCGCAGCGTCTTCGGCGGTCGAGTGATGCGCCGCCGGCGCTAGGAGTTCGCGCTGCGCCTCGCTCGCCGACGCCACAGACGCCACAGACCCACGCCGACGAAGGCCGCTACCGCGATCAGCGCGATCGTGAAGGGGTCGCGCCAGGAAGGTGTGGACTCGCCAGGCTTCTCGGCCGTGCCTTGCGGGAGCGCAGGTGCCTGAGTGCCGCCCGATTCCGAAGCTCCGCCCGTACCCGCGCCGCGTACCGAGCGCGTCGTCGTGTCGCTGACGCTGTCACCGTCGCTGCCCGAGTCGCCCCCACGCCCCGAGCCTCCCGCCGTGCTGAGCCTGCCCGAGCCCGAACCGCCTCCGTTGCCATCATCGGTATTCGAGATCGTCGTATCGTCGTCGACATGGTCGTCGACATGGTCGTCGACGTCGTCGTCGGGCACCGTCGAAGAGTCGCCGTCGGAAGGTGGAACAACCTGCGGTGGCCCTGCGACGCCCAGTGCGCTGTCCGCGCGCACGAGACCCCGACCAAACTGGTCGTCCCTGCCCGCAGCCCCCAGGTCCTCAGCGCTCTCGCCCAGACGTGCGATCGTCTCGGCGGCGCTCCATCCCGTGTTCTGCGAGCGCACCAGCGCCGCCACCCCGGACACGTGGGCAGTCGCCATCGACGTTCCGCTGATGGTCACTTGACTGCCTCGGTCCACCGGGTAGAGCGACACGATTCCCACGCCTGGGCCCACCAGGTCCAACGCACTCCCCCACTCCGAGAAGCTCGCGCGGGCGCCCGCTGAGTCGATAGCACCCACCGCTACGACCGGCTCGTACGCAGCGGGATGCTGAATCTGACCTGGCACCCATGCGCTCTGCGCCGCCGAGTTGCCCGATGCGGCTACCACCACGCAGTCCGCGGCGATCGCATAGTCGCACGCCTCCTGCATGATCGTGCTCGCCTCCGGCGTGCCCAGCGACAGGTTGATCACCTCGGCTCCATGATCGGCCGCCCACCGGATTGCCTGGGCCACCCCCACATCCGTGCCGTTACCCGAGCTGTCGAGCACACGGATGGGCATGACCTTGCACCCGCCCGCGAGCCCCGCCACAGCCACGGAGTTGTTGATATCAGCCGAGACGATTCCGGCCACATGCGTGCCATGCCCGTAGGCGTCCTGAGCTTGCGTGTCATTCTCGATGAAGTCGTAGCCGTTCGCGGTGTCCAGCCGACCCACCAGATCCGGGTGCGTGTAGTCGACTCCACTGTCAATCACCGCGACCGTCACGCTGCTCGAACCGCGCTGCACGTCCCACGCCAGCGGCGCTCCGATTCGCGTCATGCCCCACTGCAGCGCGAACGAAGGGTCATCCGGTGTGAACAGCGCGTGCACCCGACGCTCCGGCTGCGCGTAGCGCACTCCCGCAGCCTCCTCAAGCCGCGCCACCACCCGGTCTGCCGAGAAGCCCGCGCGCGGATCGACGATCGCGACGTCGCCGCTTTGGATGGTGCGCACCACCCGCGCCCCGGATTCCTTCGCGATCCTCTGAATCTGTGTGGTGGATACCGCGCCTGTGAACCCTACGACCACGCGCCCGGTCTCGCGAGACTGCGCTGCGTGTGTACCGGGGCTCGCCGCCGTAGCCGGAGCGGCGATCAGGACAGCGAGCAGCCCGAAGAGTGTTGCTGTGAGCGCTCTGTGTACCCCACGTTGCACGGCAAGCATCCCAACGACACGAAGACGAATACCACCCAACCTGCGTCTCCTGCTCTAGTACACCTTCACGTACTCAGGATTCGAGGTTCTCGCGGTGTGGATCGAGTCTCCCGGGATGTAGGCCACGATCTTCCACGTGCCCTTGAACGGCAGCGACGTCGTGCGGGTGTAGCGGGTGTAGGTGGGGTGCTTGGTCGTGGCGCGGTTGGTCGCGAACACCGTCTTGCGCCACGTGTAGGAGCCGTTCTTGTTCTTGCTGTAGCAGCGCAGCCTCACATCGCGCGCGCCCACTTTATGCTTGGGCTTCAGATAGCCCGCAATCGAGAAGCTGCGCTTGGCCCTGACCCTGTTCGGCGCTTTGGGCGTGGTGATGGTCGCACGCGGCGACACCAACGTCACCGTTCCGTAGGTCCGTCCCACATCGTGCGTGGGCCAGACGATCACACGGTACTCGGTGAGGCGCGTAGGATACACCCTGTAGGAGAACGTGCCCGTCGAGCTCCCCACGGTACGTGGCATGCCGTAGTTGCCTGACGCTGTATCCCGCTCCTTGTTGACATAACTCCATGTCTTGGAGCCGTAGCGGCGCGAGGCGATCATGATCTTCGGCCTGTCGAGTGGTACGCCGCGCAGCGTCGCCGTACCGGCGATGGTCGCGCCGCCGCCCCATTTCACGGTGGATGGAATCCTCGACGTCACTTGGGGCTCGGGCAGCTGCACGACGCTCCACGTGAGGTCGTAGGGCCCTGCACTGTCGTTCCAGTCGACTACGTTGAGCGAGTAGGTTCCCGTGACCGACGCAGGGTACCAGAATGTTTCGGTCGAGGTGCCCTCGGTAGAGGACGCCTGGACGATATAGGACAGCGGCTTGGACGCGTAGATGGTGGGGCTTCCCGGCTTCCACAGTTGCAGGTCGAAATCGGTCCCAGCCCCCGTGGAGGTCATGTCAACGTCGAAACGCTGGTTGAAGAGCAGGGGCACTGCGAAGACGTCGTCGTAGTCCTGCACCGCCGCAGAACCGTCGAGCGTACCGACTAGGGGCGATGCGGGCAGAGCAACGCCTGGGACGTCATCATCGGCGCTGAAGAGCTGCGCGTTCACGTCGATCTCGGCCAGGGCCGGAACCGCTAGGGCGACCGCAGCGGCCGCGGCCGCGACGAGCAGCCCCACCTGGAAGATCCGCTTCACTCACAGCCTCCTTCGCATCACCGCACTCGGGGACCTACCCCCATGGTAGCACCGCATGCCAACGCCCCCCGCTCGATGCGAACAGGGGGCGTTGGCAAGTCCCGAGAATGGAGCTCCTACTTAACCTTCACATAGAGGGCCCTACTGTAGGCGGTCGAATGGACGCCGTCGTCCTTCGCCTTGGCGACGAGCTTCCACCTCCCCTTGTAGGGCAGGCTAGCCGTCTTCGTGTAGTACTTCGTGTAGCTGGGGTACTTCTTCGTGACGTAGTTCGTGGTCTTGATGCTCTTCACAAACTTGTACTTGGTGGCACCGGGCTTCTTGTACCAGGCCTGCACGTAGACCGTATGAGCGCCCTTGGTGTGAACCGGCTTGATGTATCCCCAGGTCGTGAAGGAGCGCTTCTTGTAGATGGTTTTGCTTCTCTTGGGGATAGTGAGGATCGGCTTGACCCCTACCGTGCGGACAGCCGAGTCTCCGAACGAGTAGCCGTCCATATCGACGGAGGCCACCGCGTAGTAGCGCGTGTTGCGCGTGGGCTTCACCGTGAAGCTGAAGGCACCACCGATCGCGGTCACCCTGGAACCGACCAACGTGATAGCGCCCGTGTAGGGATATGCCAACGCGAAGAGCTCGACGCGCTGGTCAGCGAGCCCGGCGCCCGTGGCAGCGAGCACCGATCCGTTCATCACTGTGGACTTGCCGAAGTTGATGTAGTGCGTGTTCCTGAGGTTGACAGTCGGCCTTACTCCCTCGGCAAAATCAACGGTGTAGGCGCCTGAACCCTTGACCGTGTAGACGTCCAGGTAGTACGTCCCGGAGGTCACTGCCGTGAAACTCAAGGTGCCATCTGTGGCATTGCTAAGAAACGAGGGATACGAGTCCTCGTAAGACTCCGCAAGCGGCAAAGGAGTCTCGGCGAACACGTCAGTGGCGCCCGGTCCGTACAGCGCAAGTATGAACTCCGTACCCGGCGCGCCTGTCAGGCGCGCGCTGACCGTGTCTCCTGCATCCAGGTGGACGTTGAAGACGTCGTCTTTGTCGAGCAGCACAACGAGCGTTCCCACCACGGGGGATTCGGGCAGGGCCACACCCGGGATGTTGTCATCGCTGACCAGCACCGCTGAGACACTGCCGGTCGCCGGCTGCGCACCGGCTGACGTCGGCAGAGCGAGCGCGAACGACAGCAGCGCGACCAGCGCCAACCTCGTCATGGAATGTGCGGACAACTTCATGGGGCACCACCTCTGAAACGACTCTGCTACTCATCTTGCAACAGTACCATCGGAACATTCGACCGAAGTGCTGAGCGATTCACCGTTGGCAAACGGTTTCAAGCGCGCATGGTGCCAACGCTGTCGCCGCGCGTGCGGTCACTGGGTTTGAAGCACCGGCGCGCCCACGCCCAGAATGACGCGCACCGTGGTTGCCCCGGCAGGATCCGCTGCGTTCTCGACCGCGACCTGAGACTGGGAGTCGCCCTTCAGGAAGGTGAGCGCCGTTCCGGGTCTTCCCTCCCCGCTCGCACCGAACGTGCTCCGACCCACCAGTTCCCATCCGCGAGATGCGTAGGCCTGACGGTACCAGTCAAGAACGGCACGGGGGCTGGCCTTCACCTTGAGCGTGTAGTCCCAGGCGTCCGTGCCCTGCGCCTGGGCGCGCGCGAACTCGCCCGCGGGCACGGGTACCTCGATGGGGAAACTCGCGGCTATGGCGGTGCGTTTCGCCTCGGGCGTCATCGCCGCGATGGGCGCGGGTTGGGGGGTGGCGGCCGCAGTCCGTGCGGGACTTGCAGCCTGCTGGGCTGAGCAGCCCGTGCACACGACGGCAACGAACACCGCAACCAGTGCCGCGCCGACCATCGCCGAGTTCTTCAATCCCGTCCCCCTACTTGACCGTGACGTAACGTGAGTACGAAGTCGTCGCAGCGTGCGTGGTGTCGCCGGGCACGCTGGCTGAGAGCTTCCACTTTCCACGTGACGGCAGCGACAGCTTCTTCTTGTACTTGGTCGTGTACTTGGAATAGTAGTAGTTGGTCGCGTAGGTCGTCTTCTTCAGCACCCACTTGTGGTGCGCGGTACTCCACCGATAGCAGCGGATCTTCACGTACTTGCCTCCCGTGGCATGCTTAGGACGCAGGTAGCCGTAGGCCGTCCAGTACTTGGCGCGACCGACGGACTTGGGCGCGTAGGGCCGCGTGAGATACGCGCGCGGGGTGATCGTCTTGGCCGCGCTCTCCGAGGCGGTGTAGGTCGCTGACCGATCGCCTTCGAACGACGCCCTGTACCAGGTCTTGCGCTTGGGTGCGACCGTGATCTTCCAGCGGCCGGTCGAGTCCGTCATGTCGTAAGCGACCTGCGTCCAGCTCTGGGGGTTTGCCGGGTCGGTGCTCTTCCATACATCAACGGGCCTGTTCGAGATGGGCGTGCCCGCGTAGGCGAGCAGCCTGCCCGAAACACTCGCGGTCTTGCTCCATGCGCACGTTGCAGGTGCCGAGATCGAGAGCTTGCTGGCCAAGCCCGGCTCTACCGTGAGTTGATAGCTGCCCCCACCCACGTACACCCGGGGATCGATGTAGTACACACCCCCGGACACCGCATCGGACACCGAGAATGAGAGCCACTCCGGGTTGGAGCCTTCCTCCACGGATCCCGCGACCAACGCCGCAATCGAGTCCACCGACGCGGCCTGGGGACTAAAGGCCCACAGGTCGAAGTCCGCACCGAACTCCGTGCCGGACAGCGTGGCTGTGAGCCCCTGCCCCACTGACAGGGAAACCCGGTACACGTCATCCCTGTCGCCGGACTGATCGAGGGTCCCGGCCGCAGTCGTGCTCCCAGCCAGCGTCACAATCCCCGGGATTTCGTTGTCGGGGGCGTCTGTGTCTTCGACTCGGAAGCCCAGGGTGTAGTGCCCCGCGCCGGCGAGAGCCTCGACGCGGACATAACAGCTCCCCGAAGCGTCAGTCGCATAGCTTGTGAAGACGGGGTCTCCCGCGCCGGAAACGGCAACCGGCGTGGAGTTCGCGAGCGAGGCGGCACCTTTTCCATATACCTTGAGGCGGTAGTCGGCTCCGGCAGGAACATCGAGCTCGAAATCAGCCCTCTGCCCCGCGCTCAGATACAACTCGTAGACATCGCTTTGGTCGGTGACGACATCGAGTGTGCCTCCGACCGAGCCCGCCTTCGACGGTGCGGCGATAGGAAGCCCGGGGATGTCTCCGTCAACATCGGCCGGTGTGAGAGCGTGCAAAGCGTTGTCGGCGCGCACCATCCCCCAGCCGTAGAAGCCATCGCGACCGGCAAGACCGAGATCTTTGGCCCCGTGGAGCAGCGCGTACTCGACCTGCTCACGAACGGCGCCGGGGTTCATCTGCCGGACGAGGGCCGCCACTCCGGCGACGTGCGGCGCGGCCATCGAGGTGCCACCGTACTGCGCGTACCGATCTGTCTGGTTCTCGAGACCCGGCGACACGTTTCGAACCGGAGCCCAGAGCCCCACCCCCTGGTCCCCGTCGGTGGTCGTGCCCGGAGCCATGAGATCGAGCTCAGGTCCGAAGTCCGAGAAGTCCGCGCGAGCGTTGCCCTGCTGTTTGGTGGCCCCCACGGCGATGACGCCGGGCAGCACCGCGGGGAATGACACCCGGTTCGTGCCGCTGTTTCCCGCTGCCGCGACGATGATGCAGCCCTTCGACCGTGCGTACTGGCACGCCTCATCGAGCAGGTCGCTGTACTCCGGCGACTCGATCGAGACGTTGAGAACGTCGGCCCCCTGCTCGGCGGCCCAGCGAATGCCCTGTGCCATGTCCGCCTCGGCACCCGTCCCGTCTTTGTCCAGCACCTTCACGGCGAGCAGTGAAGCTTGGGGGGCGATGCCGGCGATGCCGATGCCGTTGTTCGTCCTAGCCCCGATCGTCCCGGCCACGTGCGTACCGTGGCCGTTGTCGTCTCTCCACGCAGACGTGGTGCCCGCTGCGGCTACGAAGTTCCGTCCGCCCACCACGCGTCCCGCAAGGTCCTCGTGCGAGTCGAAGATCCCGGTGTCGATGACCGCGACCGTGACCTGCGCCGAGCCGGGTGGGTTCCACCAGGAGTCGGGCAGACCGATCGCCGGCAGGTCCCACTGGCGCTGAGCGTAGTACGGGTCGTTGGGCACGGCCGCTGCGCGCACCACCTGCTCGGGCTGTGCGAAGCGAACGCCCGCCGTGCCTTCGATCTCGCCGGCGAACTGCTCGGCGGAAACGCCTTTGGGAGGCTCCAGGACTGCGAAGCCCGCGCTCGAAACCGTGCTCACTGTCTCGCCACCCAGCTCCTGGGCGGCCGACAGTGCGCGTACGCTCGCGCCACGAGTGAGTCCCACGATGACGCGACCCGTGTGATCGACCGAGAAGCGCTCGGTGAGCGCCGTGGAGGGCGCTACCGGTAGTTGGCGCGCGAAGGCGGATGCGCCAAAGGCCCCAAGCGCAGCCGCGAGGGCGGCGCCCATCAGGACAAGCCGAACGATACTCGATACCTTGAAGAGCCGCATGCGAACCTCACTGCCCGTGTGCCGTGCCTGACATCCTGAACGCGCTCACCGGACGTGTCCAGACTCCGCGCCCGCGGGCATACATATCGACATGGAACCCACACAGCCCACGCCGGCGCAGCTGGCCTCGTCTTATCTCAGCACGTTGCGTGCTCGCGCCAATCCCGACAACGTCGCGGGCATGGTCCGCTTCGGAATATCGGCAGAAGGCGCTCTGGGCGTGAGCATGCCCGAGGTCCGTGAGCTCGCGCGTGAGGCGCGACGCACGCTGGGCAAAGACCCCGCCCTACACCACGAACTGGCGCAGCTGCTCTGGGCGAGCGGCGTCCACGAGGCCCGAATCATGGCGACGCTTGTCGACGAGCCGGCGCTGGTCGACGAAGCCCAGATGGAAACGTGGGTCGCCGACCTGAACAGCTGGGACCTCTGCGACGGGTTGTGCAACAACCTGCTGCGCCGGACACCGCTCGCTTGGGCGAAGGCTCAGCAGTGGAGCGCACGCGAGCCCGAGTTCACCAAGCGCGCCGGCTTCGTGTTGAGTGCCACGCTCGCCGTACACGACAAGGCCATGCCTGACGAGCGCTTCTTGGCGGTGTTGGGGTGGATCGAGCGCGAGGCGACCGACGAGCGCAACGTGGTGAAGAAGGGTGTGAACTGGGCGCTCAGGCAGGTGGGTAAGCGCTCCGTGTGGCTCAACGCACGCGCGATCGAGTCTGCCGAGAGGATCCTGGCCGAGAACCCCACATCGGCCTCCGCACGCTGGATCGCACGTGATGCGCTGCGGGAACTGCGCAGCGAAGGAGTGCGGGTGCGGTTGGAGCTGGCGTAGCCGGCCCGCGCCCCTACCGCCGCAACGTCGCCGCGATCCGCGTGGGCTGCGCGAGCAGAGCAAGCGCGCTCATGATCGAGGTGACTACGATGTCGGCCGCCGCAACCGCAGCTCCGGCCGCACCCTCTCCTGCGATCACCGCGATGCCCAACGCGCACTCGGAGAGCATCTCGACGTCGTTGGCTCCGTTGCCGATCGCCACGACACGCGCGACGCCGAGTTCGCGTACGAACCCGAGTTTCTGCGCCGCTTCGTCGCCTGCCGAGATGACGTGGACCTCGATGCCCAGGGCCTCGCGCAGCCGCGGGGCCGCACCGTACATGTCGGCGGTGACCGCAACGACGTGCAGGGTGGCGCCGAGTGCCTCGACCGCCTCGACGACGCCGGGAACCAGCACGCCGCCCTCGGCGAGGGTGCCGTTGACGTCGAGCACGAGGTGCTCGAGCGAGAGTAGGCCACGGCCGGGGATATCGATGTCGATCATGGCGTCAGTCCTTCTGGGTAGGGGCTACTCGTAATGCAGGGCGGCGACGATGTCGAGCTTGGCGGCGGTGCGTGACGGGATGATGGCGGCGACCAGCGAGAACGCAAAGCCGATGACCACGCCGGCCACGATACCGCTCAGCGGGAAGCTGTAGGGCATCTTGAAACCGATGTTGTTCATCGCCTCGACCATCGCGTAGCCCAGCGCCACGCCCGAGACCACTCCGAAGGTAACGCCGACGCCCGCGAGCAAGAGCGCCTCGGCCATGACCATCCGCCGGATCTGCGACCGCGTGGAGCCCACGGCGCGCAGCATGCCGATCTCGCGCGTGCGGGCGATGACGCTCATCGCGAGGTTGTTGAGCAACGCGAGCAGTGTGGGGATGGCGAGTACGACAACAAGGCCGTACATGCCGATCATGGTCGTGGCCAGTGTGGCGGCCTGCTCCTCGCGAAACGTGAGCGTGTCGTAGAGGGTCAGCTGCGGGTACGCGACGACCAGCCGGCCGAGCTGGCGCTGAACCGTGGTGAGGTCGGCTGCGGGCATCGTGTTCATCAGCACCATCGCGTTGTTCTCGGTGCCGAAGTCTTCCTTGAGCCGCTCCTGGGAGATGTAGACGGTCCCGAGCTTCGCGTTGAGGTAGTCCGATCCGATCGCCGCAACCTGGTAGGTCTTGTCTCCGTTGATCGTGGTCACCCGGACGTCCTGCCCAACCGAAATACCATTCTGAGCGGCGAAGATGCCGTTGGCGATGAGCCTGCGGTCCTTGGCGAGTGTGCCGATGTCGGAGGTCTGGCCACTGCCTGAGAACTCGAACGTCGCGACCTTGGGATAGTCCACCGGGTCGATGCCGATGACTTGCACCGCGGCATCGTTGACGCGGGCCTTGGCCACCCGGAGCGTCGCGACCGTATCCACGCCCGCTACGTCGCGGACGTCGGCCACCAGCTCGTTGCTCGCGCCCACGTTGCCGGCGGCGAGAAGCAGGTTAGTGGGCAGGAAGATGAAGTCCGCGCCGGCCACGCTGCGGTCCACGTAGTCGAGGAACCCATCGGTGAGCGAAACCATCACGCCGAGAAGGGCGATGATGATCGAGAGCGAGATCATGACCGCCGAGGCAGTCGTGGCCGCCCTTGAGGGCTGCCGTTGCATGTTGGAACGCGCGATCTCACCCTCTGAGCGGAAGATCAGGTCGATCAGCCAAGCGAACGCGTTACTGATCGGGGCGACAAGCTGCGGGGCGACAAGCACGAGTCCCACGATCACACCCACCGACCCCGTGCCCACGGCGGTAGCGTTCTGGGAGAGCATCGCGACCGCGGAAAGCGCCAGGACCGCCGCGCCGACCCCTGCTCGGCGACCGCGCGCCCGCTCCTCGACATCGCCGATCTGGGGCCGCAGGGCCTCGAGCGGCGTGATACGGGAAGCCGCGATCGCGGGGGCAAGCGCGCCCAGCACGGTGACTCCGATACCCAAGAACACCGCTATCAGCAGCGTAGCAAGCTCGAACTGCGGTTTGTCGATCGTCATGTTCACTATGTTCTCGTACAGGGGGTTGATCGCCGCGATCAGACCGTAGGCCAACGCAGCACCCAGCAGCAGTCCGACCGCCGTGCCCAGGACCCCTTGGAGCAGCGACTCCGCCAAGAAGATGTTGAGGATGGTACGCCTACGTGCGCCCACCGCGCGGAGCATGCCGATATCGTGGCGGCGCTCGGCCACAACCGTGCGAAACGTATTGAGGATGATGAAGCCGCCCATGGCCAGCGCGAACACACCGAACATGTTGAATATGAACTCGGAGACCTTAAGCGATGCGAGCAGCTCGCTGCCGCTCTCTATGCCGCCCACCGTGTACTTGTCGCCCAGCTTGCGCCGCACGCGTTCCTCGACCGCAGCGCGATCTGCACCGTTGACGAAGCCCGCTTCGATCTCGCTGACGCGTCCCGGTTCGCCGAACATCATCTGAGCGTCGGACAGCGTGACATAGGCCTCTGCGGTCCCCGCTGCGGCGACCGTGTCCAAAATGCCGATGACGCGCATGCGCCGCAGTCCCCGCGCGGAGGGGATCTCGATGAAGTCTCCCACCGCCAGGTCCAAGTCGCGCGCGACGCTTGCGCCCACCGCAGTCACGCCTCGATCGCCGTTGGCGAGCATCGTGCCTTCGGCCAGCGGGTAGTGCCTGACTCTCAGCGCGCTTCGGGGCTCGATGCCGATGACCTGCAGGGTGCCCACCGCCGCGCCTCGTGGCATGCCGACGGGTCGCCTCAGCACGGGCGAGGCGGCTCGAACACCGGTGACGCTCTCGATCTCATCGGTCACTGAACCGTCGAACGTCGAGCCGCTCGAACTGGTGATTGCGAGGTCGACCTGACCGGCGCTCGCGAACAGGATCTTGGTGAAGGTGTCGACCATCGTGGGCAGCAACGACCCCAGCCCAAAGATCACCGAGACGCCAAAGACCACCGCGAGCGTAGTGAGGAGCGTGCGGAGCTTGCGGCCCCACAGATAGCGCCCGGCCAGTGTGAATGCCATTCTCACAGCAGTCCGACCTTCTCCATCGCTCGTCGCGCATCCTCAGGGCTGCCGATACGCGCCTCGTCGACGATCTTGCCGTCGCGCATGAACACCATCCGGTGCGCGTAGGCCGCGATGCGGGGGTCGTGCGTGACCATGAGCACCGCTCGGCCCCATTCACCCGACGCCTGCGTCAGCAGCGCCGCGATATCGTCGGCGGCCTTGCTGTCCAGGTTGCCCGTGGGCTCGTCGGCGAGCAGGAGTGCGGGGTCTGTCACGAGTGCGCGAGCCACAGCGACGCGCTGCTGCTGGCCGCCGGAGAGCTGGTCGGGGCGGTTGGTCATCCGATCGCCCAGGCCGACGCGGGCGAGCCACTCCTGGGCGCGCCGGTGTGCCTCGGCCGTCGCTATGCCGTCGAGGGTGAGCGGCAGGGCGGCATTCTCGGTGGCGTTGAGTACCGGTATGAGGTTGAAGAACTGGAAGACGAAGCCGAAACGGCGGCGGCGCAGCAGGGTCAGCTGGTCATCGGTCATGTCGGCGACCAGGTCGCCATCGATCTCGATGGTGCCCCCGGTGGGGGTGTCGAGCCCACCGAGAAGGTTGAGAAGAGTCGACTTGCCGCAGCCCGACGGCCCCATGACGGCAACGAACTCGCCAGCCTCGACCGTGAGGTCGACGTGGTCGAGCGCGGCGACGGCGGTCGTCCCGGCTCCGTACACCTTGGTGAGCCCGTGCGCCTCGACTATGGGCATCGGTCCTCGCTCTCCGTTCGCTGTCTGCTACGACGATACTACTGCGCTCGGCATGCCAATGGCGCTGCTCACACGCGGTGGCGCTGCCATGGCCAACGACCGTCGATCTCGACCTCGAGCGACCACGACAGGAACGTGCGTATCAGCACCAGCAGTCCCAGCACGTACAGATTGTCCAGCGTGGGATCGACGGCCACGGTGCGGATGATGTCGGCCGCGACGAGCACCTCGAGGCCCAGCAGGACGCTACGCCCGAAGGTGGCGCGCATCGCTTCGTAGGCCTCGGTGTACTCCTTGCGGCCGACACGCGCGAGGGCCCGGACGAGCGCCACCCAGAACCCGATGACGATGATGCCGACCCCCGCGACCTCGAAGGCCCGAGAGATGGCGTCCATGGCCTGAGTGTAATTGCTCAAAACCCACTCCCGTCCGCACGGCTATCTGCGGGAAAGATACCCGCGCTGCCCACGAGCGAAGCACGCCTACCAGAGCCGGAACTCCCCGTCGCGCTCCTCGACGTCGAGCGGCACGCCAAAGAGCGCGCTCAGGCGCTCTCCCGTGAGCAGCTCGGACTTGGGGCCGTCAGCCGCTATCCGTGCGTCGCTCATCAGCACGACCCGGTCGATCGCGCGCACCACGTCCTCCACGTGGTGGGTGACCAGCACCAGCGTGCGGCCGCCCTGGGCGAGTCGGCGCATCATCTCGCGCAGATGCCAGGCCGCGGTGGGATCGAGCCCGGCGCACGGTTCGTCGAGCACGAGAACCGCCGGCTCGTGTGCGAGCGCGCGGGCCACGAGCACCCGGCGCGCCTCGCCGGTCGAAAGCGTCATCATGTCGCGGGCGGCCAGCTGCGCCATGCCCACCTCGGCCAGCGCCTTCTCTGCAGCCTCTATGTCGGCGGGTCGCACGCGTGTGCGCAGGTGCGGCGGGATGCCCAGCGACCCGAAGCGGCCCCCCAGCACGACGTCGGTCACACTCAGGTGGGCGCGCACCGTCTCCTGCCACGAGCTCGACACCACGCCCAGCAGGCGGCGCGCCTCGGCAAGCTCGATGCGTGGCCGGCCGCGGAACAGCACCGGATAGGGGTCGTCCCACAGCGACAGGACATCGCGGGTGAGCAGGCCAATGAGCGTGGATTTGCCCGCGCCGTTGGGACCCAGGATCGCGAGATGCTCGCCCTCGCGGATCACGAAATCGTCGACGTGCAGGATGGTGCGACCGTCTCTGACGACGCGCGCGCCTCGTACGCTCAGCAGCTCATCTGAACCCACCCGGTCGCTCCCGTCGATCGTCGAGGAATACGCGGCTTCCTGCGCGCGACGGCGCGTAGCTGCGCGCCGCGCGTCCGCACCGGTCTCAGGGTAGCGCACGAGCGCCCCGCGTCGAGCGAGGCGCTCGTCATATCGCGACGCTGTTGCTAGTTGTGCGAATGCCGCACGAACGGTATCGAGTCCCGATTCACATCGCGCAGCACGTGAAAGCGCGCCACCGGGTCGAGAGCCGCGAGCTGTGCGCGCACAGCCTCCTCGGCCTCGTTGATCGACACGCCGCGACGGCGAGCGAATCCCCCGCCGAGCACGCCCATGCCCGCGACAAGCAAAGCCACCGGCAGAATCAGTGCGACCACATTCCTGTGCCCGCGCACCCACTGAGTAACCCCCAGCGAGAGTCCGGCACTCACAAGGGTGAGTCCCGCCGCGTTGACGACCAGGTCCTGGTCGATGTTCTCGGCGAAGCGCTCACGCAGCTCGTCGGCCCGTTGCACCAACTCATCACGTCGCACGATCATCTGGTCGCGTGACGCTGCAAAGTCTTCTTTGGATAGCATCTCAGCCACCTCCTTCTCACTAGTTCATTCCCCCGCTCAAACACCGCCGACCCCTCGTCGGTCCCCGCCCGCCCACTCGGGTACAGTCTGCCGAGAAGACCCTCTACCCCCGAGAGGAGCCCCTGTGCCCCTGCCCGTGCCCGCCGCCTCGCTCGAAGCCGCGCTCGTTGTCCACGCGTACATGACCGTCGCCTTCCTCCTGGCGGTTCCCCTGCGGCGAAACGACGTCGCCGATGTCGCCTGGGGGCTCGGCTTCGCGCTCGTGGCGTGGTGGGGCGTGTGGATGCAGGCGCCGCTGAGCTCGGGAGTTCGTATGTGGCTGCTTGCGGTGCTCACGAGCGTGTGGGGCATGCGTCTGGCTGTCCACATCGCGCGGCGCAACTTCCGGCGCGGGAGCACAGAAGACCCGCGCTACGCAGCCTGGCGGCTCGAGTGGGGACGCAACTGGGTGATCAGAACGTACCTGCAGGTGTTCCTGCTCCAGGGCGTGCTGCTGTGGGTGGTCGCTCTGCCGCTGCAGGTGGTGGCGAGCGCTCCTGGCACGCCCCTGGGCTGGCTCGATCTTCTCGGCAGCGCGATGGTGCTGGGTGGACTGGCTCTCGAGTGGACCGGGGACGCGCACCTCGCGCGCTGGCTCGCGGAGCCCGCTCACCGCGGACTGCCGCTCACCACCGGGCTGTGGGCATGGACGCGCCACCCCAACTACTTCGGCGATGCGCTGGTGTGGTGGGGCATCGCGGTGATCGCTCTGTCGGCGCCCCTGGGACCGCTGGGCCTGGCGGGAGCGCTCACCATCACGGTGCTGCTGCGCTTCGTCTCGGGCGTACCGCTGCTCGAAGCGCGCCATGCCGATGACCCCGCATGGCAGGAGTACCGCACCCGCACCAGCGTGTTTCTGCCGCTGCCTCCGCGCGGCTGAGGAACCTCGCGCACAGCGTTTGACTCTCACGTAACGTGAGGGTTTAGGCTGCTCTCCAGGAGGTGAACGCGATGCAACACACGGTTGGCGATGTAGCCCGCCTCGCGCACGTCAGTGTCCGGACACTGCTGACCCCGCGTTCGATCGCCGAGAAGCCCTGATTGTACATCGTAGACCCGCGCTTCACCGCGACCTACGAGAAGATCCACGTCGGCATGGCTCAGTACGTCCACGACGCGATTCTCGCCAACGCGAAGCCGGCGGCCGGATAGCGCCGGCGTCCATGCGGCTGCTCGGGATGGGCGCAAGGCTGCTGGGTCGCTGAGGCTGACTCACGGGTCGTTCGCCGAGAAGGACGAACCGGCTAGTCAGCTTCGCGCGGTACCGTGCAGGTCTTCCCGGTCGCAGGACCGCCGGTGGACACCCAGATCTCAACGCTCGTACCGTGCTTCTCGGGAGAGTAGGGCGACGGGTCTTGGAAGAAGACCTTGCCCGCGCCCGGGCCGCTTGAGGTGGGTCCGTGCTTGACATGCACCTTGTAGCCGGCCTTCTTGAGCGCCTTTACGGCCTTCTTCTCGCTGAGCGCTTGGACCATGGGCACAACATCACCAGGGTAGTCGGTCGAGTAGGTGCGCGGCTCGGGCTGAGCGCCGACGAGCGACTTTCCTTCGTCCCACTCGCTCGTGTGGTAAGCGACCTGGGCGTCCGTTGCGCCGTTGACCACCTCTTGGAGGCCGCCCGAACCGATCGCCTGTTGTGACACCGCCAAGTCGACTTCCGTGCCGCGCCACGTGCGCTGTCCAGCAACAGGACCCTGCATCACGATTTCGCCACTGTGGTACCGGGTCGAGCGCACGACTGTTACGTCGCCCACTTCGAGCTCGGCTGCCGTCAGCCTGATGAGCGCTTCGCCGCGATCCAGCCCCCGGACATTGGGAACGACCACGGTGTAGGTCAGGATCCACCAGATGATCAGCGCCAGTGCGGCAGCAAGCGCAGCCAGAGCCGCAAGCTCTCGGTTGCGACGGTTGCGGACGCGCTGAGCAGCGTCGTCGACTTCGCCCTCGTCTCCGAAGTCCGACGTCCCCGCGAGTTCGTCTGCGGTGATGGTCTCGTCTGATGGCATCTTCGTCGTCCCCCACCGTTCAACCGAAGAGAAGCCCCCGAGCCCCGCTCGCCTATCGCCCCCAGCATACTCTCTATACCCTCGGGGTATCCAGCACGTAACGCGAACTCGTCAAGCTATACTATCGGCGCACAACGACTCACACCTTAAGGATACCCATGAAGCTGCCTTTCGCGGGCCGCAAATCCCCGAATACGCACGCTGCCGCCGACGCGCTCACCCGCTTCCTCGCGGCCTACCCGCGCTTCGCCGAAACGAGCGTTCTGGACGACCTACGGGCGTGCGACTACGCACGGCTCGATGCGCGCGGGCACACCTACCTCGATTACACGGGCGGCGGTCTGTACGCGCAGTCGCAGCTCGATGCGCACCGCCGGCTGCTCTCCGAGGGCATCTACGGCAACCCGCATTCCGAGAACCCTACCTCTGCGGCCGCAACCCGGCTGGTGGAAGAGGCGCGCGCATCGGTACTCAACTTCCTCAACGCCGACCCCGAGGACTACGACGTCGTTTTCACCGCCAATGCGAGTGGCGCGCTCAAGCTGGTGGGCGAGTCCTACCCGTTCGGGCCGGACGGGTGCTTTCTGCTCTCCTACGACAACCACAACTCCGTCAACGGCATCCGCGAGTTCGCGCGCGCTGGTGGCGCGACGGTCACCTACATTCCCGTGCGCAACCCCGATCTGCGCCTCGACGCCGAGCTGATGGAGCGCGGCTTGGAGTGCGATACCACGACCGGAGGTCACCTGTTCGCCTACCCCGCGCAGTCGAACTTCAGTGGTGTGCAGCACCCCCTCGAGTGGGTCGAGCTCGCGCAGTCGCGCGGCTGGGATGTCATCCTCGACACCGCGGCGTTCGCGCCCACCAACCGCCTCGATCTTTCCGCGATCCACCCGGACTTCGTCTGCCTGTCGTTTTACAAGATGTTCGGCTACCCCACGGGCACCGGTGCGCTGATCGCGCGCAAGCAAGCCCTCGCCAAGCTGCGCCGCCCCTGGTTCGCCGGCGGCACCATCACGCTGGCCTCGGTCTACGAAGGCTGGCACCACCTGGCTCCCGGCCACGCCGGCTTCGAGGACGGCACGGTCGACTACCTGGGCCTTCCGGCCGTCACCATCGGCCTTAACCACCTGCGGGCCGCCGACATCAACCGCATCCACGATCGTGTCTCGATGCTCTCCGGCTGGCTTCTCTCGGAGATGACAGCGACGCGCCACAGCAACGGCGAACCGCTCGTGAAGATCTTCGGCCCCGAGACCATGGACCGCCGAGGATCCACCATCGCCTTTTACCTGCTCGACCCCACCGGGCACCCCTACGATGTCTACGAGTTCGAGGCCAAGGCCGGCGCCGAGAAGATCTCGGTTCGGACGGGATGCTTCTGCAACCCCGGCGACGGCGAGATCGCCCACGAAGTCGACCGGTCCGAGATCGCCGAGTGCTTCGACGATCCCGAGGTGCCCGTCACCCTGCAACAGTGCCAGCGCCTGATCGAGGACCACACCGGCAAGGTGCCCAACACCATCCGCGTGTCGCTGGGAATCGCGAGCAACTTCGCGGATGTCGAGCGGTTCCTGGCGTTCGTGGCGGGGTATCGCAACCGGACGCGGTAGGCCTGAAGCGTAGCTAGTAGACCGCGCTCTCGGCCGCATCGAAGTCTGAGTCGGACGGCATGTCGAGACTGTCCAGCTCGGACTGCATCGCGTCAAGTTGACCTTCAATCGCTTTGAGGTCGAGACTGTCGGCTTGCTCGCTCGGCTCGGCCGAGGACATGGGCTCGGATGCGCCCTTCGGTGCCGATCCGCCAGAAGTCGTTTCGCTTTGGTTCACTGCCGGCGCCTGCGGGCCCGCGGAGTCAGAGCCGGACGTGCGCGTGGCGCACCCGGCGACCGCGAAAACCACGAGCGTCAGCACAATGCTCAGCGCCGTCTTCGTGACACGGTGGCTCACTGCTCGGCACCCTGAAGACCGGTCGCGATTGCGCGCAGGTTCAGCACCGCGTTGCGCAACTCGACCCGAGCAGCATCAAGACTGCGCCTGGCAAGACGCGCTTGTGCCTTTGCAGCCCTGAACGCGGCTTTGGGATTCTGGGCATTCTGTATCGCCGAGAACATCTCCATCGCCTTGGCTTCCTGGACTTTCGCCCCGGCCAGCTGAGCACGTGCCGCCTCAAGCCCGGCCCTGACCGCGCTCACGTCACCGCCGGCCGTCTCGATCTTGTCCGCAAACACCCCGACCCGATCCGCGCGGGCGCCGATTCGGTTCGCCACTGCTGTGAAGCGCGCCTGCCTCTTGGCAACGACAGTTTCAACGCGCGCTTGGATGCGCTCGCGCCGCTGCGCCTGCTTCTGCTCTTTCGACTCGGACTTCTCAGACTTCTGTGCGGCCTTGCGCTGCTGCTGTGCGCCCTGGCGCTCGCTCTTCTCGGCTTGGCGGTCCTGCTTCGCTGCGGCTCTGAGCTGCTTGTTGGCGCCGCTGTCGCCGCCCGAACCAGGACCGGCGAGAGCCAGCGCCGGCACGGCGAGTGACAGAACCAGCGCCAGGACCATCGTGCCCGTCAGCATCTTGTGAGTCCGCATGTTGCTTCTCCTTCGTGCCACGAAGTGCTCGATTCCTGCCTGAGAGTATCCGCGCACCCGGTTGGCGGGGTGTTGGACCTACATTGAGTTTGTGTTGAGTTCCCCGCCGGGCAGCTCGAGGGAGAACCTCGCCCCTCCCAGCTCCGGCGAGTCATCCACCCATACGCGTCCACCCATGAGCCCGGCGATTCTGCGACAGATCGCCAGGCCGAGCCCCGAGCCACCGCTCGCGTCGCTTCGGGATCCGTCCAGCCGAGTGAAGCGTCCAAAGACGCGCTCCCGGTCCGCCTCAGGAATCCCGGGACCGTCATCTTCCACGGCCATCCGCCAGGCCCCTCCCGTGGCCCCCATGCTCACGCGCACGTGACCACCCTCGCCCGCATGGCGCAGGGCGTTGTCGATGAGCGTGGAGGCGGCCTGCAACAGGCGAGAACGATCCGCCTGGGCAGAGCTGGGGCGCACCTCGAAGACGAGTTCAATGTTCGCTTCCGCCGCAGGTCCCCCGAAGCGGTCGTTCAGCTGCGTCGCCAGGGTGTCGGCGTCTACCGGCAGCCGTTCGATCTCGACTGTACCCGCCTCCAGGTCCGCCAACGCCAGCAACGTAGACGTCAGTTCGGCGAGCTGAGTCGCCTCGGCGCTGATGATCTCGGCGGAGCGCTTCACGCTCGCCTCATCGGACGCGACCCCCTCGGAGATGGCGTCTGCGAACCCGCGAATCGACGCGACGGGGGTCCGCAACTCGTGACTCACATTTGCCACGAACTCCTGCTGTGCGCGGTACGCATCAGCGATCCGCACCGACATCTCGTTGAATGCTCCCGCGAGGCGCGCCACCTCGTCGTCGCCCTCGCCAGGCACCTGCAGCCCCCACTCACCCGAGGCGACGCCAAGCGCCGCCTCGGTCAGCCGAGTGAGCGGCCCGGTGACCCGCCGCGCAAGCCATCCGCCAAGGAACCACGCCACGAGCAGACCGACCGCCGAAGCGATGGCGATCGCCGTGAGCACCCACACGCTTGCCGCCCGCAGATCGCGCAGCGCACGCGCGCCCACAAGATAGCGGCTCGGCTGGTTGGGTGCCGAGAAGCCCACGGGCACAGCAACCACCGCGACTCGGCCGGCACCCTTGAACGCGAGCACGGCGCTGCGCGGATCGAACGCGTCCCCTGTGCGCTCTAGCCTCTCGATGGGGTAGCTCGCCGCAGCCTTGTCGCCTGCGGTTGAGTACAGCACCGTGCCCGATGAATCGGTCACTGCGAAGCGAGCGCCGAGCAGCCCGGCCTCGACTTTGAGGAGCCGTTCGCGCGCGCCTCCGGCATCGGCACTGCTGCCCGGTAGCGAGTCACTGACAGCGATCCCGCTCGCCACGACCGCCACCTGCCGCTGCAGCTCAACAAGACTGCGTGCGACCGTCTGCTGGAGCCACAGGCCGTAGAACACCATCGAACTCACCACGATGCACACCGCCCCTACCGCGAACAACGCGAGTCTTAGCTGCGCGGCGAGCGGGCGCCGATTCATCGGCGTGCTCATCCGGTCTGCCTGCGCACGCGGTACCCCACTCCTCGGACGGTCTCGATGAACCGGGGATTCGCGGCGTCATCGCCCAACTTCTCTCTGAGATGGCGCATATGCACGTCGATGCCGCGGGGGTCGACGTATTCGGCGAATCCCCACGCGCGTTCGAGCAGCTGCCCCCGCTCGAAGACGATTCCCGGCTCAGCGGCCATCGCTGCGAGCAGATCGAACTCCTTGGCGGTCAGTGTGACCTCCGCCCCGTCTACCCGGACCTCGCGGCGTGCCGGGTCGACCTCGAGGCCACCGAGGCGGATCGTCGGATCCTGCTGCGAGGCGGCGTCTGGCTCGGGTGTGGAGCGGCGCAACGCCGCACGCGCACGCGCGACGAGCTCGGCGGGACTGAACGGCTTGACCACGTAGTCGTCGGCACCTGCTTCGAGCAGGGCCACCTTGTCGAACTCCGTGTCTTTGGAGGTGAGCATGATGATCGGCACCTGCGAGTGCTCGCGGATGCTGCGGCACACCTGGGCGCCATCCATGCCGGGAAGCATGATGTCGAGCAACACGACATCCGGGCGCCCCTCTTCGACTGCGCGTAGACCCGACACGCCGTCGGCGGCTTCGCTCACCTCGAACCCCGATGCCTTGAAGTACAGCGTCACCAGCTCACGGATGTTGGCTGCATCATCGATGACCAGAACGGTAGGCACGAAGCGCTCCTCAAAAACGGGAAGTCCCGAAAGCCAGTGTATCCAAGTGGTCTCTTCCCCCTGGCAGCCCCGGGCAGTCTCAACACAAACTCAACGCGCGCACAATGAGCACCCAACTTCGCCCGCCGAGAATCACTTCAGAAGCACCGCAGTCGCGTATCACCCGATGCGCCGCCAACCGAAGGGGGTTACCTATGACCCGACGTACCAGTCTGCTCGTGGGCGCCGCGCTCATCGTCGCGATGATGCTCACCGTCGCCACCTCGGCATTCGCCACTCCGGCGTTGTCACTGAGCGCCAAGCGCGCGAGCGTCACCTATCCGCAGCCTGACTGGCTCATCGTGCGAGCGGGTGACGGCGACGTCGCCGTGCCCACCACCGTGACAGTCCAGTACCGGCCCATCGGCACGGACACCTGGGCGACCTTGCGCATCGTACCCGCGTCGCGCGCCGCCGAGGGCACCTTCACGGTGACAGTGCCGCCGTACCGCCTCAAGATGATCACCGGTTTCCGCGCAATCGCCGAGGGTCTCGAAAGCGATGTCGTGACGGTCTCGGTCAAGGCGCGACTCTCCGCAGCCTCCGCCCCCGCCAAGGTGCGGGAAGGTCGCAAGCTGACCATCCATGGCAAGATCTGGCCGCGACACGCCGTTGGCTCGAAGCCGGTCACCGTACGCGTCTGGAAGTGGGAAGACGGGGCATGGGCCGAGAAGGGCTCCCTGCACCCGGCGATCGTGAGCAAGCAGGCCTACAGCTCTAAGTGGCAGATCAAGATCAAGGCCATTACCGCCGAGAAGGGCACGTACCGTCTGCGTGTGTATCACGAAGACACCAGGCACGAGGCCTCGATGTCGAAGTACAGCTACATCCGCGTTCGCTAGCAGTTCGGCTCGCGCCCTCCCCAGCAGCCCCGGTTCCCCAACAGGTACCGGGGTTGCTTTGCGTCTCCGGTCGCCCTGCGGGCGCTCGCGGCCTCGGGCATCCGGCCGCCAAGAACTAGTCGGTCGACTCTGGGTCTCCGGCAGGTGTGTATCCCTGGCTGCGGGCCACTGCGTCGAGTTCCGCCATCACGGCGTCCTCAACCGCCAGCGAGACCGGTATACCGAGCTCATCGGCGAACACGAACCGGGCATAACCGTGGCATACGTCGCACAGATGCAACCTATGCGCTGGGTCGCCTTCGATGTACGTGTAGCGGAGCTTGCTGGTGTCCCTGTTGCCACAGCGCACACAGCGCAGACGGTCGTACTCCCACTCGGTGTGGCAGAGGCCACACCACAGCGTCCGCTCGGCACCGTGTAACTTGGTTCCCTCACCGGTCAGACCGATCGTGGCGGGCGAACCGCACACCGGGCACATCCCCAGCGTCCACGCCTTCTTGTCGACCCCGCCCACCGCCTCGAGTGCCGACACCGCCCCTGCCGAGAAGACCGGAACCAGCGCCGAGATAAGCACGTACGCCACAGTCACCGGCTTCAAATCCGCACCCTCGGAGGCCCCAAGGGCCTCAGCCACCTCTGCAACGAACACGTCGGTAGAGCGCGCGGCGTGCTCCAGCCTGTCCTCGGTGAGGGCGCCGGCGAAGTCAGCTTCGCGCAACGCCGCGGCCTGTGGCTCGTCGAGTCCGGCCTCCTCGGCAACGTACGCGGCAACGCGTTGCACGGCCGCGACGAACTCGCCTGACGGCAGCACGGGCGGTGCGGAGAGAAACAGCGGCTGTCCGGTCACGAGCGCTTCGCGCGCGGTCTCGGGCCCCGTCAGCGCGTAGGCTCGTTCAGCGGATTGGATCTCGGACTGAATCGCAGAAAGGCCCTCCAGGAAGCGAAGTCTCTCGGCCAGCGGCCCGTCTGCGTCCTTGCGGTACGCCTTGAGTGCACCTTCGAGCATGTCGGTTCTCAACAGCTTCACTCCTCTTGCCCAGCGGGGGCATGTTGTGAGGTGATAGTTCCCCGTAACACGACTGGCGCGTCGGGGGCCGGACCATCAACGGTCCGACCCCCGATAGTGCAGATAAACCGAGTGTAGGCGCGGTATGGCCTAGACCTCTACCACGTTCTTGCCGCTCTCAAGTTCTTCCTCGGCCCAATAACCCCAATGGTAGCGAGCATCTGACTCGGACACGAGTCCGTCACCGAACATGACACGAGCGATGCCCCGGTAGGGCTGGAAGATCCCAGCACCGAGATACGCGTGAGCCAGACCGACGATGGCGATTATGGCGAACGAGATGTCATGGATGAGCAAGGCCACCGTGATGACCGCGGGGGCGACGTACGCGCCGGCCCATAGAATCACTCCGCTGACGGCGATAAGGAAGGCGAAGAACACCAATACCGAGTCGGCGAGCCTCTGCCCTGACTTGACCGCGTGCTGCTTGGGCATGTGGACTTTCTTGGGCGCGAACAGGTAAGGCACGAAGCGCGTCATGAACTTCTTGTCGTCTTCGTCCCAGGGCGCGAACACGTTCTTGAACTGGCGCGAAAGGTTCTTCGGGCGAATGATGGTTGTCAGGATCGGGACGGCGATGAAAGTCACCGCGAAGATGCGGTGACCTAGGCGAATGACGCCCAGGGCATCCTTACCGATGGCTTCTCCCAACGCCGGCACGAACACGAACAGGCCGGTGGTGATGAGAACTATCGTGGAGGTGACATGGGACCAGTGCTCCGTACGCTTGACTGCGTCATGGCGCTGAATGTAGCGAGTCACGGCTACTTCTCCTCCTTCGCGGTCTTGGGTGCGGAAGCGGTCTCAGCATCTGGTTCATCGCGCAGGTATCCGCGCCCGGTCAAGAACGAGGCGCCCAAGCCACCCACGACCGCGGCGATTCCGAGACCTGTCAGGGGCTTGATAATGTCGAGCATCGATACGAGCGTAGGCATCTGAGCGTCGCGCACGAGACCGTGCGCCTCGAGACCATACGGGGCGACGTGGAGCACGTGCATTCCACCCATCTCGGTTTCGCCGTAGAGCTCTGCCTTGGTGAAGCCTTCGGTCTTCAGTTGCTCGATGCGGGCCTTACCTGCGGCGACTATTTCGTCGCGCGGTCCGTAGGTCAGAGCAGCGGCAGGGCATGTTTGCACGCATGCGGGCTCACGGCCCATGCCCGTGCGGTCGTCACAGAGCGTGCACTTGTTCGAGACCTTGAAGTTGTCTCGGTACTTGGGAACACCGAACGGACAGGCGCCATTGCAGTACTTGCAGCCTATGCACTTGTCCTTGTCGAGCTTGACCGTTCCGTCCTCCAACTTGGAGTACGCGCCCACCGGGCACACGGCCATGCACGCGGGATCGCTGCAATGGAAGCAGGAACGGCGGCTGAAAGCCCACTCGACGCCAGCGTCCTTCTCGGACTCGCGGTACTCGATCAACAGACGAGTGTCGCCGTTGAGGTCCGGCATGCTCTGGTAGCTGCCCGTGAACTCGTTGGCATTCCTATCGAGACTGGAGGGCATCATGTTCCACTGCTTGCACTGAACCTGACAGCCCTTACAGGCGCTGCATTTTGACGAATCGTACAGAATCGCATTCTTAGCCATGAGTCATACCCTCCTTATGCCTTCTCGACGTTGACGAGGAACGCTTTGTACTCGGGAATCGAGGTATTCCCATCGCCCACGTTAGGCGTGATGTCGTTGGCGATAGCGCCGGTAGAACCACCGGAGGCATAGCCCCAGTGCCACGGCATGCCAACCTGGTGAACTACCTTGCCGTCACACTCGAACGGCTTGAAGCGCGGAGTGACCATCGCGTACATCTCGATGGAGCCGCGGTCGTTGAAGACCTTGACCCAGTCCTTGTTGGCGATGCCCTTCTCCTTCGCGAGCTCCTCCGATATCTCGACGAACATCGCGGGCATGGCCTCATCGAGCCACGGGATGTTGCGCGTCATTCCACCAGTCTGCCAGTGCTCGCTCAGACGGTAGGTCGTGCAGACGATCGGGTACTTCTCCGGATCGCTCGGCTTGACCGACTGAGCCTTGCCAAACGTCAGCACAGGGCTCGCCTGACCACCGTTCATCAGGTTCTTGGTAGGCGATTCGAACGGCTCGAAATGCTCGGGGAAGGGACCGTCCTTCATAGCGTTCAGCCCATAGAGATGAGCCGACCCGTCTGCCTGCATGAGGAACGCCGTGTTGTTGGGCGGAATCCAGCTCAACGTGATCGTTGGGTCGACCGGATCGGCGACCTTGAACGCGAAGTCGGGTACGTCATTGTTGACCCACTTGGCGCCGTCCCAGGAGACGAGCATCTTCTCGGCATTCCACGGCTTGCCCGAGACATCCGCCGAAGCGCGGTTGTAGACCACGCGGCGGTTGACCGGCCAGGCGAACGCCCATTTGGGGTAGAGTCCCAGCCCGCCCGGATCGTCTTTCAGGCGCGATCCGGTAGGCTGCTTCGTGGCGTCGTTTGGGGCCTCGTTGTTGTTGAAGTATCCCGAGTAGATCCACACGCCGCATGCGGTAGAGCCGTCGGCTGCGAGTTTCGTGAAGTTCGAGACGAGCTTGCCGTCGGCGACGGTGTAGCCGTTCATTCCCTGTGCCACTTTGGTGATGTCGGCGCGACCATCGGTCTCGTAGGGCCAGTGAAGCTTCGTGAGCTGCTCGGAGTTAGGGCCACCCTCGGCCTCGTAGATCTCCTTCAGCTTCTTGTAGAGCTCGTGCATGATCTCGAGGTCGTCTTTGGCTTCGCCCGGGGGATCGATGGCCTTCCAGCGCCACTGGATCCAGCGACCTGAGTTGGATATCGAACCCTGCTTCTCGTAGTGTCCAGCCGCCGGAAGCATGTAGACCTCGGTCTGGATCTGCGCGGGATCGATGCCGGGCGCCTTCCAGAAGCCGGCGGTCTCGGTCTCCCAGAGGTCCACAGCGAGCAGCCAGTCGAGCTTGCCGAGCATCTCGCGCTCGAACTTGGAGTTCGGCCCGGCGACGGCGGGGTTCTGGCCCCAGCACATCATGCCCTTGACGATGCCTTCCTGGACTGACTCGAACACACCGATGTGGGTGTGGTTGATCTTGTTGAGCTTGGGCATCATGTCGAACGCGTAGTTGTTCTCGGCGGTCGCGTAGGGACCGTAGAACTCCTTGAGCATACTCACGATCCACTTCGGTGCATTTGTCTTGAAGCCGCTACGCCACGTACTGTCCAACGAACTCGTACAGAACGCTCGACATGAGCGCAGTACCAGTCAGCTGCAAAAAGCCGCGCCGGGTGATACCCATCAAAACTCCCCTCGTCGTTACATTCGTTGTGTCGCGGATCGCACCTCGTAGACGCAAAGCGTGCATAGCGATGTGAGACGAATTCAAAGCGGTGCATACTCATTACTGTGCCCGAACTGTCAACCTGTCAATCTGTTGAAGATTGATTAGCGTCGTCCACAAGTACCATCATCGTGTGATTGGGTTGCCTCGAAAAGAAGACGCGCGGCCAGCCCTTCATCTTCGTTCCGGTGCTCGACCTTCGCGAGCGACTGGATCGAGAGAGCGGACTGCCAGGAACTCCACCGCTGCGGCAACGTACGCACCGAAGCGCGCTTCGAGCGTGGCCGAGAGCCCGGGCTCATCGGTAAGCTCGGCCGGCTCGATGCCCAGGATCGTCACGGGCGGCAGCGGATCGCCCATGGCTGCGGCGAACTCGAGCACCTTGAGTAGGTCTCCCTCGTGCGTGCTGAAGCCGGCGGTCTCCTTGCGCGTTGCCACCTGGTCGGGGGTGAAGAAGGCGTACTCCCCTGCCGCCAGCCCCATGCGAGCCGAATCCACGATGAGCACAGCCTCGGACTGAGCATCGAGGTAGTGCACCAGGTCGAGAAGGTTGCCGCCCAGGTCCACAGCGCGAAAGTCGCGGTCGAGGCCCGCCTCACCGATGTGCTCGGCAACGCGCAGCCCGATCGAGTCGTCGCGACCGTAGTAGTTCCCGATGCCGATGAGGTAGCGCACGCGCTAGCGGACGAACTCGACGTCCAGGTAGTGCGTGGAGCACGAGATGCACGGATCGTAGGCGCGCACCAGCATCTCGAACGCGAGCCGCATCTCGTCCTCGGTCTTGTCCTGGGCCATCAGCCACGGGAGCAGCGCGTCGAAGTCGGCCTGGATGTTGGCGTGGTTCTGGCCGGTGGGGATGATGCAGTTGGCCTCGGTGCACAGGCCTTCGTCGTCGTAGGAGTACTCGTGGAACAGGATGCCGCGCGGGACTTCGACAGCCGAGGCGCCCGTGGCATAGCGCGTGGGCCGGACCAGCGGCTCCTCGGTCACGCCCTCGGCGATGAGCTCGTCGAACAGACGCAACCCCTCGTAGGTCGAGTGCACGATCTCGACGACTTGGGCCACCGAGTTGAAGTACGGGTTGGTGCAGGGCGCACTCATGCCCAGAGACTCGGCGAACTTCTTGGCCTCCGGGTGCAGGGCGTCGTAGTTCACGTTGAAACGTGCCAGCGCGCCAGCCGCGTAGCTGTCGGTGCGGTTCTTGGTGTACTTCGCCGTGGACAGCGGCGAGACGTACTCGTTGGTGCAGCTGCGGTAGTCCGCGACCTCGTAGCGTGCACGGCTACCGTTCGAGAGGATCGTCTGCACGTAGCCATCGTAGAGCCCGTACTCCTCATCCGAGGAGACCGCCATGTACTCGGTGGGGCGGTCGAACGCCGGGATGACCGGGGCGAGCGCGGTGATCGTCTCGAGCGTCGCCAGCAGGTCCGGCACCGCGGCAACGAGCTTGTCGCGCATCGCGGTGAGCTCGGGCACGGTGGGCACCTTCGAAAAGCCGCCGGGAAGCACGGTGGTGGGGTGCGTCGTGCGCCCACCGATCAGCGAGCCCCACTCGTGCGCGAGCCGCTTGAGGCGCAGGGCGCGTGCAACCACCTCGGCGTGCGTGGGCAACAGCGCGAACGCCGACGGCGCGCCCAGAAGGTCAGGGGCGACCAGCACGTAGACGTGCAGGACGTGGCTGTCGAAGTTCTCGGCATGCTTGAGAAGGGTGCGGAGCTTGACGGTCTGTGGGGAGACCTCGATCCCCAGGGCGGCCTCGGTGGCCTTGACCGAGGCGAGCGTGTGGCCGATCGAGCAGATACCGCAGATGCGGCTGGTGATGCGTGCGACTTCACTGTAGTGGCGCCCGCGGCACATCGCCTCGAAGAAGCGGGGGGCCTCGGGAACCTGCCACTCGCAGCGCTCCACGACGCCGTCTTTCACGTTCACTTTGATGTTGCCGTGGCCCTCGACGCGAGTCAGGTGATGTACGTCGATGTTGATGTCTTGACGCATAGTCTCGCTAGCTCCTCAGATTCGCGGTGAACATGCGGGACTTGCTGACGGCGCGCTTCTGGCTGAAGCCGGCGCGCTCCATCAGCACCTTCTCGAGCGCGGGAAGGTTCGCATCGTCGACGAAGCCTCTGCACGCCTCGCAGGGGATGCCTTGGGCCGGGCACGGGGCGCCGCAGCCGGCGATGGCCACCTGGCCCATGCAGTAGTCACCTTCCTCGAAGCGGCAGATCGTCTCGCGGCGCTTGCACTGCACGCAGACGGGATAGGTGGGCGCCACGTAGTTCGTGCCGTGGAGCAGGTTCGAGATGACCAGCAGCAGCTCTTCTTTGCTCATCGGGCAGCCCAGGACCTCGTAGTCGACTTTGATAGCTGCCGAGATGGGCCGGGCGGTTCCGCTGCGCAGGTGGGGCATGCTGGCGTCGTCGCCGTAGACGTACTGGGCGAAGTCGTCCTGGTGGTTCTTCAGGGCGTTGATTCCGCCGGTGCACGCGCAGGCACCGTACGCGATGACGACCCTCGCGCGGCGGCGAATCTGCTCGAGCCGCGCGCGGTCCTCTTCGCGGGTGAAGCTGCCCTCGACCAGCGCGAAGTCGATGCGCCCGGTGGTCGTCTCGGTCATGGCCTCTCGGAACTCGACGATGTCGACGTGGCTGAGCAACTCGAGGGTGGCCTCGTCGCCGTAGTTGGTGAACTCGATCTGGCAGCCTTCACAGCTGGCGAAGTCGAAGAAGGCGAGCGTGGGCTTCCGAGTATCCGGCATGCTAGATCGCCTCCTCAAGCTCGTGGATCTCAGCGTAGGTGAAGACCGGTCCATCGATGCAGCAGTACTTGTCGTTGATCTGGCAGTGTCCGCACTTGCCCACACCGCATTTCATGCGACGCTCGAGATCGACATAGATGTTCTCCCGCTTGATGCCGGCCTCATCGAGTTCTCGGATGACGAACTCGAACATCACGGGCGGGCCGCAGATGATGACGCGGGTGTCCGCCGAGAGGTGCGTGTTGCGGAATAGCGTGGTGATCACACCCACGTTGCCGGTCCACGAGATATCGGCGCGATCGACCGTCTCGTGATACTCGATGCCATGCGTGGCTCGCCAGACCCCCCGGTCCTCGGGGAACAGCAGCTGCAACGGGTCGCGTGCGCCGTAGAACAGCACGAAGCGTCCGAAGTCATCGCGCTGATCCGCGATGTATTGGATGAGGCTTCTGGTGGGGCAGATGCCGATGCCGCCCGCGACGACCAACACGTCGTGTCCGCGCAGCGCGTCCACGTCAAACCCGTGCCCCAAGGGGCCTCGGACCCACAGCGAGTCGCCGATGTTCTTG
>JBBREQ010000009.1:0-42496 GCA_038202795.1 Coriobacteriia bacterium | reverse complement strand
TGAAGCGAGCCATCGGCGTGGGCATCGGCTTGTTCATCACGCTGATCGGTCTGATCGAAGGCGGAATCATCGTCCCCAACGCGGCGACGGTCGTTTCGCTGGGTGATTTCACTTCGCCCTACGTGTGGGTCACGCTCATCGGGCTATTCGCCATCCTGGCGTTCATGGCTCTCGGCATCAAGGGTGACATCCTGTGGGGCATCATCGTTGCCACGGTGGCCGCGCTCATCCTGGGCGTCACCAGGCTTCCCAATGCTGTTGTAGGCCCGTTGGACTTCTCCACGTTCCTTGCCCCGTTCCAGACGCCTGACGGCACGCAGTCGCTGGCGATCATGCAGATGTTCACTCCGGCGCTGCTCTTCGCCGTCTTTGCCGTGATGCTGTCTGACTTCTTTGACACGATGGGTACGGTCATCTCCGTAGGCGAGCAGGCTGGCTTCACCGACGCAGAGGGCAAGGTGCCTGGGATTCGGAACATCCTGCTCGTGGACTCTGCGGCGGCTGCTACCGGCGGGCTGTTCGGTGCGAGCTCCATCACGACCTACATCGAATCGGCGGCAGGTGTTGCCGAGGGCGGGCGAACCGGTTTGACAGCGATCATCGCTGGCGTGCTGTTCTTTGTCGCCGCGTTCTTCACGCCTGTCGTCAAGATGGTCGGTGGCGGCTATCCGGTCGAGAACGCAGTGCGATTCGGAAGCTTCTCCGGGAGTGGCTTCACCGTGCCCGAGGGAACGAACTTCATTTCATTTCCCATCACTGCCGGCGCGCTGATCGTGGTCGGCTTCCTGATGATGCGCATGGTCAGTGAGATTCCCTGGGACAATCTCGAAGAGGCGTTCCCGGCCTTCCTGACCATCGTAGGCATTCCGCTGACCTACAACATCAGCTGGGGAATCGGGATGGGCTTCATCAGCTACGTCATCATCAAGCTCTTCCACAACAAGGCCAAAGACGTGCACCCGCTTATGTGGGTGGCCTCGATCGCATTTCTGATCGGCTTCTTGCAGGCGCCGATTCTGAATCTGATCGCGGGCTAGTCGCAACGGCGTCCCGGCGCGAGCCGGGGCGCCCCAACGAAACGTAAGGAGGGGATTCATGGCACACTCCGAGGTCGTCCAGACCGACGAAACCATGCCGATCGGACGCGTCATCCCGCTTGCACTGCAGCACCTCATGGCGATGTTCGGTGCAACAGTGCTGGTACCCATACTCACGGGGCTTGACCCGGGCGTGGGGCTCATGACGTCGGGTATCGGCACGATCATCTATCTGATCTGTGTCCGCAACAAGATTCCGAGCTACCTTGGTTCGAGCTTCGCCTTCATCACGCCCATCATCGCTGCTGCTGGTGGGGCTGCGGCAATGGGAACCTCCGCGTACAATCTTCCTGCTGCTCTAGGGGGGATTGTGGTCGCCGGCCTCGTCTACGTAGTCGTTGCGGGCTTCGTGAAGGCGTTCGGTACCGGTTGGATCAACAAGATTCTGCCTCCGGCGGTCGTGGGTGCCGTGGTCATAGTCATCGGGTTGGGGCTTTCCGCAGTCGCGGTCAAGATGTCGATGTTCCCCTTTGCTGACTCCACTCAGCCAGTCGAGCTCACCCGCGTCGCGGTCGCGGCCATCACGCTTCTCTCGGCAATCCTGTTCTCGAGTTTCTTCAAGGGCTTTGCCAAGACGATTCCGGTGCTCTTGGGAATCATCGTTGGCTATATCGTTTCGATCCCGCTCGGCTTGGTCGATTTCAAGCCCGTCGCCGACGCAGCGTGGATCGGCCTGCCAACGCTCACGTTTCCGACGTTTGAGCTGGGCGCCATCCTGATAGTCGCCCCCATCGCGCTGATCGTGGTCGTCGAGCATATCGGGCACTTGCTCGTCATCAACACGATCACGGACAAGGACTTCACGCCGATGCTTCCGCAGTCGCTTCTCGGTGATGGCCTTGCCACGGCGCTCTCCGGTATGGTCGGCGGAACGCCATCCACCACGTACGCCGAGAACATCGGCGTTATGGCGGTTACCAGAGTCTACGCGACACAGCTGTTCTGGTACGCGGGCGCATTCGCGTTCGTGATCGGCGGGTTCATCCCCAAGTTCAGCGCCGCGATCAGCTCGATTCCCACGCCGGTCATGGGTGGTATCTCGCTGCTGCTGTTCGGCCTGATCGCGTCGAGCGGTCTGCGCTTGCTGGTTGAGAGCGGTATCGACTTCAGCCACAGCCGTAACCTCATCATCGCGAGCGTCATCCTTGTTGTCGGTATCGGCATGGAAACAGGCGGATTCGCCATTCCCGTGGGCAACTACACCATCCCGGGTATGACGCTGGCGACCATCATCGGTGTACTCCTCAATCTGGTCCTTCCGCAGGAGAGCGAGGGACTCGCGATCGAGTCCCCGTCGTTTTATGCAGAGGGTCAGGCCGAGGCCGGTGCGGCCGAAAAGTGAACCGCCAACTCACAGCGAGCTAGCTGCTAGCTACACGGCCCCGGACAGCGGCAAGCGCCGGTCCGGGGCCGTTTCGCATCACCCAGCGTCTCACATTGGCTCTCTGGTCAGCGTTCGTAAATGGCGGATAATGTATCTTATGTCAAGTAGACGCGTGGATGCCCGTCCCCGTTCGGGCGGAACCAGATAGTATTGGCTGCTACGGCTCTTTGAGTTCGTCGGACGGTTCGTCCGGTGCAGCGAGGGGCGTGAGATAGACCTCTTCGAATCGGCTCTTGGTCATAGAGCCCAAATCATCGGTTGCCTGGCTGAGGAAGTCCTCGGCGGTTTGCCGGTCGTCAAAAATCGCCAAGGCTGCTATCGATTCAGAGTCATCCAGCCGCAGCGCCTCGACATACCAGAGTTCGACCTCTCCGGCGGCACTCACATGCGGAGCGCGGTACAAGATGTCCGCATGCCACTCGAAGTCGAAGTCGTCGGTCGTGTCTACGCGCGTCAGACGCAGTCTCCAGAATTCATCAGCGGCACCGATGATTCTCACTGTTGCATCCCTACTTCTGGAGCTTCGTGTAGCTCTTGTTGGCTGAGATCCAGCCCTCTTCGTTCTTGGAGGTGCTCACGAAGTACCAGTCACCCTGTCTCTTGAGGAGTTTGAGCTTCTCTTTCTTCTCGAGTGCCCGGATCTGGTCTCCGTCGATGGCTGGCTTTGCACGGAGATTGAGACCGTCCGTGAGGACTACGAGGGTCCCCGAGGCGTCTTCTACCGGCAAGTCAGAACTCGATGTCTCCTTAGCAGGAACCGTCGAGGTCGCCGAGGCCTTCGTCGGTGGTGCGGACTTGTACTCCGTCCACCAACCGCGGACGGTGAAGAACAGCACGAGCACGACGGCCACTCCCAGGACAGCACGGCCGATCTTGAGGATGGCTGGGTTCATAGATAGAGTCCTCCGCCGTAGACATTGGTTTCTTCCAGGCCGCACTCCGTGCAGGATTCATGTACCCTTCGGCGGGCTTGCGAGGTATAGGCCTGAACCAGCTCGAGCTCCATCAACGAGAGTTTGGCAAGCGCGTCGTCACCGATGTCGCTTTCTCCCACCACGCGAGACTCATGTGCAATGAGATGCGCCGCGTCAGCGACGGCCTCGGCGACAGCGACCAGTGAGCGTGGCAGTCTCATTCGATCAAGCTCGTCGCTCACCATGTCGGCCTTCAAAGCTACTTCATAGAGCGCTCGGCGCTCAGAGGTCTCCGGGTCTCTGGCGAACTCCTCCAATGCCTCATCGCTGGCTTCGGATAGCCGGGTGAACACGTCGACAAGCGCCTGGGCAGCGGTTTCGACGGCCTCGGTACGCGTGACGATCCGCATCAGCGAGCGGCGTTCGAATGACTTCCATCCGAACCAGGCCGCAGAAGCGCCTGCCGCGATGAGCAGCAGCACACCTACACCTATGGCTATCCCGGCCCAGACGGGCACAGTACTCCCCCGCTCATGTCTGACGGCACCCCACCGAGACTGGTGAGTACCGGTCAGTCTCTCAGATCAAGAACCCGCTTGGCTTTGCCTACAGCACGCTCGATTGCCCCAGGTTCGACTAGCGTGACGTGCGCCCGGAGTCCAAGGACGGACTGCAGCTTCTCCGAGACTTTGCTCTGAAACACGACCATATCAGCCATGATATCCGAAAACGTCACAGTATCGACCTCGATACGTACCTCGAGGTCGTCGAGGTTCTTCTTGCGGTCCACCACAATCAAGTAGTGAGGTCGTATTCCCTCAATACTGAAGAGCACATCTTCGATCTGGCTGGGGAAGACATTGACGCCCCGCACGATGAGCATGTCGTCGGTGCGCGCCCTCACCTTGCGCATGCGCGCCAAGGTACGGCCGCACTCGCAGCGGGACTGGTCCAGCGAGGTCAGATCGTGCGTCCGGTAGCGCAGAACGGGGAACGCTTCCTTGGTCAGGGTTGTAATGACCAGCTCGCCTTCTTCCCCTGCCGGCAAAGGCTCTCCACTGTCCGGGTCGATGACCTCCACGAGCAGATGGTCCTCGGCGAGATGAAGGCCACAGCTGCACTCGCACTCCCCAGAAACGCCGGGCCCCATGACCTCTGAAAGCCCGTAGTTGTCGCTGGCTCGGATGTGAAGCTTGGATTCGATCTCGGCCTTGAGCGCATCCGAGCACGGTTCGCCGCCAAAGAGGCCCAGGCGCAGCGGCAGCTTCGAAAAGTCGACGCCTGATGCTTCGCCCTGCTCGGCGAGGTAGAGGGCGTAAGACGGTGTGGAGACGAGCACCGTGGTGCCGAAGTCGGCCATCATCATGAGGTGGCGCTCGGTCTGCCCGGAGCCCGCAGGAATGATCGTTGCCCCGATGCGCTCGATACCGTAGTGCATCCCCCATCCGCCCGTGAACATGCCGTAGAGAAACGCCATGTCCACCAAGTCGCCGCGATGCACGCCCGCCGCCGCGGCCACACGCGCGGTGAGCTCGGTCCACGTGTTGATATCGCCGCGTGAGTAGCCCACCACGATCGGCTTGCCCGTGGTGCCACTCGAACTGTGGACGCGCACAACCTCATCGAGCGGGAGAGCGAACATCCCGAACGGGTAGGTGTCGCGAAGCGCGGTCTTGTCGGTGAAGGGGAGCTTGGACACGTCTTCCAGAGTCCGGATGTCGCGCGGCTTGACGCCACGCTCGTCCATGAGCGCTCGGTAGTAGCCAACGCGCTCGTAGACCCACGAGACGCTCATCTGCAGTCTACGAAGCTGGAGCTCCCGCAGCGCTAGGCGATCCATGCATTCGTATTCGGGGTTCCAGATCACGCGCTCCCCTCCCCTTTCAGAGAACCGAGGTAGATGGTCCGTACGTTTTCATCGGCCAGCAAATCGCTGGCAGCGCCTTCCAAAACGACGTGTCCCGTGCGCATAACGTACCCGCGATCGGCCCGCTTGAGCGCAAGTCGAGCGTCCTGTTCGACCAGCAGGATGGTCATGCCGTTCGCTCTGAGCGCATCGAGCGCGGAGAAGATCTCGGCGATCACTTTAGGCGCGAGCCCCAATGACGGCTCGTCGAGCAGCAGCAGTGATGGGTCCGACATGAGGGCCCGTCCCACAGCGAGCATCTGTTGCTCGCCGCCGGAGAGCGTATCGGCGCGCTGTGAGGTTCGCTGGGACAGTACGGGAAACAGCTCGAATACTCGATTGAGCGACGCTGAGAGCCCCGCTGAGCGGCTGGAGCGCGTGCGGTAAGCTCCCAGTTCGAGATTCTCGCGTACGGTCATGGGTCCGAACAGCATGCGACCTTCAGGAACCAGTGCGAGCCCCTGACGAATCAGTCGTTCCGGCGAACTGCCCGTGACTGCCTGGCCCGACAAGGTGATCTCCCCTGCGATGGGTCGGATCAAGCCGACGATGGTCTTGAGCAGCGTGGACTTCCCGGCCCCATTGCTGCCAATGATGGTGACCAGCTCACCCTGCTCGACACGAAGGCTGACGCCGCGGAGAACCTCGGTGCGACCGTATCCCGAGTGGATGTCAGTGACGCTGAGCAAATCAGTCATCGACGTCCTCCTCGCCCAAGTACGCAGCGACCACTGCGGGATCCTTCTGAATCATCCTTGGCGGCCCCTCAGCGATCTTGGCACCGCGATCAAGCACCACGATCTCATCGGAGACCTCCATGACAAGTCCCATGTCGTGTTCGACCACCAGAATGGTGACGCCGGCGTCGCGCACGCGGAAGAGCGTTTGGACGAGCTCAGTGGTCTCGGTGGGGTTGAGGCCCGCCGCGGGTTCATCCAAGAGCAGCAGGCGCGGTGATGTGGCCAAAGCGCGTGCGATCTCCACCAGGCGCCGAATACCTGCGGGCAGGTCACCGGCGAGCGTGTGGCCCCATTCGTCAATGCCAATGAGGCGCAAAAGGCGCGAGGCTTCCGCAGATGCGTCACGATCCTCAGCTGCAGCATGCGGCATGCGCAGCGCCGCTGGAAGAAATCCTTCGCCCTGATGGGCTTGAGCACCGACCATCACGTTTTCGAGCGCGCTCATCGAATCGAAGAGCTGGGTGTTTTGGAAGGTGCGTGCGAGGCCCGATCGCACGACATCTCGTGGACTGCGGCCAATCACCGGCCGCCCGTCGAACTCCACCGAGCCTGAGTCCGGACGGTCGAATCCGGTAAGGGAGTTGAACAGCGTGGACTTGCCCGCCCCATTGGGGCCGATGAGGGCCTTTATGGTTCCTTGATGGACATCAAACGACACAGCGTCCACCGCGACGAGGCCGCCAAAGCGTCTGGTGATCTCTCTGACACTGAGAAGCGTCATGTGCCTCTCCTTGTGCGCCAGAGGCCCGCGAGCCCGGTGGGCGCGAACAGGACCACGGCAATGATCGCGAGCCCGTAGATATCGGCCTGGAACCGCTGGATCAGCTCACCAGTTGTCCCTGACAAGCCTGGTAGCAAAGCGTCGAGGTATCCGAGCAAGGTAAGGAGTGCGACTGCAAGCAGCGGACCGGCCAGAGATGTCGAGCCACCTATGACGGCCATCGCCAAGAAGGTCACCGAGGCAGCAGTCGTGAACAGACTCGGCGATATGAATCCGACGATAGAGGCGTACAACGCTCCGGAGAGGCCCGCGAAGGCCGCGCTCAGGACAAACGCTCGAACCTTCACACCGACGATATCGACCCCGCTGGCCTGAGCACCCAGTTCGCTGCCGTGAAGCGCACGCATCGCGCGGCCGGGCCGCGAGGCGGTTATGTTCGCGGCCAGCAGGACGGCGGCTGCGACCGAGAACCATACGAGCCAGTAGAGCTGCTGGGGTGTTTTGATGACGAATTCGCCGATAGCTGGAAACGGTATACCGGAGAAACCGTTGACACCACCTGTCACTGGCTCGGCTTCGCGGAAAGCGAGCGTCATCAGCTCACCGAATCCCAAGGTGGCCATGGCGAGGTAGTGACCCTTGAGTCGCAGGCTTGGAATCGCGAGTACGAGCCCGCCAAGCGCCGCCACCAATGCACCTGCGGCGACGCAAACGAGCCATGGTACTTCGACTCGGACCGCAAGGAAAGCAGACGTATACGCCCCGAGACCCACGAACCCTGCATGGCCCAGAGAAACCTGGCCCGCATAGCCGAACAGCAGTGCGATACCCACGACCACCAGGGCGTTGAGGCCAACGAATGTGAAGACCTTGAGCAAGAAGCGGTCTTGAACCACCAAGGGAAGCACGGCAAGGAGAACCACGACCCCGATGACTATCGCCCGGCGAGCGTAGCGGCTCATCACACCTTCTCCTTCCCGCTACCGCCCAGCAGCCCTTGCGGCCGCAGGAAGAGAACGGCGAGGAGTACAACGACCGATACCGCATCCTTGTAAACCGGGTCCAAGTAGCCCGCAGCGAGGCTTTCGAGCAGGCCGAGCAGCAGCCCACCGCCCACCGCAGCGATGGGGTTACCCAGCCCACCCAAGATGGCCGCCGAGAAGCCCTTAACGCCGATTCCCGCGCCGACGTCGAACGCGGTCTGCGTGAGGGGCGCTACCGCGAGCCCTGCCAGAGCACCCAGCGCCGCAGCGAGTGCGAACGCCGCCGTGACCATGGCGCGGGCGTCGATCCCCACCAGCCGGGCTGCGTCCCGGTTCAGTGACGTTGCGCGCATGGCCTTGCCGAAGGTGGTCTTCCGGTACAGCACCACCAAACCCACGACGGCCAGTGCCGTCAGGGCCCAGATCCAGACGGTCTGTCTTTCGATCGCAGCGCCGGCGATCTTCAGAGACGATCCTGTCGTGAATGCGGGGAGCGCGAGTTCGTCGGGGCCGAAGAGATGTAGCGCGATCTGTCGCAGCACCACAGAGCCACCGATCGTCACTATGATGATCCGCAGGGGGTTCCCGTCGGATATCGGACGCACGGCAAGTAGCTCGAAGAGTGCACCCACAGCAGCGGTGGCTGTGACGGCGCTCAGCACGGCAAGCGGCAACGGCAGCCCCAGAGACACGAACCACACCCCGAGCATCCCGCCGAGCATGTAGAACTCACCTTGTGCGAAGTTGATCGCACCCGTGGCGGCATAGACAAGCGTGAACCCTAGGGCCACCAGTGCGTATATGGAGCCGCTCTTGAGGCCGGCTATGACAAACTGGAGAAGCTCAGCCACGTCGGGCATCACGTTCCCCCGCGACCGGGCCCCGGTTCACTCGACCGGCTCCCACACGCCGTTTTCGATGCGGTACAGCGCGAGATCGTCGGTGGTCAGTCCATTGTGGTCCTGGGCTGAGAACCCGAACGTCCCGCCAAACCCCACCAGCCCCTGCGTGCCCTCGATAGCGTCGCGCAGAGCAGCGGCATCGGCATCCGGACCCGCCGTCTTGAGCGCCCGGGTCAGAATCGAGAACGCGTCAAAAGCATGGCCGGCGAAGATGTCGGGGTCTTGCCCGTATGCCTGCCTGTACCGCGTGCTGAAGTCGTTGACGACTTTGTATGCCTCGGAGTCCACTCCCCAGTTGTTCGGTACGAGACTCTTGCCGGTACCGAACACGAAACCCTCGGCCGCAGGGCCCGCGCCTTCGGCGAACTCAACGCGTGCCTGTCCGGACCCTCCAAAGAACGGGACGACGCCGTCTCCCTCGCGCATCCCAAGAGCTTCTGCGTTCTTCATGATCGTGGCGGCCTCTTTGCCAGCGGTCCAGATGAGTACCGCATCCGCACCTGAGCTGCGGATCTTGGTCAGCTGCGCCGTCATGTCCGCGTCGCCGGGATTGAACGTCTCGCTAGCAACGATCTTAAGCCCCTTCTCGGCAGCCGAGGTCTCTATGAGGGGCTTGCCGTCCTTGCCGTACCCCCCCGTGTCGCTCAGCAGCGCGATGTCCGTGTGTCCTGCGGCCTTGATCGCGTCGAGCACGAAGGGAACCACGATGGTGTTGGACCAGGGTGTTTGGAAGACCTGTGGATCGAACTTCTGAGTGATGACGGTGCCTCCCGCCATAGAGATCAGGGGCACTCCAGCCCGGTCGATATCACCGCGCATCGCCATTGACTGACCGGTTCCGGACGCACCGAGAATCGCGACGACATTGTCTTGCTCGATGAGTTTGCTCGCGGCGGCGACCGCCTTGGCTTCGTCGGTCGCATCGTCTTCGATGACGAGCTCTATCTGCCGACCGTCTATGCCGCCGGCATCGTTCGCGCGCTTGACTTCAAGATCGAGCGCCTGCTTCTCTGCGGCGCCTAGTCCCGCGTACGTTCCCGTCAGCGACAGTACTGCGCCGATCTTGACCGGCTCAGCAGACTGCGAGACCTCCTCTGTTGCGCCCTGCCCCCCGCACCCCACAATGCTCAGTGCTACAGCGAGGCCAAGCGCGAGTGACACCACCCGTAGGGCGTGCTTCATCGTCGATCCCCCTTCTGATCACAGTGGGGTGGACTCGTCTGTGAGCCCACCCCACGAATATGCATGCTCTAGTCGACCGTTACCCAGGCCCCATCCTTGATCTCGTAGAAGATCAAGTCATCCATGGTGAGACCATTGTGATCTTGAGCCGACAGGTTGAACGTTCCACCGATTCCGACAAACCCAGCTGTCTTCTCAAGCTCATCACGAAGCGCAGCGGGGGTGAGTTCTCCTTGCACCCTGCCAGCTGCTTCAGTAATGAGGTGTAGAGCGTCGTAGGCGTGGCCCGCGAACGTACTGGGTGCGGCACCGTAGGCGGCTTGGTAGCGGCTGACGAAATCAGTCGCTACCTTGTACTCCTCGGTGTCCACGCCGTAGGACTCCGGAATCAGGATCTTGCCCGCAGCGAACCGGAAGCCCTCAGCGGCCGCGCCTGCGCCGTCGATGAGCTCTTTGCGCGCGTTGCCATGGCTGCCGTACGCCGGAACGTCCAAACCCAGATCATCAGCGTTCTTGAGGATGGTCGCGGCCTCCTTGCCTGCCGACATCACCAGCAGCGCCTCAGCACCTGAGCCTTTGATCTTAGTCAGCTGTGCAGTCATGTCTGCATCGCCCGGATTGAAGGTCTGGTCGCTGACGATCTCGATTCCAGCCTTAGGGGCTTCGGCAAGAATGACCTCACGGCCGTCTTTGCCAAAACCGCCCGAATCTGAGATGAGGCCGACCTTGGTCAGCCCAGCGGCTTTCATCGCTTCGAGCGTGTAGGGAACCACGATTGTGTTCGACCACGGCGTGGCAAATACCAGGGGGTCGAAGGTCTTGGTGATGACGGTGCCTCCGGCCATGGAGACCTGAGGGATTTGGGCCCGATCGACGTCGCCGCGAACAGCCATTGTCTGGCCCGTGCCCGTAGCACCGATCAGCGCCATCACTCCATCTTGCTCGATGAGTTTGCTTGCAGCGGCGACGGCTTTGGCCTCGTCAGTGGCGTCATCCTCGAAGATGACCTCCACTTTGCGGCCGTTGACTCCGCCAGCCTCATTGATTCGCGCTACTTCCATCTCGATCGTCTTCTTCTCCGGATCACCGAGGCCGGCGTAGGTTCCGGTTAGCGAGACGATCACGCCGATCTTGATCGGCTCAGCCTTCGGTTCAGGCTGCGTGGCCGTTTCAGACCGGGGGGAACACCCCACGAGCGCCACGGCCAGTGCTGTTGCCAATGCCGCCTCCAACACGGCCATTGACAACCCCAACTTGCGTCCGCGCATGACAAACCCCTTTCCCTTCTATGCGATCGCGCGCTCCGACGGCCTAAATCTGCGCAATCTGTTCCTGTGTAACGAGCTCGACCGGCTGACCCTTCAGCAGGGACAGCGAACGATCGATGTCGGCGACGTTGATGACCACGTAGGTCGCGATGAGGCTGTATACGTACTCGATATTGACGCCGGCATCAGAGACCACCTTGAGGATGCTGGCGAGCCCACCGGGATGATCCGGCAGGTTCAGGCAGATGACGTCGGTGACCTTGACGGTGAAACCAGCCGCTTCGAGTGCGGCCTGACCCGCATCCGGGGTATCGACGATCAACCGGACGATGCCGTAATCTGCCGTGTCCGAGATCGAGAAACCCCGGATGTTGACCCCCTGTTTGCCCAGGACATCGGTGATTTCGCTGACGCGGCCGGCTTTGTTCTCGATGAAGACGCTGAGCTGCTTGACGTTCACAGTTCGCACTCCCCTTTCTGACACGCGGATCTGCCGAGTTCGAAGGCCCTGAGGTTCGCATCGACGGTCTTGGGGGGCACGCGTGAGGCAATCACGTCGCGCCAGCTCTTCTCAGAGAACTCCAGCCCCCACGACAGGGCACCCATCAGGACCACGTTGGCTGACTTAGGGCTACCTGCCTGGCAGGCCAGAACATCTGCTTCGATGAAGATCGCTCGTTCTTCATCAAGAATCGCCTGCATTCCGTGGGGGGCGGGTGCATCTCCCGTGAGCACAGGTAATGGCTGAATCGCCGAGGGATTGACCAGTATTCGCCCCCCGGGTTTCACGTAGTGGATGCGTCGCATCGCTTCGATGATCTCGAACGCGATCAGATGATCCACCATCCCAGGGTCGGTCACGGGAGAGAGCACCTGCTCGCCGTACTTGACCACCGTGTCGACGCTCCCTCCCCTCTGTGACATCCCGTGAACCTCCGAGAGTTTGACATCGAGCCCCTCGGCGGCGGCGACTTTCGCGAGAAGATCCGCCGCAAGGATGGTGCCCTGTCCTCCGACGCCGCAGAGCATGACCGTGGTAAGCATCTAGACACCCCCAAGGTCGCACGCAGGACCGGTGTGGACGATTGCATCGTACTTGCAGACTTGGACGCACTGCGCGCATCCCACGCACAATGCAGTATCGATGAATGCCTTTCCGGTCGTCTCGTCTTTCCCGATGGCGGGGCACCCGAGCTTCACACACAGGCCGCACTTGGTACAGGCGTCTTCGTCAACGGCGTAGGGATCGCCTTTGTCACGAATGAGCAGAGCACACGGGGCTCGGAACACCAGCACCGATAGCTCGTCGCGAGCAGCTTCTTCACGCAACGCCGATTCGGTGGCGGCGAGGTCGTGGGGATCGACAACGCGAACGTGTTCGATTCCAAGCGCCCCGCACAACGCGACCAGATCGATCTCGTGCGGGAGGCGCTTCTGTAGCGTGATGCCGTTGATCGGGTTGCCCTGATGACCTGTCATGGCCGTGATCCGGTTATCAAGGATCGCAATGGTCGAGGTGGCGCCGTTGTACACAGAACTCATCAACCCGTTGATGCCGGTGTGGGCGAACGTAGAGTCGCCGATGACGCCGACGACAGGACGATCGGCCATGCCGCCGGCGAGTTCGGCGCCGTGGGCCATCCCAATCGAAGCGCCCATACACACGCAGCTGTCCATAGAGGCGAGCGGTCTGAGCGCACCCAGCGTGTAGCAGCCGATATCCCCTGTCACCACGGCGCGCATGCGGCGCAACGCGTTGAAGACGGGCCGGTGAGGACAGCCGGGACACATCAGCGGTGGCCGGGGTGGCATCGAGGTGTCGGGCTCACGCAGTGGCGGCGCCTCGAGACCGAACGCCGTTCTAATCAGGCCAGGTGAGAGCTCTCCGCTTGCAGGCAGGGGCACACTTTCCAACACGAACCCCGCAGCAGCCAGAGTCCTGCCGAGAAACCCGTCCGCTTCCTCAACGACAACCAGCCGATCGACCTTCTCGGCGAACTGGCGAACCAGTTCTGTGGAGAGCGGGTAGCTCATGCCGAGCTTCAAGACAGAAACGTCAGGCAGTGCCTCGCGCACGTGGAGGTAGGTCACGCCAGAACACACGATCCCCAACGAGGTGTCGCGGAACTCCAGGCGATTGAGAGGTGTGCTTGCCGCGAAATCGACCAACGCAGCCAGTCGGCGATCGAGGTCAAGCCTGCGGGCTTTTGCCATCGCAGGCATCATGACCCACTTCGCAGGGTCGGTCTTGTACGGGCCGGGATCGGGTTGTACTGTGCGCTCGCCAGGCGCAACGAGCGATTTCGCATGCGAGACTCGGACGGTGGACCTCACCAGAACCGGAATGTCGAAGCGCTCCGAGAGATCGAACGCTTCACGCGTGAACGCGAGGGCCTCGGCGGAATCTGAAGGATCGAACATTGGAACGTGAGCGAAGGCAGCATAATTGTGGCTATCCTGCTCGTTTTGTGAGGAGTGCATTCCTGGATCGTCGGCGACGAGAATCACAAGTCCGCCGCGAACGCCCGTGTAGGCAAGGGTGAGGAGAGGATCAGAGGCGACGTTAAGGCCCACGTGCTTCATCGTCACCAAGACACGTTTGCCGGCCAACGAGACCCCCGCAGCCACTTCGAGGGCGACCTTCTCATTCGATGCCCACTCAGCGTACACGCCGGGGAGCGTCGCGAAGCGGGCAAGCGTCTCAGTCGACGGCGTACCCGGGTATCCGACGCCTACAACAGCGCCTGCCTCCCAGGCCCCTTGCGCGACAGACTCGTTGCCCGAGAGCAGTATCCGGCTCACGCACTCCCCCTCACCGTCCGTTGTCGGCGCGACAGAGTGACAGTCTCGCCAAGGTGGGGGCATGATAGCACAGCAAACCGGTTGAGCGAGGTTGCGTGCCTCATGAACGGGCAGGTAGGACGGGTGAACGGTCGGTCTAGGGCCGACAGGCGCCAACATAGTCCCCTCGACTCGAGATGCGCTCGAGCAACGAGGACTGGCTCACGAGCTGACCGGCCTGAGGCGCATGGATCATCTTGCCATCGCCCGTGTACATTCCAACATGGTGAACTGCGCCAGGATTGCCCCCGTAACCGAAGAAAACCAAGTCACCCGGTGCGAGCAGATCGAGACGATCCGGCGGTATGAAAGCCCCGATTCGATACTGAAGCCGACTGGTCCTGGGAATCGGGATACCGACTCTGTTGTAGCTGTATTGGACCAGCCCGGAGCAGTCGAATCCGCGGGGCGTAGTGCCTCCCCACAGGTAGGGCGTCTTGTTGACATAGCGCCGCGCGATCGTCACCGCCTCGGGGTGAGGTTCGCCCAAGGCCGAAGCAACGAATTCCCTGCCGCGGGGGGATGAGGAGCCAGACAGACGAGCCGCGATGCGTGCTGCTTGTCGTGCAGCCTCCTCTTCACGTCGCTTCTTCTCGTCGGCGATGAGCCGCTTCAGGCGCGAATTCACACTCGACAAGTACGCGCGCTGCTCCTCGAGAGCTTGCTCCACCTCGGACTTCTTCTCGCCGGACCGTTCGCGAAGTGCGACGAGCTCGACGCGGCGGGTCTCGAGCGTTCGTTGAGTGGCGTCTATGCGCTTGCGCGCCTCGCGGACTCGAATCAACAAGGCGGCGTCACTCTGCCCCACCAGCCGCATGAACTCCAGCCGAGTTATGAGCTCCTGGTAGTCTGATGCGCCGACAAACACATCGAGAAAGCCGAGTGGACCATCTCGGTACATAGAGACCGCTCGTTGACTGAGCTGCTGGCTGGCTGCATTCTCATCAGCCAGTGCCAGATCGAGATTCCGTTCCGTCTCCGAGATCTGGGCGCGTGTGGTGCTCAGATCCTCCGAGACCTGCAAGAACTCCTCGTTGCGGAGCTCGAGGGTCGCAGCGAGATCATCGAGTCGCGCGCTGGCTTTCACGGCGTTCTTGCGCGTTGCGGAAATCTCATCTGCCGGAGATGCGTATCCATGCGGGGCAGACAGCAGCAGAGCGAAGGCGATGACTCCGCTGACGGCGAGCTGTATGCGCCGGTGTAGTCTGGCGCTCACGCTACCTCCTGCTACGACTTGAACTGCGAATCGAGGCAACGAACGGACGCTTCGGTCAGTCAGGATTCTACCACTCTGCGCAATCGCGTGAACCTACTCCACGTGGATGAGCGACGTAATCGCGACAGCCTCCGGCAGCTTCGCTCGGCCGCCCAGAAAGTCGAGCTCGATCAGGAATGCGAAACCGGCAACTGTTGCGCCGGTCATTGCGACTAGCTCGGCTTTGGCAGCGGCCGTGCCGCCGGTGGCCAGCACATCGTCGACGATCAGAACGACGTCTCCTGGTCCCACCGCGTCTTGGTGGACCTCGAGTGAATCAGTGCCGTACTCAAGATCGTAGGTGACGGCAGAGGTGTTCCACGGAAGCTTGCCGGGCTTTCGGGCCGGGACGAACCCGGCGCCGAGTTTGTACGCCAGAGCGCCGCCGAAGATGAAGCCGCGGGCTTCAGCGCCCATGACCTTGCTGATCCCCGCTCCCTCATACTCCACCGCGAGGGTATCTATGGCCTGGTGGAAGCCCTCAGGACTGGCAAGCAGTGGCGTGATGTCCTTGAACACAACTCCGGGCTTTGGCCAGTCTGGTATGTCACGAATGTACGAAGACAGATCCACGTGAACCTCCTTGATTCAGGGAATCACAACGATAGCGCAACGCCACGCTGCGCGCAGGTGCGCTACACGGGAGTACGGAATCAAAACGGAAGGGCACGACGGATGGGCTGCGCTCATCACAGCAGGACATCAGGTCGAACAGAGGCTACGTAGGGGAGATTCCGGTAGCGACCATTCACGTCCAGCCCGTAGCCCACGAGGAATTTATCGGACATCTCGAATCCACGGTACGCGATCTGTACCGGAGCTATGCGCCGCGCAGGCTTGTCCAGTAGAGCGCAGACGTGAACCTCGTCCGGTTGATGAGCTCTGAGAAACGAGAGAACGTAGTTCAGGGTCAGTCCCGTGTCGACCACATCTTCGACCACGATGACAACCGCTCCTCTGACGGAATCGTCAAGGTCCTTAGTGACACGCACCGTACCTCCGGTTCCGTGCACGTAGGGGGCCACAGCAAGGAAATCCAGACTGACATCCAATGAAACTGATCGGCATAGATCAGAGAGGAAGAACAGCCCACCACGCAATACGGTGACGAAGCGAAGGTCGGCTCCAGCGAAGTCACGCGTGAGGTCCGCCCCCAACTCAGAGACCCTCCGCTGGATAGTAGCCTCATCGAGGAGCACCTCGTCGCAGATATCGAGAGGCAGCCGCTGCCCTCTCAACGCGAGCTCTTCTTGGGCGCGTTATTGTCAGGTAGGGTCACAAATCCACCGCCGGAGGCGTGAGTCTGCGCAGTGCTCGCGATACCGAAACGAGCCAGCAACGCCCGGAAGTCCTTCTGGTAGAAGATCTTGATGTTGATTTCCGGATAGAGCTCCTTCAGGCGCTTGACCTTACGGTTCTTCTTGGTGACCAACTTCTGGCTCATGGTGGTCAGTTCGATGTAGAGATCGAACTCCGGCAGATAGAAGTCGGGGCTGAAGTAAGCTATTGGACGACCCGATCCATCCCATTCAATCGGAAACGTCTTGGGTTCATAGAGCCATCTCACCTGGTAGTAATCCAGGATATCGGCGGCCACCCGCTCACTGGCGTGCGCGAAATGAATCTCGTCGATAGGGGGATGGTCAGGGAATCGACCGCCAATGCCAGGCTGAGCGGTGTCCGAAGCGCTGCTCATAGGCTAGGTCAGGTCCTCGAAGGCGCGTGCCAACGCCCTGCGCAAGAGCCTTCCCTTGAGACCATCGGTGAGGGTTCCCAGCTCGTTGAGCGTCTCGGCGAGTTTGCGCCGGGATTCGGGGGTCTTGTGGCGGAACGCGGGCATGAGTATTTGGGAGAAGAGCGCTGCCTCGCGCTCAGCGAACGTTTCGTACATGCGCAGATGCCGCGGCTCGACGCCGAAACGCCGCAGGTCCCACGCGGCGTGTACGCACGGAAGGTCCGCGCGGTCCAAGACATCGCCGGATTCGGTCTCGGTGATCTCGAGGATTCCGAATTCCTGCAGTTCGAGGATGAACGACACGGGGATTCCCAGCGCCGAAGGAGCCTCCTCAAGCACAAGCGGGCCCTCGCCGCTGCTGGGCAGGGGTAGTGGCTCGGCGACGCTGGTGACGGCTCTCTGGAGTTCGGGAGGAATCCGGCCTCTGTCGACATCCGCGAGCTTCTCGCGGATTACCGCCAAGGGGAAGAAATGGTCCCGTTGGAGCCGCAGGATCATCTCGATGCGCACGATGTCGCTTGCTGCGAACTTGCGGTAGCCGCCAGCTGTCCTCTCGGGGACGATGAGTCCCTCTTCCTCAAGAAACCGCACCTTCGAGATCGAGAGGTCGGGGTACGTTGGCTGGAGTTTCTGGACAACCTCTCCGATGGTGAGGTAGTCGCGTACGTTCACGACTCCTGCCTCGTACCGGCGAAATAGGCCATCTGAAAGGTGCCGATCTGCAGGACATCCCCACTGTGTAGTTGGGCAGCATCGACGATCACGCCGTTTACATAGGTTCCGTTGAGCGAGCCGGCGTCGCGTACGGCGACCTCTGACTCGACCACGTCGAGAAACGCATGCACGCGCGACACAGTGACATCGTTGAGAAAGATGTCACTGTCGGGATCCCTGCCCATCGTGAGACTCGGGCTTTCAAGGTAGAATCGCTCGCCAAGCTGGGGGCCCTTGCGAACCACAAGGACAGGGCTCTCCCGAGCGTCGTCCGCGGGCGGTGTATCACGGGGGGTCTCGCTTCCAACAGGCATGAAAGAGGCCGTGGGCTCACCCGCTGCCGCGCCGCAGTTCGGGCAGGCAGATTGGTCGCCAGCGATGGGCTGACCGCATGTGTGGCACGTAGGCATCAGATCGCTCCTGGTGGTCGCTTGCTAGGGGTGCATGATGCTGGCCCTAGAAACCCAGGTCGTCGGTCCTCATCGACGCCCGGATCTCCTTCTCCAGCGCTTCTATGATTTCGCTGTTCTCAAGCACGGCGCTTCGACGGTCGTCACTCAGGCGGTTTCGAACGTAGGGGTCGTCGATGACGTCCATGAGCCGGCGACCGTTGTGGACTTCGCGAACGACATATTCGACGACACGGTCTTCCACAACGTCAGAGGCCATGTCGTCGATGAACTGCTTGATGCGATCGTTGATGCTGGTCACTAGCTCCTCCTCCTCAAGGTCGCCTTCGCGGGTCTAGACATCATCATCGTCATCCGGATCATCGGAGGAGACATCGAAACGCGAAACCCCACGAAGATCGTTGGACAGAATGTCGATGAGCCTCTCGACATCGTGACCGCTTATCACATCGCCGCCGCCTTCGTGCGTGCCTTTGAGGCGCCGTACGAGCTCTGAACGAAGGATGTCGATCTTGCCGTGCAGCACTCTGCGCCGGTAGGAAACCTTTTGTTCCTCGGCGTAAAGATCATCGAGGAGTCCGCGGAGCTCGTCGTTGGTCTTCTCTCCCAGATCGAGCAGGACGTCATCTGGCACGTTGTGATCGAGTTCCGACATCTCACGCCTCCCTAGTTGACCTTATCGGATTGTACCGCATGAGGAGCGGGTTTCCTCGGTCTGAGGCTGAACTGTAGATTCACCCTAAGGCCGAGGCGGTGTGTGAGCAGCGTGGGGCGGGGCCAGCAGCTGGGCCGCACACAGAGCCTCGTGGGCGGAGAGCTCGCCTTGGATGAGCCTGATGCCCAGACCAGCCTGGAATCCTGCAATACACGCGGAAACGAGCGACCGATCATCGATTCTCTGCGAGGATACCTCGTCGATCGTGACGGTACAGCGGCGAAGCGTTTCCGTCTGAGCGGAGGTAAGTCGAAAGACGCCCCCTTCACGCCCCCAGTCCCTGCTGCGAGTGAAGGAACCATGCTGCAATACGGTGTGGCCAAGCCAGACTTGGGCAGAACCGGAGAGCTTGGAACCACCACACGTGAGGTCGGCCCGAGTGGTTTGCAGGTAACAAGCAGACGAAGCGGCGTCTCCCCTCCGGCGCCTCGTGAGTTCCGCCTCGATGCCTATCGCCTGGTAGGTGTGAATCAACGCGGAGCTGACATGCGCATACGAGTCGGCAGTGCCCCGTGGTACTCCATCCTGCGTGGACGCGACGACGGAGTAAGTCAGTTCATCATCGTGCAATACACCGCGGCCGCCTGTGAACCGGCGGACGACATCGACGCCGAGCGCCTCGCAGAGCAAGCGATCGACGCCCTCCACAGGCTGGAATCTGCCCAGAGTAACGGTAGGTCGCGCCCATCGGTATAAACGAACCGTGGGTGGAGAAGAACCCTCTTCGCGGCAGATCTGTAGGGCGCGATCCAGGGCCATGTTGAGGGCGCCATCCACGGCGCCATGGACGATCAGTCGCCAGGGGGTGATCATGCTACTTCTCCGCTGAGGGCTTCCAGCACAGGTCAGGGTTGCGTGCCGCTGACGCTTCGTCGATTCGGCGCACGGGCGTTGTGAATGGCGCGGAGCGTACGACGCTTGGTGAATCAGCCGACTCCCGTGCGATGGCCAGGAGAGCATCGGCGAAAGCGTCAAGCTCAGCGAGAGACTCGGTCTCAGTGGGCTCAATCATCATGGCTTCCTCTACGAGCAAAGGGAAGTAGATCGTCGGCGGATGGTAGCCGTAGTCAAGCAGGCGCTTGGCTATGTCGAGGGTCCGAACCCCATTGTCACGCTTCAGACGCGCTCCCGAGAGTACGAACTCGTGCATACAGGTTCGATCGTAGGGCACATCGAACGTGTCTCTGAGTCGCACCCTCAGGTAGTTGGCCGAGAGGACAGCCTGCTCAGCCACCTCCTTGAGACCCTCGTGTCCGAGTGCGCGAATGTAGGCGTAGGCACGCACGAGAACCCCGAAGTTGCCGTAAAACGACCTGACACGGCCGATCGACATCTCGGGCAAGGCAAGGGAGTACCAGCCCTCGTCGTTGCGTGTTGGAAGCGGACCAGGAAGAAACCGCGCGAGCGGCTCGCTGACGCAGATGGGCCCGGATCCCGGGCCTCCTCCTCCGTGAGGGGTGGAGAATGTCTTGTGAAGGTTGATGTGCAGAGCGTCGAAGCCCATGTCGCCAGGTCGTGTGATTCCCAAGATGGCGTTGAGGTTGGCACCATCGCAATATGCGAAAGCGCCCGCCTCGTGGACGGCGGCCGTGATCTCCAGAATCTGCGGATCGAAGAGGCCCAATGTGTTCGGGTTCGTCAGCATGAACGCCGCAACCTCGGGGTCGAGTGCAGCCTTGAGAGCCTCGAGGTCAACCAGACCGTTTGAGTCCGAAGGGATGGTTACCGCCTGATAACCGCACATCGTGACGGAGGCTGGATTAGTCCCATGGGCCGTGTCGGGAATCAGTACCTTGGAACGGGCGTTGCCAGCGGCGGTGTGCGCCGCTCGGAAGACCATGAGTGCGGACAGCTCACCATGTGCGCCGGCTGCCGGCTGCAGACTCACTGCCGGCAGACCGGATACCTCCCCCAAGGCCTCTTGGAGCCCGACCATGAGTGCCAAGGCGCCCTGGACGCTGTGTGTCGGTTGATACGGGTGAAGCCCTGCAAAGCCCTCGAGCCGGCAGGCGTCCTCATTGATCCGCGGGTTGTACTTCATAGTGCAGGAGCCCAAGGGGTAGAAGCCCGTATCGACCCCGAAGTTCATCTCGGCGAGGTGGGCGTAGTGCCGCATGATCTCAAGTTCGGTGACTTGCGGTAGAACCGGGGCGGTGGTGCGCAGGGCCGCGCCGAGTGTGTGCTCAAGTCCCTCGAACGGCACATCGGGCTCCGAGGCAAGGACGCACGTCGATTCTGGCGAGCCGACTTCGAAGATCGAGGACCGCGGCCCCCTCAGTGGAGCGGATTCAGGTGCGCCTTCACGGTGGGTGCTCACAGCGACTCCACTTCCCTGACGAATCCGTCGATCTCGCCGCGGGTGCGCTTCTCGGTGACCGCGAAGAGCACCAGATCGGGGTCGTCTTCATGTGTCTCGAGCACGATTCCGGCAATGTAGCCCTTTTCGAAGAGCGTGTCGTACATCTGGGTGGAATCCCCGCCATACTCGAGAGCGAACTCGTATCCGAATCGCAGATCCCACGGAGCGCTGAACTTACCTGTCGCAATCAGCTGATCGCGCAGATAGTGGGCGCGGGCAACACAGGTCGTGGCAATCGAGCGCAGCCCCTCTCGGCCGACCGCGGCCAGGTAGACGCCGGCTGCCATGGCATTGAGGGCATGGTTGCTGCAGATGTTGCTTGTGGCCTTCTCTCGGCGAATATGCTGCTCCCGGGTGGACAGGGTCAGCACGTAGGCAGTGTTGCCATCGACATCGACTCCCCTGCCGACCAAGCGGCCGGGCATCTGCCGAAGGTGCTTGTTCAGGCAGGCGAAGAAGCCGAAACCGGGTCCACCGAACGACAGGGGATTCCCTAGGGGCTGGCCCTCGCCCACGACAATATCGGCTCCCTGTGCACCTGGAGGCTGCATGACTCCTAGGAGAATGGGGTTCGTGCCCACCACCAAGAGGGCGCCGGCATTATGTGCGGCATCAGCCAAGCCACCAATGTCCTCGATCACGCCAACGAAGTTCGGGCTTGTCACCAGCACCGCAGCCGTGTCGGGCCCGAGCAATGTTCGGACCTCCTCGGGAGAGGTGATCGGCTCGGCATCGGTACCTTCGAGCTCGAAGAGCCCCGAGCCAGCGTAGGTGGCCAGTACGTCAAGCCACTCGGGATTGACCATCCCCAGGACCAGTACCCGGGATCGTTTGGTGATCCTGCAGGCCATGAGGGCTGCTTCCACGAAAGCGGTTGCCCCGTCATACATACTGGCGTTGGCGGCTTCCATCCCAGTCAGCCCGCATATCATCGACTGGTACTCGTACATCGCCTGCAGCGTGCCCTGGCTGACCTCAGGCTGGTAAGGCGTATAGGCGGTGAAGAACTCCGGTTTCGACACGACGTGGTCCACAACGCTGGGGATGTAGTGGTCGTAGCAGCCGGCACCGACGAAGCTCACCAGCCGGGTCGCCGGCACGTTCGCGTTAGCGAGCGCGCGCAGGTGCGCTGAGAGCTCGATCTCGCTCAGTCCCGCAGGTATGTCCAGGTCAGTGGTGAGACGAGCGCCGGCGGGGACGTCGGCGAACAGCTCGTCGACGGAGTCGTGCCCGACCGTATGAAGCATCGTCTCGCGCTGCTCACAGGTGACAGGTATGAACCTCATGTGACTAAGACTCGGTGACGAAGGCGTCGTACTCCTCGGCGCTCATGAGGCCATCGAGCTCAGAGGTGTCATTCGCGCGGATCTTGAGCATCCAGCCCTCACCGTGCGGATCTGAGTTGACGGTTTCCGGAGAGTCACTCAGGGCGCCGTTGACTTCGACGATCTCACCCGTCAGCGGAGCGTAGAGCTCAGAGACGGACTTGACCGACTCGATCTCGCCGAAGGTCTCTCCGGCTGCGACGGAGTCTCCACTGGCGGGCAGGTCGATGTAGACGACCTCGCCGAGCTGATCCTGTGCGAAATGCGAGATCCCGACGGTGGCAACCCCACCATCGAGACGGACCCACTCATGTTCTTTCGAATAGACGCGATCAGAAGGGTGAGACATGTGTGGTAACCCCTTTCTAGGTCCGGTACGCCCCTTTAGGAGGCGGACAGGGATGTCGACGTAACGAACGGTGCCTTGACCACGAAGGCAGGTGCGGTCTTCTTTCGAACAACGATCTCGACTTCAGTGCCGATGCCAGCGAGCGCGGTCGGGAGGTAGGCGGTCGCGATGCCGCACTCCAACGTCGGCGAGAAGCTGCCGCTCGCTACCTTACCCACCTCTACCCCCTCGTGCAACACAGCATACCCTGGGCGAGGAATCGCGCCCTCGACCCGGAGGTAGGACAACGTATGGGCCGGACCGGTCCGTCGCAGCTCGGCGATTGCTGAACTGCCCACGAACGGACCCTTGTCGGCCTTGACGACCCAGCCTAGCCTCGCAGAAATGGGGTCGATCGTTGAATCCATGTCGCTGCCGTAGAGGTGATATCCCATCTCAAGCCTAAGCGTATCGCGCGCGCCAAGGCCAGCGGGCGTGACGTGCGGAAATGAAAGCAGCAACCGCCATACGATGGGCGCATCACGGGCGCTACACAGAATCTCGACGCCGTCCTCGCCGGTGTAGCCGGTATGGGCGATCAGGCACGCAACGGCGCCGTCCAGTGTCGCCTCCGCTAGTTCGAAGCGCGCAGGGACGTCCCATCCCGCCGCAGTGAGTTCTGCGACCACAGCCAGCGCCCCGGGACCTTGCACCGCGATCAGCGCAGTACGGTCTGACTCGTCCACGAGTTCTACGTCGTCGGGTGCGAGGGACGCGAGCCACTGGAAATCGCTGAACCGGTTCGAGGCATTGGCGATGATTAAGTACTCAAGATCACCGGAATGGTAGATGATCAGGTCGTCGAGAATCCCGCCCTGTTCGTTGAGCATGAGAGTGTATTGCGCATGGCCCAGCTCGGCGATGCTCGACAAGTCGTTGGTGAGTGTTCGCTGCAGGAAGTCGAACGCTCCGAACCCAAAGACTCTGAACTCGGCCATGTGGGAGACATCGAATATGCCGACGTTGGACCTCACCGCGGTATGCTCCTCGAGTATCCCCCTGTACTGCACGGGCATCTCGAATCCCGCGAAAGGTACCATTCGTGCCCCGAGGGCTACGTGCTCCTCATACAGCGTGGTTCGTGCGAGTGTGTCTGCCACCGGCTTCTCTCCCCTCTGGATGCATGCATATCTACGTTCCCCACTCTGCCGCGCTCGTAGCGTGGAGTAGACGATCACGTGGTTCCTGTCAGGCCGCGCCAGGCACGTGCGAAGAGTATTCCGATGCGTAAGAGCACATTGGGTTTCTCGACGTTCCTGGTGGCGTGAAGCGACACGGTGGCAATGACGTCGCCGTCCTGGATGAAGGTGGCGACTCCCACCTTGTCCCCTTGATGCACCGGAGCTTCGACGGCCGCAACGTCCACTGTTCTCGTTATCGGTCCGGCGAAATCGAGTACCGGCACCACGGTATCACTCGCCACGGCTGCAGGGACTGTTACATCGAGATAGTCGGACACAGGGGCCTCGCCGATCACGGTACGTGCACTCGCGAGCCGCTGGGGACGGAAATGCGCGAACCCGAAGTCGAGCAGTGCGCGAGCATCACGGACCCGCTTGGCGTCGCTTCCTGTACCCAGTACTACAGCGATCAGTTCGATGTTCGTGCGACGAGCCGAGCCAATCAGGCTATATCCGGCGTCGGTCGTGAATCCGGTCTTGATGCCGTTGGCGCCTGCGTAGTTGCCGACAAGCAGATTCGTGTTTTCAATCTTGATGGCCGAGCGACCGCTACCCACGCGGGCTCGCTTCTTCTTGACGATACTGCGAAACTCCGGCTTCGACATGGCGTAACGGCTCAGAAGCGCAAGATCATGCGCGGTGGAGTAGTGTCCTGGTTCATCGAGCCCGTGCGCATTAGCGAAACGCGTATGGCTCAGACCGAGTTCTGCGGCCTTCGCGTTCATCTGCTTGACGAACTCGTCCTCACTCCCGGACACGTGCCGGGCGATCGCGACCGCAGCATCGTTTCCCGACTTGATCAGGAGAGCCTCGAGCAGTTCGGAGAGCTTGAGCTTCTGACCGAGGCGCAAGAACGACGTGGATTCTCCCACGCGAAGCGACTCGCGTCCCACCGTGACGATGCTCTCCGGCTCGGCCTGTTCCATCGCGACGACAGCCGTCATGAGCTTGGTGATGCTTGCCAACGCACGCTCTGAGTCCGCGCGACGGCTCCAAAGTACGCGTCCGTCTGACGTCACGAGGGCGCCGGACTTCATCGAGACATCCGGAAAGGCGGCCCTTGGGACACCCAGCTGGGCTGCTGTCTGCCCGTCGATACGGTCCGATGAGGTGACGGTCGCCGCAGCCCGCTGCGGAAACGCAGCCAGGCCGCTCAGGAGCGTAGCTGCGAGGGCCAGAGCAAACAACTCATTGATACGCGGGTGGATGCCGATAGAATCATGTGTGAGTCGAGGGGCTTGAAGGGGCATCGGTGACTCAGGGTTTCCAATCGTATGTTGACGCTGGAGGGCGTTCGTTGTCGAGTATGACACGGGCTGCCTCCAGCGTCAGAGTGTTCGCAGGGTCGTAACCGAGCCGTATGCGGAGGAACGATGGAATACGAGCGCTTTGAGAGACTCATCCTCATAGTGGGAGGCGCCACAATCGCCCTGTCGATGGGCACAGCACTCGCAAGCGGATCACCCGAGTCCGTCGAGATAGTCGCGCAACTGATGCTGTTCGGCGTGCTGGTCGCAGCAGTCAAGTATGGGCGTCGCGGTGGACTGGTTGCTGCTATCGTCGCATCCACCGTGTACGCGGTGGCTCGCATGAACCTCGTATCAGGAGGGTTTCCCTCCACGACTGCGATGGTGCTGGTCGCTTCCCGGCTGCTGGCCTATGGCCTGGTGGGTATCGTAGTCGGCGAAGCCTGCTCGCGCATCAAGTACTCGCTTGCCAGTGTGGAGGGCCGCAGCGCACTAGATGAGTGGAGTCGTGTCTACAACCAGCGCTGGGCCCACAAGACCCTTGAGCAGGCGCGTGGCAGATTCCGCCGGTATGGAGAGGCATTTTCGCTGGTGGTCGTCACGATCTCCCCGTCAGTGATGGTCGGGGTACGACCTTCTCGGCAGAGAACCTTGACGCGACTGACGGCCGATGGAATTCGCGCTGACGTGCGGATGGTCGATGAAGTGGCGCGGTTGGACGACGGGCGGTTCCTTGTCATCATGCCGCATACGCCTGTTGAGGGTGGCCAGGTGGTGGCCGTACGACTCGGAGCCATCCTGCGCAGGGCTCTGGGTGTGCGCGATGAAGCCGTCAAGATCGAATGTCTGGGCCTTCCAGGTGACGACCCGAAGCTCGACGCGCTGATAAACGCGATTGCACCGGATGAGGTCCAGCCAGACCAGGCAGATGCCGAGTAGGTCTCTCAGACGTCAGGCGTGTAGAGGTCGGCAGGCGTAAACGGCCTGAACCCTGCATCGACCAGCACCTGCTCGGCCTGCGCATCGTCGACTTTGAGCACGTCCACCGCCGAGCCACCACTGGGCTGCACGAAGCAGTAGGCGTACTCAACACCCATACCGGCTGCATCGAGGGCTTCAAGGAGCTCAGCGAGACCGGCTGGGCGGTCCGGCACCTCCACGGCGAGAACCGGGGTGATCGAAGCGCTGAACCCGCGTTGCTCCAGGAGCAGCTTGGCCCGCTCGGGAGCGTCGGAGATGATGCGCACGACACCGAACTCGCTGGTGTCGGCGACCATGAGCGCGTGCATGTTGATCCCAGCATCTCCGAGCGTGCGTGTGAGTTCCGCCAGCCGCCCGGCGGTATTCTCCAAGAAGACACTAATCTGCTCGACCATAGCCTAGGCCCCCTCATCAGCGCGCAGGTCGACGACCCGCTTGGCCTTGCCTTCACTTCGTGCGATCGATTTGGGCTCTACGAGTCTTACTGCAATGGAGACGGCCAGCGCAGACTCGACTTCCGCCTTGACCCGCTTCTGAAGCCTCTCGAGTTCACGCACTTCATCGAAGGCGAAGTCGTCAGCCACCTCAACGTGCACTTCGACGTGGTCCATCGAACCGCGCTTGGTCAAGACGACCTGATAGTGCGGGGCTACGTTCTCGATGCCCACGAGAACCTGCTCGATCTGGCTTGGGTACACGTTGACCCCACGGATGATGAGCATGTCGTCACTGCGCCCGGTGACCCGCTCGATGCGGCGCATCGAGCGACCGCACGCGCACGGCTCAGGAATGATGCGAGAGATGTCTCGAGTCCGATATCGGATCACCGGGATGCCCTCTTTGGTGAGCGTGGTGAAGACTACCTCTCCCACCTCACCATCGGGAAGCGGCTCGAGTGTGTCGGCATCGACGATCTCGACGAGGAAGTGGTCCTCAAAGACGTGCAGCCCGCACTGGCACTCGCACTCCGTGGCCACCCCGGGTCCCATCACTTCCGAGAGACCATAGATGTCGATTGCTTTGAGGTTGAGTTCACTCTCGATCTGATGCCGCATCGACTCGCTCCAAGGCTCGGCCCCGAACACCCCTATTCGAACGGGTAGCTCCCGAGGGTCGATGCCCATCTCGCGCGCCGTTTCGGCGATGAGCAAGGCGTAGCTGGGCGTACATGCGAGCACCGTGACACCGAAGTCCTTGAGAATCTGAACCTGGCGTTTCGTGTTGCCGCCAGACACCGGCACCGTGAGGGCACCCAGTCGCTCCGAGCCATAGTGAGCGCCCAGACCCCCGGTGAACAGCCCGTACCCATACGTGACCTGGATGATGTCATCAGCTGTGGCACCCGCCGAGGCGAACGTGCGAGCCATAAGGTCGGACCAGCGATTGATATCACCGGCGGTGTAGCCGACGACCGTTACCTGCCCTGTCGTGCCGCTGGATGAGTGGACCCGCACGATGTCGTGCAAGGGCGCCGAGAAGAAACCGTACGGGTAGGACGCACGCAGGTCGTCTTTCACCGTGAACGGAATCCGCCCAAGGTCAGAGAGCGAGTCGACACTCAAGGGGTCGAAACCGGCATCGTCGAACTTTCGGCGGTAGATCGGGTTGTTCGCATAGACCCTAGCGAGCAGCGACTGCAGCCGCTGAAGCTGCAGCGCATCCAATGCCTCCCGGGTCATCGATTCCATTTCAGACTGGTACACCGCTCCCCCACTCCCCCTTGGTGATCGGAACTCAGTTGTCTGTCGTCTTCTCCGGGGTGTCCGTTGCTGCGGGTACCGGCTTGGTACCCACGCGAAGGACTTCTGCCTTGGGCTTGTACACCGAGACGAACTGATCCGTGCGTATCACTTTACCGTCTTTTGAGACCGAACGCTCCACGGTGATCGTGCGGCCATCCACTCCCGGATCCTCGACGATCTTCGACCCTTTCGCGAGCTTGGGGTCCTTGGTCTTCTCCACCGGGTAGTCCTTGATATTTCTCCACTCGCTCGTGTCCGCCTCGACCTCATATCCGGGGTCGGTGCCGTACAGCGCGATGGTGATCGAAGACGAAGTGTACGAAACGGAGATGAGCACCCAATGATCGCTGTCGTTCTTGAACTTGAAATCGGGACCCCCCCACGAAATGGTCGCATCCCGGCCCTTGGGGTAGTGCGAGATATAGAACGAATGGTTGCGGCGATCGAGTACGGGGAACCCGGACTCGAAGACGGTGTTGAAAATCGTCGTGCCGACTTGGCAGATACCGCCGCCCAACTGGGGAACCAACTTGCCGTTCACGATGGCGTTGGCCTCCTGGTATCCCTTGGCCGCAGTTCGCTGGCCCACCGTGCGGTTGAAAGAGAACGTCTTGCCCGGCGCGACGAGCGTACCGTCCAGAGCATCTCCAAGCGTGTGTATGTTGCTGGTTCGAGGCTTGTTGCCCGAAGCATAGGTGGTCGTGTAGACAGAAATGCGACGCTTTATGCCCATCTCGCGGGCTTCCGCCGTGGTCACTTTGGGTTCGGTGATGGTCGTCCGGAGTTTCACGGTGCGCGGCGATTGGGGGTCACTCAGGGACGCCGTCAGCTCGCTGGACAGCGCGTCGAGATCGGGACCGACCCCATCGCGGGAGGGAACGATGGACACAGCGCCGTTCGACGTCTTGAAACGGGCGCTCAGCGCCTTGCGGCCGACCTTGGTGCCGAGCGCCTTTGTCACAGTCGCGGATGCCTTCTCGGGCGAAATCACCGCATCAAGCGAAACAGCGGCGGTGTCGCTTGATGGAGCTGAGCTGGTGGCTCCATCACTGCGCGTGAAGGCAATCCATTTCGCGATCTGTGACGGCTCAAAGCTCCATGTGCGGCCGTCGAATGTGACAGTCGCGGGGCCCGTGAGGATCCGTTTCGCTTTGGCAGCAGCCTCGGCCGCTTCACGATCGTCGACGGCGACAGGGGCGGTGACGACCGGGGCTTCAACGGTGCGATCCGAGGAGACGAACGCGCGCAGCAACAGGGCAGCAGCAGCGGGGCGGTCCAGCGCAAGCCCGGCCTTGGCGGCGATCACCTGCGGGTCGGTACCCTCGATCTTGACCGTGGCATCCACGGGAGGAACGTCGGTGCCAGCTGCGATGTCATCAAGCACGCTATCGGTGCTCCCCGCCGTACTGTGGCGCGCCACGTCGATCTCAACGCCCGAGAGCCACGCGGCCAGTCGCGAGCGAACGTTGGGCGCGAAGCGGTCGCCTCGACCAACCCGCATCGCCTCGTTGACCAGCCCAGGGGTGTCGAAAGTCAAGCCGATATCAGCTGCGGCGACATCCCATTTCTTTTCCCCATAGACAACTGAAACGGGCGTGCTCGTCTGTTTGGTCAGACCGGACTGGATGAAGGCTCGGGCCTTCTCGGGTGGCATACCGCCCACCTCAATACCAGCGACAGTCACACCCGGATGGATCTTGCCGGTGCTGACGATCGCCTCAAAGCCCAGAGCAAACACGATCACCGCGAGGACGGCGAGACCCGTGATGATCAGCGCAGTCCTGTTTCGGTGCGCGGACTGACCGCGCGCGCCAGCACGAGCCAAGCGTCGAGCGGCGTAGTCTACAGCGTTTGACTCGGTGATTTCGGGCGATTCAGACAACTACAGCTCATTCTCGAGGTGGCACTTACTACGCCCTTCGGTGCTGGGCGGACGATAGCAGCAGCATACCCTGCTGCGTATGCGGAAGAACAGGATGTCACGCGCTTGTTACCGCAGGTGGTGCCATGCAGAGCAAGGGCCAAGCCACGTTACGCCTCGGCTTCGACCGCGCCCTCAACGATTTCGCGCCAGAAGTCGATACGTTTCTGCGCAGATTCAGGGTTCGATCCCTCCGCCCAGATGCCTACCGCGGGTTCGACCGCGTCTGGCAGAACCAAGGCCCATCCGTCAGGGTAGCGAACGCGCACGCCCTCAGTGAGATCGGGATTAAGAGGAGCGGCCGCGTCGATTACCGCGCGCATGACAGCGCCCTTCCGGTTGAGCGGGCAGAAGATATCGAGGCTCTCCAGATGGAATGGGGGCAGTTCAGCCACGAGGTCGTCGATGGTGCGCCCGGTAGCAGCGATCATCCGCGTGATCATGCCCAGTGTGAGTACCCCGTCGTATGCGGGGAAGAAGTCACCGAATATGTAGCCGCCGGTACCTCCCCCCGCGAACACGGCTCTGCCATCCAGCACAGCCTGTGCGAGCGCACGGCGTGACTTGCCGGGACGCACAACGCTGCGGCCGTGCGCAGCCGCGATGGATTCGACAGTCTGTGATGCGGTCAAGGGCACGGCTATCGCGCCCGGAGTCTCACTGCGCGTGCGGCACCACAGTTCGACAACCAGATGCAGTGCCGTGTTGCCGTCCAGCATGACTCCGGCTCGGGTCATGAGGCGGACTCGCTCTGCGCCCTTGTCGAAAGCGATCCCCAAGTCGCCACCGAATACCTCCAGCGATCGTGCGAGCTGACTGACCGCATCGCTCTGCGACTCAGAGAATGCGGAGCTCGCCTCAAAGTCGACAACGGGGTTGAGCGCGATAAGGTTGAGGTGCCAGTCGTGGGCGACAATGGGCAGGACGAGTGAAGCCGTCCCACCTCCCATGTCGGTGACCACATTGCGCCAGCCCCCCTCGAACCCGACCTGCGCAATCGCTTCGTTCAGCGCGACGGTGTAGTACTCAAGCGGACGGGGCGGATACAGGATCTCGCCGACATCCTCAAAGAACGCACGACGGAACTCACCTCTGAAGTACAGCCGCTCGATCTTCTTCTGCTCCCAAGGGGGGATGTCAAGTCCGTTCTTGTCGAAGAACCTGATCTCAAGGAACTGCGGGTCGTCTTGGGACCCCGCGACATGGAGCCCTCCGACGCAGCGGGTCTTTTGGGTGGTGAAGCGACTCACCGCAGGAGAGGCCACGCGCAGGTCACGTACATTGACGCCGGATGCATTGAATCCGGCGACGATGGCTCGCTTGATCATTCGCGCGGAGTTCGAGGTGTCCCGGGTCACCACCACATGACCGCCTTTAGGCAGCACTGATCCGTACGCCTCTGCGACTCGCAGTCCCAGCTCGGGCGTGATGTCGATGCCCACGAGTCCCTTGATGCTGGCATCGGCGAACAGAGAACGGGGGCCGGTTGCCTCCCAGATGAGCGACGATGCAACCATCGCGGAAGGTTCAACTCGTTTGTACGGGAATATGTGGACGTTGGCGCCGATATGAGCCCCAATACCGATGACAGACTCACTGCCGATAACTGCCCCCGCATCGACGATACTGCGTGCACGGACGTCGACGTGCCGACACAGAACCGCGCCGGCGACCTCACTCTGGCCACCGAGGAACGCATCGTCCCAAACGACCGAATCCGAGATGCGCGCATCGCTGCCCACAATGCAGTTGTCACCGATCACGGCATAGTCGCCTACGACCGCCCCAGCTCTGATCTTGGTGTTCTCGCCGATGACCACCTTGTCACCCAGGATAGCGTCTTGGTCCACCACCGCACTGTCGGCGATCCAAAGGCTCGCTCGGGCGTGAATGCCCGGAACGAAGATCTTTGCCAGACCGTCGAGTATGTCCCTGTGTACTTGGACGTAACTCTCGTGGCCGCCGACGTCGCACCAATAGCCCTCAGCGACCATGCCATAGATTTTGTGGCCCTGGCGCATCAGCTTGGGAAAGAGTTCAGCAGAGAAATCATAGGGAGTACCCGCAGGGATCTCGTCGAGGACCCAGGGTTCGACGACGTAGATGCCGGTGTTGATGTGATCGCTGAACACCTGGCCCCACGTCGGCTTCTCGACGAACCGTTCGACCAGCCCGTCGGAGTCGGTGATAACCACGCCGAACTCGAGCGGGTCCGGGACCGACTTGAGTGCGATGGTCACCGCCCCGCCCTTGCGCTTATGGAACTCGATGACCTCACGCAAGTCTATGTCGGTGAGTGCGTCGCCGCTGATGACGAGAAACGGCTCATCACCGACGAGCAGGCGTTCGGCGTTCTTGACGGAACCAGCCGTGCCCAGCGGAGACTCCTCGATTGCGTACTCCAGGCTCACGCCCCACTCGTCGCCGTCCCCGAAGTAGTCCGCGATGACTTGGGGCATGAATGCGAGCGTCGCGACGATCTCGGTGATGTCGTGATGTTTGACGAGCCCAACGATGTGTTCCATGACCGGCTGGTTGACGATTGGCACCATCGGCTTGGGAAGCAGTGAGGTCAGCGGTCGCAACCGAGTCCCCTCCCCGCCTGCCATGATCACTGCTTTCATCGGACTCCCCTGTTCGTTGGACTACTTGGTCGCGGCATGCGCCGTGCGCAACGCCGCCCTCGCTTGGAGGGTGTATATGAACATCGTGATCAGCGAGGTGACTGTGCCGGCGTATACGACCCACATCCCGAGTGCGATCGGCGTGTCACCCCACCCCGGCAGAGCCGGAGTGGAGACCAAACCGAGGCCCGGCACCTGTGGCCAGTTGAGTATGAGGTCGCCAAAACCGAACAGGAGCACGGCCGTGGTGAGTTTGCCGATGAAGATGACAGGCAACTTGCCGACGTGGTTGCGTGCGAGCACGTAGGCTCCACTCAACAGGTATACGTCCCGAGCGACCAGGACGAGTACGACCCAGCCTGGAAGTCGATCGATGAGATAGAGCCCCAGGACTCCGGCAGCGATCAGAAGGCGGTCCACCAGTGGATCGATGGCCTTACCGATCTCTGTGACCGTGCCGGTGTGTCTCGCAATCTGCCCGTCTATCCAGTCTGTAGCGGCTGCGATGGCGAACAGAGCAAAAGCCAATAGGTCATTGCCGGTCTCAATGAGCACTGCGAAGAAGATCGGAACAAGAATCAGACGCAGTACCGTGATGATGTTCGCGACGGTGTAGATGTCATGACTGTGATCGACGACTTCCGGCGTCGTTCGGTCTTCAGTGCGAGCGCTCACCACCACCTCTTTCTCCGAAAGAACACGGACATCCATAAGGCAATCACAAGCATCGATCCAATCACAATTGCGAAGGAGAACTCACCGTTCGACCGCGGCCACATACCCTCAAGGAGGTTCATTCCGTAGATACCCGAAATCAGAGTCAACGGCATGAAGATCGTCGCGACAACGGTGAGTTGCTTCATGATCGCGTTCATGCGGTTGTTGAGTGCGGAAAGGTAGATGTCCATTGCAGCAGCGCCAACGTCCCGGTAGGTCTCGATGGCGTCCTCCACGTGGGCAAGATGATCCGAGACGTCCTGGAAGTATCTGTAGGCGTCCTCACTGACGATGTTTCGCTCACGCGCCAGGCCACGGACGATGTCGCGCTCAGGGGCGATGATCCGATGGAGCCGAACCAACCGTCGGCGGATCGAGTAGAGCCGCTGGAGATCCTCCGGCGTGGGCTGATCGAGTAGTCGGTCTTCGAGATCCTCTAGTTCGTCACCGAGAGAGTCCACATAGGGCAGGAGCGAGTCAACCAACCGGTCGATGATGGCATGGAGCAGCCAGTCGGTGCCCAGCGACGGATGCCTCGAAAGCTCACCAATCACTTCTCCGATCTGCGGTATGTCACCTTCGTGGACGGTTATCAGATAGTCCTTGCCGATGAAGACGTCGATCTCCTTGAGGTTCAACCCCCCATCTCCTGAGCCAACGACGTAGAGCCATGCTAGAAACGACCCGTCAGGGAAGGCATCGAACTTCGGGCGCGGCTGGCGGTGGAGCGAGTCCTCCACGAGCAAGGGGTGAAGCCCAAACTCCCCGGCCAGGGTTTCGAGTGTCGTCTCGTCGGCAGGAGAGACGTCGATCCAGCGCCACTGCGCACCCCGGCTGGCAGCCAACTGTTCCAAAGAACCGGAACTCAACTGACCAGCAGAGTCCATCCAGCGAACACTCACGGAAGCCACAAAACCCCCTTCTAGGAATCGTCTGGTGAGAATGTGCCCATAACGCACGGTGATCGGCGCTGGAACCCGGTGTCTAGTTGAAATCAGAGTCCATCGGCTTGGTCTGCGCATCAGACGTTGATGCGTCTTTCTCAACGAGGGCAAAGTGCTACCATCTGGTTCGTGGGCGGATGCTGCTCACGCGCAAGCCGCTGGCCCGCCCCCATCAGTGTGGGCTGTGTCACATCGCGAGTTGGAATCGTCTCGAGGAGAATGTCACTACGGCTATGGAATACCCCGTCTTCAATCCGTTTCGCTCGGCCAAGGCGCGCGACCGCTACTTGTCGCGCTACGACGCTCACGCGGGGTCATGGCCCGTTGCCGCTGAGACGACGGTGGTCGACACAGACAACGAGGAGACGCTTGTCAGGATCAGTGGGCCCAGTGAAGCACCGGCGCTTGTTCTGCTGCCTGCTGAATGGGACTCATCATTGATGTGGATTCCCGTGATCGAGGCGCTCTCCGGGAGCTATCGCACGTACGCGGTGGACAATCCCTACGATTTCGGCCGCAGCGGCAATAGTCTGACTTCATCGAGCCCGGTGAACTACGTCAACTGGCTAAGCCAGCTCTTTGACGGGCTCGGTCTCGTGGACGGTATCAACCTCCTGGGCTGCTCATTTGGGGCGTGGCATACGGCCGACTACCTTCTCCACGAGCCCCACCGTCTTGCGAAAGCGGTATGGCTCTCCCCTCCTTTCGCCGTGCTCTCGCCCCCTTTGGAGAGCTACGTGGGCGGGCCGCTGTCGATGGGTGCGTTCCTGACGCCCTCGCGACTCTCAGTTCGAGCATACCTGCGGTGGCTCATGCCACATGCGGTAGGTGCCCCCTGGTTCAACGAGCGCGTTGACGACGTAGTCTGGGGTCTGAGAGGCGGCTTCGACGAGCGTCTCGCGCTGACAGAACCCCGCATGCTCAGCGATGACGAACTCAAGGGCATCGATGTGCCGCTACTCTATGTGGCTGGTGAGCTGGAGCAGATGTGCTCAAGTCAAGCGGCTGCCTCACGCCTCAATGAAGTGGCACCACAGATCCAGACACAGATCATCCCGGGCGCGGGTCACGAGCTTCCCTTAGGGCAATCGGAAGAATTGGTCCAGAGGATACTGAAGTTCCTGGGCTAGCGCCAAGACGCGAATCGGTGCCCTGAGCCGCTCAACATCTTGCCGATAGGCCCACGCGCGGCGTATACAGCGCCGGCGAGAAGTAGCACCACGACTGTCGCGCCCACCCATGCAAGGTCCGGCAGGCCGACAACCGTGTGTCGACCTAGCCAAAGCGTGTCCACAAGCAGGACCGCAATCCCGCCGAAGACAAGAATGCGCGCGCGTAGCAACAGCCCAGCGACAACGGTGACCAGCGCCAAACCCAGTGCCCAGAACCCGTGCTGGACTATGGTGGCGACGTCGGTCGATCCTAACGCGATGATCAGGGCAGCCACGGGGCCGAGCATCAGCACGGCAAGATCGGTTCCCACGGGCACCGGCCTTCCCTCTTTGCGTGAGGACCAGAGTATGCCTACAAAGCCGAAGTACACCGCAACGGGCAGGAGATACGCTTCAGCCAGCTCGATGTGCGCGGCATCCAATCCGATCAGCACCGCTAGCACAATCAGCCAGAGCCCTATGTAGAGACCGACCTCGGCGCGCTCGGCAACCGTCCAAACGAGAACGTAGACCGCCGTGACCAGCAATGCTATCGCGAGCCCAGCAGCGTTCACCGAGGACCAAGAGGCAGAGGCTATGCTCAGGTTCGTGTATGAGGCAAGCCCGATAGCGCAAAGGGTGCCGAGCGCGAAGAGCCCGGCGGCGGCCACAGCGGCGGTGAATCGCGCGACCATGGGAGAGAGTGAGTCCCTGAGGACAACACGCGGTGCAAGCAGGGCCGCGCTGATGGCCGAGAGCACGACGATCGTCACCCAAGGTGCCGGGTCAAGCCACGCCAGGAAAGCGGCGACAGCGAGCACGCCCAGCCCGACCGACGCGCCGGCGACCTCAGGAATCGAGAACGCCCACGCGAGCAGCGCCCAGACGATCGACCCGAGGAGCAGGTCGACAGCCAGGTATCCCGGCGACCCCATCAGCAGCGGCGCAAGCACGGTCGCAGCTGCGGCTGACGACGCCAGAACCACGATGGACCAGGCCCCACGGCTTCTCTCGCCGAGGAGGGACAGGCCCGCGATAGCGAGAGCGGTGATCGATCCTGAGATGGCGCCCATCTCGACAGTCGTGGCGGCCCAGACGGCAACCGTGACCGCGGCGATAGCGAACATCGGGACAGGGGCGAACAGGAGGTGGGACCCTGCTCTCACCGCGTCAGCGAGCCATGCGGCCGCCACAACGGCGAGTAACGCAGCGAACGCATACGACTGGTACGCTCCGGTGGTCAGAGTGACTGCGAGCGCCGAGAGCGGCCCGATGACGTACATCACCCGAGTGAAGATGACTACCCCGTTGTAGGGAATACTGCCAACAAGCTTCAGATGGTCCCGTGCCTGCGACCATGCAGCCGCTACAACGACCAGCGCCATCGCATGCCACGCGGGTTGGCTCTCAGGAGCCACGAGGGAGACCACCTGGGTCGTCACAACGAACGAGAAGAGAATCACGATCGCTGACGTCCAGGCCCGGGGCAGGAGCATCCACACCAAAACGGTTGCGACCAGAACCCACGCCGCAACGAGAACATACGCAGCCTGCAGTTCGGGGACTCCGGCCATGATGAAGCCAACGAGACCACGGAGCGGCAGTGGTTCAAGGGGCCAGGCGCCGACAAAGCCGGGGAGACCGCCCAAGACCGCTGTTGCTACGGCTGCGGAAAGTGCGGTCAGTGCGCCCCCTATCTGCCACACCTCGCCGGAATAACTCCGCCGTTTGGGACTGTGCCTTGTGGCCACACGCGTGACGGCGATGCCGCCGATCAACGACGCTACGCCCAACCCCGCAGTCGCGGCGATCATCAACGGATAGTTCAAACCCAGTTCGTAGGCGACCCCGGTCCACATCAGCAACCAGCCGACGAACGCAGCGATGGCAAAGGAGACGCTGTTCCTCCACATCGCATACCAGGCGTCAGCTGCCGTGATACCAAGCAGAACAATCAGCAGGTCAAGGCCTGGAGCGAACTCAGGAGGTTGCGATCGCAGCGCCCACAGAATCACGACTGCGACGTACAAGGGGACCTGCGCGCCGACAGCGCGCCCGCGCAGCGAAGGACGAGCACGATCGAATACGACCGCAGCGGCGATGGCGGACACGATGGCGGCGGCGATCGGCCACACCGAGAGCGCCGTGGAAACGGCAGCCGGAATCTGGAGAGTCATCGCGATAGCCACCAGTGCTGAGAGCACGATGGCGCCTGTCGCAAGCACGCGCGACAGGGCATTGAACGGGCCTTTTGGATCGATTGTAGCCGATGCGAACGCCCAGACGGCGGCGACCACGCCAAGCAAGGCCGTGGCCCAGATCGTCCCGAGACCAAGAGCGTAGGCAAGCAGCCACCAGAAGCCGACCTGGAGGACCGCGCCCGCTGCACCGAACCAACCGTTGCGCAAGCGCTTCTCAGTCAACCAGTAGCCAACTGAGCACGCGAGCAGAACCCCGGCCCATGGCAGAGGGCCCGACAGGTTCAGCCACTGGAGTATGGCGTATCCGTCCAGGAGAAACAGCGCTGCGCCGACGCCCATGAGCCAGGAACCGGCAACCGGCAAAGAGAGCTTCGTGCGAAGCCATTCGCCGTCGGCATACAACACGACAGTCGCGCCGATGAGACCGGCGAGTCTGACTATGGGTGGGAACCTGCCCCAGCCGCGCAGCGCGAAGACCAGCGCGGCGGCGACCGCAAGCGCAGCTCCTGCGTACGCGATCCACCTGCCGAGCGAGAACGAAGAGCGCTTCGACGCCCACGGGGCAGCTCCGGGAGGCGCGCCACGATCGAAGAGGCGATCGACTTCGCCCCCCTGTCCGCTGGCTGCCGCTGACGACGGGGCAGTGTTATCGGACGCTGCTGAAGAGACTGGGCGAGTAGTTATCCGCGCCGGCGGCTCGACTGCAGGCGCGGATGCGACAGTGACCTCGGGCTCCGGCTCCGCGAACGGGGGCTCCGGCGAGCTGGCCTCTTCCTGCTCGAGCGCCGCAGCCGCCTCTAGTTCACTCCGTCGCGCAAGATAGGGCGCGCTAAGTCGTTCGAACGCCTGGCGCCCGATCTCGCCCTGCTCGACTGCCAACTCGAGGTTTGCGAGGAAGTAGTCGATTTGGTGGATCTCTGCGAGTCGCGAGTCGTCCGACGTCATTGTGCCACCTCGGAAGTTGAGCTACAGAGACGCGAGCCGCAGGGCAGCGCCTCCCCCTCCGATAGTGTGACAGATGCTGGCTGCACGGGGTAGCGACTTCGGCCACGATCCTCCAAGCGTGGGACGGCCGGCAGAGACGCCGTGGGGATGCGAAGTGCATGCGATAGGGCTCCTCAATAGGTTCGTGGCATACTTGTCTGCAGCGACCGGTTAGTTCGAGGAGACCGCCATGCGCAAGCGATCGGTTCTGTTAGTGGAAGTCGTGCTTGCGGTGATGGTTGCTCTTGGACTGACGGGATGCGATGAGCTCGCCTCGAGCATGACCCAGGGACTCGCCCCCTCGGTGACTGAGTCTCAGACGCAGAGTGCGCAGCCTTCTCAGACTGCTTCGTCAGCCGCCTCGGGTGGCGAGCAGGCGAAGCCTGTCAGCCTTGTCATTGAGGACGAGGCTATGGGGAAAGGCCATGCTGCTAAGCCCGGTGACAAGGTGACCGTCTCCTACACGGCAGTGCTTTCCGACGGAACGGAGTTCGCCTCAGGCTCAAACAAGAAGCCGCTCTCGTTCAGGATCGGTTCGGAGAAGGCTATTCGCGGCTTGTCGAGAGGCGTCATTGGGATGACCGTCGGCGGGAAGCGCAAGCTGACCGTCCAGCCCGAACTCGCGTACGGTGAACAGGGAGGTCTCGACGGGGCCGTCCCGCCCAATGCGGTGGTCGTTTACGAGGTGGAGCTGCTCAAGATCAGCAAGTAGCGCGTAACTGCGAACGGCCGGGAGTAGTACCTAGTGAACCGCGTTGACAGCCCAACCCGAATCTCGCAGCATCGCCCGACCCACGCCGATCAGGTCAGCTGCCCCCTGCGCGAGAAGACTCTCGGCTTGGTCCGCTGTCGTGATGCCCCCCGTGAGCATGACGGGGACTGATACTGCCGCTCTGATGGGTGCCGAGAGCTCCGAGAAGTAGCCCGGCTCCTCGGTGTCGGGACGACTGAATCCAGTGAGGCCGCCGGTGATATCGAGCAGGTCGACACCTGCTTCCTCAAAGCGTATGGCGGCCTCGATGCCGTCATCGATGCCGGTTCCGCCCTCGAGATAGTCGCGCGCGCCTAGTCGAAGCAGAAGCAAGAAGTCCGACCCGACCTCTTCGCGGACCGAGCGGATCACTTCGATGTGGAGCCGAATGCGATTCTCCAACGAGCCGCCGTACTGGTCGGTGCGGCGATTGGTCAGCGGCGAGAGGAACTGGTTCAGAAGGTAGCCGTGGGCAGAGTGGAGCTCAACCCCGTCGAAGCCTGCTTCTTTCACGCGCCTGGCAGCCGCCGCGAACTGCAAAGGAATATCCGCTACTTCTTGAGGAGTGAGAGCTCGAGGTACTTGACCGCTCCCCATCGGAGTTGCGACGTCTGAGGGGCCGACAAGGGCCTTCTCGGGCTCGACCGATGCGGCACCCGCATGGCTGATCTGCACGACCACGGGGACGTGGTTGGTGTGGAACACCCCGGCGAGAGCCGAAAGACCATCTACCATGGCGTCATCTGCCACCGAGGGCTGCCCGATACGATTGCGCCCCTGCTCGCTGATGAAGCAGTGCTCGGTAATGGCGAGGCCGAGAGCGCCGCCGCGCGACTTATCGTCGTAGTACGCGAGAAGCTCCTCGGTCATGCTGCCGTCCGGATGCGCTTTCGATGTCGCCATGGGCGGCAAGACAAGGCGGTTTCGCAGCGTGACTGATCGGATCGTCAGCGGTTCGCGTAGGTGGGGCATGGGGGCTCCTTGGGCTTTGGTAGCGGCACCTGCTGACTATACCCACGAGGATCACTGTCGTCCGAACCGCTTCTCACCCATAACGTGCGAGCACTGCCTCGGCGCACCGCATTCCATCTACCGCAGCCGACATGATGCCGCCCGCGTACCCGGCGCCCTCCCCGCAGGGGTAGATGCCCCGCAGATTCGACTGCAGCGTCTCATCCCGCACCACGCGCACCGGCGACGACGAGCGCGTCTCCACTCCGGTGAGAAGCGCATCCGCTGTCGCGAAACCGCGCATGCGGCGGTCGAACACGGGAGCCGCATCCCGCAGCGATGAAACGACGAAGTCCGGAAGGCAGTGCGTGAGGTCGGTGTACTCGACGCCGAGCGGATAGGTTGGCTGCACATCGCCTGCGCTTGAGGAAGCGACGCCCTGCAAGAAGTCGCCCATGAGCTGGACGGGCGCACGGAACTGCCGTCCGCCGAGTTCGAACGCGGCACGCTCCCATTGTCGTTGGAAGCGCACTCCTGCCAACGGGTGATCGTCTTCGAAATCAGCAGGCACGACGTTGACCAGGAACGCCGCATTCGCGTTTACGCCCTCGCGGGCGAATCGACTCATCCCGTTCGTGACGACGCCTTCGGCCTCGCTCGTTGCCGCCACCACCCAGCCGCCGGGACACATACAGAACGTATAGACGCCGCGGCCGGAGGGCAGATGGCACGAGAGCTTGTACTCCGCCGCACCGAGCGCAGGATGACCGGCCGCTGAACCGTACTGCGCCCGGTCCACCATGAGCTGATCGTGCTCGATCCTCAGCCCGATCGAGAACGGTTTCTGAATGAGATGCGCTCCGCGCAGGTGCAGCATGTCGAACGTGTCGCGTGCGCTGTGGCCCGTCGCCAGGATGAGCACCTCAGCCGCGAACTCCTCGCGTCCGCGATCGCTCTGCGTCACAACGCCGCGGAGAACGTCGTCTGAGCCCAGAAGCACGTCGGAGAGCTGCGTCCCGAAACGGACTTCCCCGCCCAGCGACTCTATCTCCATCCGCAGCCTCCTGACGGCCCCGGTGAGATTGTCCGTGCCGATGTGTGGTTTGGCCTGCCAGAGTATCTCCTCGGGAGCACCCGCACCGACGAGCATCGCCAGGACGCTGCGGCACCGGGGGTCGCGCGTGTTGGTGGTGAGCTTTCCATCCGAGAAGGTCCCCGCACCGCCTTCTCCAAACTGTATGTTCGAATCCGGGTCGAGCACGCCACTGCGGATGAAAGCCTCCACTGCGTGAACCCGTGTGCCGACCTCCACGCCGCGTTCAAGTACGAGCGGTCGCGCACCGGACCGCGCCAGCAGTAGAGCCGAGAAGAGCCCCGCTGGGCCGGTGCCCACGACCACGGGGCGCACCGGGGGGGCGATTGCGAGGCTCGGCACGGCGGGCAGCGGCTGGGGCGTGGCTATGAGGACGTCGTGGTCAGCAATGCGGCTCACCACTGCCCTCTCGTCTTCCTCCATGGGGTCGTCGAGCACCACACCGAGCGATACCACGAAATGGACGTCACTCTTGCGACGAGCATCGACGGAGCGTTTGAGCAGTCGTATTGAACCGATTCGTTCCGTGTCGATGCCGAGGCGCTTGGCAGCTGCATGCCTCAGCGTACCCGCCGCACAGGGATCACCGGCTGAGAGCGGGAGAGTGAGGTTCCTGAGTTCTATCACTCGGACCCTCTCGAGCCGATGCCGTCTAGCCCGGCACGTGCCGTTGCCAAGCGAGCGGCGGCCTCGCCGGCTGCTAGGCCCGACGCCCAGGCCCAATGAAGATTGAAGCCGCCAGAGCGGCCGTCGATGTCGAGAACCTCACCGGCGGCGAACAGCCCGTCCACGTGACGCGATGCCATCGATTCGGGATCGAATTCCTCAACCGAGGCACCACCCCGGGTCACCTGCGACTGCCGAGGATCACCCATACCGATGACTCTGAGTCGGAAATCCTTGAGAAGCGCAGCGAGGCGGGCCTGAGACGACTTCCCAACCGGCGAGTCCAAACCGATTCCCGCAGCGCGCAAGACCGCACGCGCAACCCGATCATGGAGCATGCCCGCGAAGAACGTATCGGCGGTTCGCCAAGGAAGTGCCGCACAGCGCTGCGAGATCATCGCCTGGAGCTCCGACGCCGCGACGTCCGGGAAGAGGTCGATCGAGATGACGCATCCCGGCGCAAGATAGCGAGAGAGGTCGAAGATCATGATTCCGCTGAGCCC
>JBBREQ010000008.1:0-42612 GCA_038202795.1 Coriobacteriia bacterium | reverse complement strand
GCGTTCGGTCTTGCCGCCGGGTTGTGGAGACGAACCGGGTTGGTCTAGCTCCTCATCCCCCGCGAGGCAACGCGCTCACGTTCGGGGTTGACATCCAGGTAGCCGCGGACTCATGATGCAAGCAAGCACTTGCACGCATTCAGGAGGAGACCGCCAGCATGCACGCAACGCCGACTACCACGAGCCGCATTCTTGACGCCGCCGCCGGGCTGTTCGCCGAGCGGGGCTACAACGGCACCACGACACGCTCGATAGCGGAGCGCGCAGGCGTCAACGAGGTGACGATCTTTCGCAGGTTCGAGACCAAGCGAGGGATCCTCGCGGCGCTGGCTGAGTCGTGGGCCACGAACATGGCCGGCTTTGCTGTGGGCCGCCTCCCGGAGCCAACGGACACAGCAGGCACGTTGGCCGCGCTCGCGCGGCTCGAGGTCGCGCAGTCGTCGCAGATCGGTGCTGCCGCGCTGCGGCTCGTGCTCGATGCGCGCACCACGCCGGAAGTGGGCGAGATCATGGGCGGCGGCCCCAGCGCGAACTTCGCGGGACTCGTCGAGTACCTTGCCGAGCGCCAAGAGGCAGGGGACCTGCGGGCGGATCTCGATGCGCGGGTGATGGCCGAGGCGTTCTTCGCGCTCACGTCACAGCTGGTGATGTCTCGCCAAGTCGTCGACGCCGCGGGCGAGATCTACGAGATACCGATCGAAGAGGCCACTCGGCAGACGTTGGAGATCTTCCTCGCCGGGGTGAAGAAAGGAGCCAAACAATGAGCAAGGTGATGGTCGTCTACGCAACCAAGTCCGGGTGCACCGAAGGCGTGGCGCAGCGCATAGGCGCGTGTCTTGCCGAGAAGGGCGCAACCGTCGAGGTGGTTCCCGTGAGCGAAGCGGGAGCGCCCGAGGACTACGACGCGGTAGTGGTGGGCAGCGGTGTCCGCATGAGCCAGTGGCACGAGCCCGCGCGAACGTGGGTCGCCACGCATGCGCAGCAGTTGGATGCGATGCCGGTCGCGTTCTACACGGTGAATCTCACGATGGCCAAAGAGCCCGAGAGGGCCGATGAGGTCCGCACATGGACCGACCAGCTGATCGAGTCAACCGGCGTGAAGCCCTTGGATGTGGGGCTGTTCGCAGGCTGGAACGAGCCCAAGGAGTTCTCGTTTCTCGAGCGCACGATCTTGAAGGCCATGAAGGCGCCTCAAGGCGACTTCCGCGACTGGGCATCGATCGATTCGTGGGCCGACGACGTGTCCACCAAGCTGGGGGTGTAGCGCCATGAGTTCGCAGTTCTTCAGGCGGATGGCCCTGCTGTGTCTAGCCATCGCGCTGGTCGCTGGCGTCGCCTCGGCCGTGGGCGTCTTCATGCGGGGCGACGGTTCGACTGCGCCCGCCGTGAGCATTCGCGGCGAGCGGTTCGAGTACGCCACCACCGGCATCTACGCGTTCAATCCCGAGCGCGTGGTCGCGGAGGGCGTGGGCTGGGACGCGGTCACGCTCGCGTTCGTGGTTCCCGCTCTGCTGTTGGCGGTGCCCTTCATCGCGCGAGGCTCGCTCAAGGCGCGGTTGTTCGCCCTGGGTCTGCTAGCCTACCTGCTCTATCAGTACCTCATGTACGCGATGTTCTGGGCGCTGGGGCCGCTGTTTCCCGTCTTTATCGCGCTCTACGCGGCGAGTGGGGCCGCAATCGTGTGGGTCACCTCGAGCGTAGGCATCGCCACGCTCCCCCAGCAGTTCAGCGCGCGGTTCCCTCGCAGGGGGATGGCGGTCTTCTCGGCGATGATGGGTCTGATGCTCGTCGCGATGTGGATTCCACGGATTGCCACGGGGCTTTCGGGCGACTTCGCGGGCGCGGGGCTTCTGGGGATGCCCACGCTCACTGTCCAGGCGATGGACCTGGGGATGCTCGTGCCCCTCGCGCTCACCACTGCGGTTCTGCTGTGGCGGCGTCGCCCTTGGGGCTACCTGTTGGCGCCCGTGTTCGCGGTCAAGGGAGTGACCATGGCCGGTGCCATCTGCGCGATGCTCGTATCGGCGGCGCTTGTCGAAGGATCGCTCGAGGTCGCGCCGTTCGTGGTGTTCGGCTCCGTGACGCTGGCCGCCGCCGCGTTCGCGTGGAAGATCTTCGCCAGCATACAGCCCGCCCAGAAGCCCGCCGGACGTATCTAGCGCGTGCGGGGGCGCTTGGGAACGGCGCACACCGAGCAGGTGCTCGGTTTCGTGCGCGCGGTCTTCACCGGCCGCGCCGCGGACTTCTGCTCGCGCCGCTTGGTCACGCCGTAGCGAAGGATCGTCTTGAGCTTCTCGGGAGCGGAGCGGTTGGGGTCTCCCAGGTAGATCTCGTGGTGCACCCCGGTGATGTCGAGCTTCTTCTCGGCAGCGAACTCGTGGAGTCGAGTCGCCGTAGGCACCTCATCGGCGTAGGGACCGATGTGCAGTATCTGCACGCTGAGCCCTTCCGAGAACGTCTGTACTCGGATCTCGTCCAGGCGCGGAGGGTTCTTCTTGGCAGTGACCGTGGCCCGCGTGACCTCGACCAGCTCCCCGGGGACTTCGTCGGGCAGCAGGATCATGAGTCGCCACGTGAGTCTGTCGAGTTGGACGGGTGTCACCCCCGGCGTGCCGTCGTAGTCATCGCTCCAGTACAGGCCCTCGGCGGGCATGACCCGGTAACTCAGCTCGAGCTCCTTCTTTGCGGCGAACTTCACCGGGTACGCCAGTCCGTAGAGCGCCTGCATCGCATCCTGAAAGGCCGGTCCTCCCACGCCGCCCTCTCCATCGATCATGAGGAATCGCAGCGGAGGCACCTCGACAAGCGCCGGTACCTTGGCGCTCGGTTTGTACAGCCCACCGTAGCGCTTGTTCAGATCCAGCAACTCCATGTCCGCTCCCTCTCCCATCTGCGCGAGATACGTGCGACAGTGCCTGGTTCTACGCTACCGACTTGGGGTCCCACTCGTCGGGGCCCAGTACGAACAGCACATCACCGGCGTGCAGTTCGATCGTGCTTGGTGGGTTGCCCGTCGAGGTGCCTTCGCTTCGAACCGCAAGCACGGTCACGCCATGATCGGGGCGCAGGCGGCTTTGGGCGATGCTGACGCCATCGAGGGGTGACCCCTCGCTGATTCGAAACGTGCGGGTAGTCAGGTCAGGCACTTCGATGCGCAGATCCTGCACCGCGGTGGTCTCCGGCGAAAGGCTGCGCGCCATCTCTCGCCATTCGGCTCGCGCTTCATCGATGTAGCGTTCGATGTCCTCGCGTGGGACCAGAAAACGAGCCAGCACGCGCGAAAATATCTCGATCGAGACCTCGAGCTCGTCGGCGATGACCTCGTCGGCTCCCAGTGCGTAGAGGGCCTCGCTCTCCTTGAGGTAGCGGCTCCGGACCATGATGTAGGCGTCGGGTGCCGTGCGCCGCGCGAGTTCCACGATTCTGCGCGTGGCCGCCGGGTCGTTGATCGCGACGACTATCGCTTTGGCCTTGTCGGCATCGACGTGCGCAAGTACCGCCTCGTGAGTCGCGTCCCCGTAGTGGATGTGTTCGCCGTTGGCCTGCTCGGTGCGCACGACCTCGGCGTTGATCTCGACGATGGCGTAGGGCACATCAGCATCGCGTGAGGACCGGGCGATGTTTCGACCCGTGACGCCGTATCCGATTATCAGCACGTGTCCGCTGTACGTGCACGCCGAAGTCACCCGCGCCCCCCCGAATCCATGGCGCAAGCGCGGGGCGAGCGGCAGTTTCTGCAGAGCCTGAGCGAGTCTGGGTCCGGCGACCATCATGAGTGGCGCGAACAGCATGCTGATCACCGCGGTGTCGAGCACCGTTTGAAACGAGTCTTGACCCAGAAGACCTGCGCTCACCGCCGCGGTGGTAGCGACGAGCGAGAACTCACCCACCTGCCCCAGGGACATGCCGGCAATGACGGCGTTTCTCAGCGGCAGGCCCACCGACACCGCCGCGAGCGCGCCGATGAGGGGTTTGAGCACGAGTATGCCTAAGGTGAAAAGCGCGATCTCAAAGGGGTGCGCAGTCAGGAACTGGATGTCGAGCAGCATACCCAGCGACACGAAGAACAGGCTCATGAACGCATCGCGGAATGGCAGGATGACTCCCACGGCCTGGTGAGAGTACTCGGATTCCGAGATGATGAGCCCTGCGAGGAACGCGCCAAGGGCCAGCGAGAGTCCTGCCTGCTGGGTGAGCAGTGCGATGCCGATGCAGATGGTGAGCACTCCCAGGAGGAAGGCCTCACGGCTGCGGGTGCGTGCAATCTGATAGAGCAGCAGGGGGACTGCCCAACGGTACGACACGTAGGCAATCGCCACCACACCGACCATGCGGATTGCGGCCATCATCACGTCTTCGCTGCTCAACCCTCCCGTAGCCCCTGCGAGCAGGGGGGCGGCAAGCATCAAGGGCACCACGGCGATGTCTTGGTAGATGAGCGTCCCCAGAACCATGCGGCCATGGGGGCTGTCGAGCTCCGCACGCTCCTCAAGGAGTTGAAGAACGATCGCCGTTGAGCTCAGAGCCACGACAAAGCCCAGATAGGCGGATTGTGTGGCGGTGGAGCCCAGCTGGTAGGTAGCGGTTCCCACCAGGACCGCGGTCCCGAACATCTGGACAGTTCCTCCGATGAAGAACTGCTTTCGGATCTCGATGAGCCCTGCGAGCGAGAACTCCAGGCCGATGACGAACAGGAGCAACACGACACCGATCTCAGCGAGCAGTTCGACCTGTTCGACCTGGCGCACCAGGCCCAGTACATCCGGTCCCGCCAGCACCCCCGCGAGCAAGAAGCCCACGCTTGAAGGAATCCGGAGCCGGTGGCACACCAGCACTGCGGCCACGGAGACCGCGAAGATGATGGTTATGTCGTAGAGCAGTTGCAACGGGCCCCCTTGCGTCAGATGTTCCTCATGGTAGCGCGAAGCGACCATCGCGGGGCGGCGTCGCGGCATGAGCAATGTCGGGTACTATGGAATCGAAGGGGAGTAGCTGTCCGGCGCACATGCTGGAAGACAGTCCGTCATCACGAGCGTCTCGCTCCGGAGCTGTCATCGGGTCACCGCCCGAGTGCAAGACCTTCTCCAGCCCTGACAGAGGAGTGATTATGGAGAAGGCACCATCACCCGGGCCAACACCGCCGCTAAGCCCCAGCGCACCGGAGTCGTGGCTCCGGATAGAGAACCCGCACGTCTTTGACGTTGAGGCGGCTTTCGATACACTCTCGAGCGGCATCGAGGGCCTCAGCGAGGCGGAGGCCGCCCGCCGTTTGGCCACCTATGGGCCCAATGCCTTGCCGGAGCAGAAGAAGCGCGGCTTCGCGTCGATGATCGTCGGGCAGTTCACCGACTTTCTGATCCTGCTGCTTCTGGGCGCCGCGGTGGTCTCGGGGCTTCTCGGCGAGACCATCGACACTATCGCCATCCTGGTGATCGTGGCGCTCAACGCTGTCATCGGTGTCGTTCAGGAGTACCGTGCCGAGCGGGCCATGGATGCGCTGCGCCTCATGGCATCGGACAGTGCCGCCGTGCGCCGAGACGGTCGCGTTCGAGACGTCCGCGCTGACGAGATCACGGTGGGCGACGTGGTTCTTCTCGACGCCGGGCGCGTCGTGCCAGCTGACATCAGGGTCGTTGAATCGGCGCGGCTACGTATCGCCGAGGCGGCTCTGACAGGCGAGTCCCTGCCGGTGGACAAGCACACCGATCCGCTCGGTGGAACGAACGTGCCCCTGGGAGACAGAGCCAACATGGCCTACCGCGGAACCCACGTCGTCTACGGGCGAGGGGTGGGCGTGGTGGCTGCGATCGGCGCCGATACCGAGCTGGGTCGCATCGCGGGCATGCTCGAAGAGACGAGCGGGTCCAAGACGCCGCTACAGAAGCGCCTCGCGGACTTCGGCAAGGGACTCAGTATCGCGGCACTGGTTCTGTGTGCCCTAGTCTTCGCAATCGGGCTGCTTCGCGGCGAGGACCCTCTCGTCATGTTCCTGACGGCGGTGAGCCTCGCTGTTGCGGCTGTCCCCGAGGCGCTGCCGGCCGTCGCGACGGTGACGCTGGCTCTGGGTGCGCGGCGACTCGTTAAGACCAACACGCTCGTGCGTAGACTTCCGGCTGTTGAGACACTGGGCTCCGTCACCTACATCTGCACCGACAAGACCGGCACACTGACCATCAATCGAATGGCCGTCGAGGCGATTGCGGGAGCCGGGCTGGAGTCTCTCCCCACACTGCCAGCAGCCGATGAGCGGCAGGGCGAAACATGGAGCTGGTTCGCGACAGCGCTTGCGGTGTCCAACGATGTGGAGGGGTCGTCCGACTCCGAGGGCGAACTGGTGGGGGACCCCACGGAGATCGCGCTCTATGAAGGTGCTCAAGGGGCCGGATACTCTCCTGAGCTGCTGAGTGCCCGGTACCCCCGCGTGGCCGAGCTACCGTTCGACTCCGAGCGCAAACTCATGACGACGATCCACCGTACTCCAGAAGGTGGTCTCGTCGCGTTCACCAAGGGCGCCGCCGAGTCAGTTATCGAGCGCGCTCGCTGCGCGCTGCTTGAGGACGGCACCGAGTCTGACCTGGATAACGACGCGGTAGGTGCGCTGGTCGATGAGTGGTCCTCCCAAGGGCTTCGCGTGCTTGCTTTCGCCCTACGCCATCTTGAGAGACTACCGAGTTCAGAAGAGATCGATCTTCTTGAACGCGACCTGACCGTGCTGGGGTACGTAGCGCTTCTTGACCCGCCAAGGCCGGAGGCGGCCGCTGCAGTGGAGACCTGTCTCGAGGCGGGCATCACGCCTGTCATGGTCACCGGCGATCACCCCTCGACCGCCATGGCCATCGCTCGTCGGCTGGGCATCGCCGTCGACGACAGCCAGCTCATGACCGGCACCGAACTCGAAGCGATGGATCTTGAGACCTTCGAGCGGCGGGTGGAAGACGTTCGGGTCTACGCACGGGTCGCGCCGGCTCAGAAGCTCAAGATCGTCCAGGCGCTTCAGGACAAGGGCGAATTCGTCGGCATGACAGGGGACGGGGTCAACGACGCCCCCGCGCTCGCGCGAGCAGACATCGGCATCGCAATGGGTATCACCGGCACCGACGTCGCCAAAGAGGCCGCCGACATGGTGCTTCTCGACGATAACTTCGCGTCTATCGTGCAGTCCGTGGGCGAAGGCCGCCGCATATTCGACAACATCCGCAAGTTCATCAAGTACACGATGACGAGCAACTCGGGTGAGATATGGACCATTCTGTTAGCCCCGCTGGTGGGTCTGCCCGTCCCGCTGTTGCCGATCCACATTCTGTGGATCAACTTGGCCACAGATGGTCTGCCGGGCCTTGCCTTGGCCGCCGAGCCTCAGGAGCAAGGAATCATGTCTCGGCCGCCTCGGCCTCCCAAGGAGAGCATCTTCGCCGACGGCCTCGCAATCCATCTGGTCTGGGTCGGCCTGCTCATGGGTGCCGTGTCCCTGGTGGTGCAGGCTGCGGCTATCCGGTTGGGTGGCACACACTGGCAGACGATGGTCTTCACTGTCCTGTGTTTCAGCCAGATGGGACACGTACTCGCGATTCGCTCGGACCGGGACTCCTTCTTCAGCCAGGGGCTCATGTCCAACCGACCGCTGGTTGGCGCCGTAGCGCTCACGGTGGTGCTGCAGCTTGCCACCATCTACGTGCCCTTCCTGCAGCCGGTGTTCAAGACCCAGGCGCTCTCTCCGGGCGAGCTGGCTGCGGCGCTTGCCGCCTCCACGGTCGTCTTCTGGGCAGTCGAGCTGGAGAAGCTCATCAAGCGTGGAAGGGACGCACGCGCCGCGTGATTCGGGGCGCCGCCCCTAGGGAGCCCGGGTGCTCACTCGGGTACTGTCCAAATACCCAAGGGGTATGGTCATCCGTCACAGACATGTAGCGAAACCCGATGCTAACGTGAGTTAACGCATGCACGGTCCGTGGGGGGCCGGAGTTTTGGTCGGGGACGCCAGAAGGGAGCGGGAGTGCACTATGAATGCGCTGTCGAACAACCGATGGGTGGTCAGCGAAGCTGAGCTCATAGACATCGATCTGGTCAAAGCGCGTGAGCTGGTGGTCAAGTGCTTCATGACCGCGCAGAAGGAGACCTTCGCTCAGACCAAGCAGCAGATGGGCCTGCCAGGCGATGAGAAGTCGCTTGAGCGCAGCGTCATGGGTGCTGTGCGGGTCGCCTTCAAACGTGCGGGCGGGGACTTCGACCATCCCACAAAAGAGAGCATCTCAGGGGCCTGCCAGTCACTAGCTGCGACAGCCTGCGCCTGGGGCACCCCAGCAGACATAGTCGATCATCACCAGCTTCAGATCAAGAAGGTCCTGAGCCGTCTGCCTGACTGAGGTGGCTCTCTCGTTCAGCGCGCGCGGCTGCGCCCTTCTCGGCGGGGACGGGGTTCATCAGTGAGCACCGGCACGTCGCCGGTACGAATCGATCCCTGGTACAGGTCCTCGACGAACCGATCAAACGCGGGCACCGAGACTATCCCTCCTACGCGGTTCACGATGCGCCCGATGAGCGCGTCGGTGCTCAGGTTCGCGTCACTTGCCAGCAGCACGATGTTGCGGGTGTTCTCCGAGGGCCCGTCCGCCAAGCCGAGCGGGAAGGCCCACACGCTACCCCAGACATTGCTTGCGGTGCGGTGCAGACTGCGAAAGGTCTTGCTCTGGGGACCGTAGACCGCGCCGATCACGTTGTAGGCGAGCACGCCTCCCGGCTGCAAGCGATCCCGGCAGAGGCGCAGGAACTCATCGGTGAGAAGCCTGCGCGGCACGTGATCGTCATCGAAGGCGTCGAGAATGATGATGTCGTAGGTATCGTGCGTGCGCTCGAGGTAGTCTCGCCCATCCGCGCAGACCACGTTGATGCGTTCGTCGTCCGGTAGCGCGAAAAGCTCCTGGCAGACCTCGATGACGTCGGCATCGAGCTCGACGGCATCCAGGTGCATCCACGGGTAGTCGCGCCACATCTGCTTGACCACGGAACCACCGCCCAGGCCGACCACCAGCGTGCGGGTGGCCGCAGGATTCACCGCGAGGGAGAGGTGCAGATACCCCACGTACTTGATGTCGGTGGCAAACGGGTCGTCCAAATGCATCGAGGACTGGTGGTTTCGCTCGAACTTGAGCAGCCGTACGCCGTCGTTGTCCGTGACGCGCAGGCGGTGATAGGGAGTATCGTGCTCGTACACGCAGCCTCGGCATCCACGTCAGGGGTCGGGTTCCAGCCCTGCCGAGTATACGCGCGTGCAGTGGGGACTACAGGATGTCCGCGTCCAGGTTCGAGGCAGGGCACGTGGGCCGCAGCACCGAGGCGCTGCGCAAAAGCGCGTCTCCCGATACGAGCCCGCGGTTCTTTCCGGCTCCCTTGGCGGCGAGCAGCGCATGGTCGGCTCGCACGAACAGCTCGTGCGCCGTCTCGGTGCTGGGTGGATCGAACACCGCGATTCCGGCGCTGCAGGTAATGGGACGATCCAGGCCCTCCACGGCACTGCTGGCAAGCGCCATCTCGCTGCGGACCCGCTCGATGATCTCGTCAGCCTCACGCGCGCACACCCCGGGCAGCAGCAACAGGAACTCCTCGCCGCCGACTCGCGCCGCCCGGTCGTACGGTCGCAGGCCCGAGCGGATGGCCTCGCCGACGTCGGCCAAGACCCTGTCGCCAATGGCGTGCCCCAGCTCATCGTTGACTGACTTGAAGTCGTCAAGATCGAGCATGCAACAGGTGAGGCACTGTTCTTCTCGGCTGGCCCGGGCCACCTCATCAGTGAGGGCGTCGACCCCAACTCGCCGCACGTCGCGTCCAGTCAGAGAGTCCTTGTTAGCCAGATTATAGAGCTGTTGCTGGGCCGCGAGCATGGGCGTGAGCACCTTGGTTCCGAGTAGGCGGAGGATGAGCGCGCTGGAAACCAGAAGCACCACGACCGCGGCTCCGGTCCATAGTCTCGAGGTGGCGATGTAGGTAAGCGGCTTGGTGGCGTCCAGCCGGACGACCGTGGCGCCTGCATTGCCGGCAGCCTGGCCCACCCAACTGGGGTGGCAGCGTCCGCACTTCTCGGCCATGGGGATGCCCAGGGCGTAGCGGAACTCGTGGAGGCCCCCGCCGTCTGTGAACCCGTAGACCTCATGGCGTCCACTGTTGAGCTGAGCGATTGCGTCTTTTGTAAAGGCGTCCGGAGTGTTACCCGAGTTGATTGGAGAGAGTGACGAGAGCGCCATGCGTACTGACTGGTTCGAATCGCGGGCCAGTATCGAGGAGACTGAGCGCGCCACAACCGGCGCGTTTTGCAGCACGTACTGTTTGCCGTTTGGTGCGTAAATGGTGGGAAGCACGTCGGGAATACCTGCCAGGTGCGGGTTCACGGAGGTCTCGGCGGACGCGGGAACATAGATGCCCGAGAATCCCTGAACGTAGGTCCGAACCGCGTTGAGCTCTTGGGCATGGGCTCTGGCCTGCGACAGGAGGCCGTCCTTGATCGCGTTCTCGGAGCGCAGTTGAAACACGACCAACGTTGCGCTCATGGCCAGCGCGAAGGTGAGAGTGGCCACAATAGCCAGCGTTCGGAGCCGTTCATGCTGCCGAGAGGGACCGCCTTCGTCCCAGTTCTGCTTCACGTGCGTGTCAACCCCCAAGGATACTGTGCTCCCTTTTCATCGGCAGCTCGCGCGCGGGAGTTGAGGACCTCGTACGCAGGCCAACGCGGCTGGCACCCCACAATGTGTGCCTCGTCCGGCCGCTGGGTTCAGCATTGTGGTGTCGGGGGTTTTCCGCTGGGTTCAAAGGGGGAGATCGATGAGGATTCAAGTGGCGTTGATCGGCATGCTCGCCGTGCTGGTGGCTGTCTCGATTGTCGGATGCGGGGCCGAGCCGACCACCGAAGCACCATCTTCCCAGGCGGAGGCCCCGGTGCCCGACGAGCAAGCGCAGGAGGCCCCCGCTGCAACCACACCTGTTCCGATGGGCCAGCCCGCGACCTCGGGGGACTGGACGGTCACGGTGAAAGAGACCGGGCGCGAGACGTCGACCGGTGGTGCTGAGGCAGCTGAAGGCAAGGGCTCGGGGCCCTTCACCTGGACCTTCACCCCGTTTGTGGAAGGTGGAGCCACCCCGGCAGTGCTTGAGGTCAAGTAGCCGGCAGCCGTTTCGTAGCGTCGGGACCAGCAGGTACACTGCAGCGACGGTTTCAGTGAAGAGAGGTCGCTGTGGGTGAGCTGTTCTCGGCGTGGTGGGCTGGCGTCGCGCTGGGCGGCAGCCTGATCATCGCAATCGGGGCCCAAAACGCTTTCGTGCTCCGGCAGGGGATCGCCCGCAACCGCGTACTCGTGGTCGTCGCGACGTGCGTCCTGTGTGACTGGGTACTCATCGCGCTGGGTGCGATTGGCTTCGGTGCCGTGGTCGAGGTCTTCCCTCAGGTCACCTCAATCGCGGCATGGGGCGGCGCCGCGTTCTTGGCGGTCTATGGCGCGTTGTCGTTTCGCGCGGCGCTGCACCCCGGCTCACTTGCCGACAAGGGCGCAGAGCAACCGGCCCGGTTCGCCACGACATACTCTGCGGTGGCTGCGACCCTCGCTATCAGCCTGCTCAACCCGCACGTGTACCTCGATACCGTCGTGCTTCTGGGCGGCATCGCAGCTCAGTACGCCGGTGAGCTCAGATGGGCATTCGTGGTCGGGGCGTGTGCGGCATCGCTGGCGTGGTTTTCGGCATTGGGCTTTGGCGCCCGGCTTGTCGCTCCACTGTTCGAGCGACCCGTGACCTGGCGCGTACTCGACGTGGTCATCGGCACCATCATGTGGTGGATCGCGGCTGGCCTGGTCGCCGGCCAGTTGGGCTGAGCCAGCCTGTAGATTGGGAGTGGAGCGCGTGTTGGCGGTTCATGAAACACGTATGGGCATCGTGTGCATCGTGACCCATCGGGTCGCTCGGGGGCGATAATCCCCCCGCGAGCATGCCCGGGTAGGGGGCGTGCCAGTCAGCCCGCGACTCCACATCGCGGGGGAGGGAGGGCTCCATGTCCAGGTTCTCGAGGCTCGAAGTGCGCTCGATTCCAGTAGGCTGGCGCGTCAGTGGGGCGGTGGTGTTCGCGGCAATCGCGCTTGGCGGGTGTCAGCCGGCGCAGTCCACTCCCACCTCAGAAGCGATTGTCGCTCGGACTATCGCTGCCCTTGAGCAGACTGTGCCTGAAGGCAAGATCGCGTACTCGGAGTACCGGTTGGAGCGCTCTGATGGAACGACGACCACTTCCGCCGATATCCGTGAATCATTGGACTGGGACGGGCGGCGGGAGCGCGTGGATGTTGAACGTAGCGAAGTTGCGAGTTCGGGAGCGCCAGTCGTCCGCACCGACAGGATCTGGCGCGATGGCTCGATTCGCGTGATGGCGGGTGAAGGCGGCTCCATCCACATGACACTTCCTCCAGAGCCGGTCAGAGCGGCGCGGCACGACCTCTACGGGGTGGTCTCGGGCAAGTGCCAAGACTGCCATTCGACGCACTACGATGCTCAGACGCCGTACTTGAAGCAGGGCTACTCACCGGAGGAGTTGAACGATCTCGATGATCGCGCGCTACTGGCGACCATCCTCAAGCGCGGAGCGGCGGCGAAACCCACGCAAGGCGACGAGGCCAGCAAGGGCGCCTACGTCATTACGCGCACTAGCCCAGGGGGCCCGCTTCGGCTGCGGATCTTCGTGAGCGGCAGGAGCTTCTCCCCGTTGTCGTGGCAGATGACGTCCGGCGAGACCACCACCACGTGGCGGGTCAACAAGCGCGCCATCCGGAACTTGGAGGAGTCGCCGCGAGTCTTCTTCAAAGATCCGACCGGACTCGAGCCGCGCTCGGCCCAAGAGATCATCATCCGTACCGTGGGGGCTCTGCGGATGCACGGCTCGCAGGGCACGGTGCTCAAGCGCACGTACTCGCTGCTGTCGGGCGAAGAAGGGCATGTAGAAGCGAAGATCACCGCATGGACCTCAGCGGACAGGCGCTTTGAGCGACGCTCGCAAGTTGCTTATGGCAGTGCCGCAGACGGCGAGTCAGACAAGAAGACGGAATCGACGTTCTACCGCAACGGTCGGGGCATAGTCGTTCTCACGAAGTCGGGCGGTCGGCTCAAGAAGTCTTACCGGGACGGCGCCTCAGTGAGGCTCACCCATGGACTCTTGGCAGAGTCCTTCTCGGCGAAGTGTCAGGATTGCCATAGCACAGACTATTCCGACGGGAGCTACGAGCTGCTGAGAAGTGATCTTACCGCGCAGGTTGTCGGTGCGACGATGGAGCAGATGCTCGCACGTTTGATCGAGACCAGTGATGCCCAGGTGAGTTGGTCTGGTGATGACAAATACGCGCTCACGATCGCTCGGCCCGACCTGGTGTCAGACCTCATCATTCTCGTGCGGGAGTCCGACTTCAGCGTGGTGGGCATCTACTCGACAGGAGAGAACTCCACTCGTTGGGAGCTCGCATCGAGCAAGACCATTTCAGCCTCGAGCCTACCCAAGGGGTTCTTCAAGTCGCCCGTGCCCACCAAGGCGCCCAGGCGGCTACACCCGGATACGCAATAGGACCCGCGGATGCGTTATCGCTAGTGGCCCGGCGATGGCGTATCCGTTAGCGGGAATCCAGCGCGCCAGGTGCTCGTATGTCTCGCCCGGCATCTCCTGCGTCTCGAATCCAAGGATTCCGTGGTAGAACGCACGGGCCCTCGCGAGGAGGGCTTGAGAGGCGGGTTGGGCTCCTATTCGGCCGATGTGTCCGTCAGCACGGGGGCGCCCTCGTAGTCGACCGGGCCGGTGTACATGTCGCCGCGGAAGGTGTGAAACGCCGGTACCGAGACAAGCCCTCCAACGCGGTCGTAGATGCGCGAGCGCAGACGGTAGTTGGGGATGTCGGCATTGCTCGCGAGGACCACGATGTTGCCCTCCGTCGAGTCGACGCCCTCTTCGACCTCGAAGATCCAGACGTGCGAGAAGGCACCTGCGATGGTGCGGTGAAGCCGCCGGAAGGGCACGCTTGCCGGGCCTTCGATGGCGCCCATGACGTTGTAGACGAGCACGCCTTGGGGGTTGAGTCGACTGGCGGCGACGCGCATGAACTCCCGCGTGGAGAGCGCGTGCGGTACCCGGCCCTCGTCGAACACGTCGACCACGATGATGTCGAAGGCCGGATCGTCGGTGCTCTCCAGATAGTGGCGTCCGTCGTCGACTACGATGCGCAGCCGTGGGTCATCCGGCAGCTCGAAGTAGTTCCGTGCCACGTCAACGACGGCCTGATCGATCTCGACCGCGACGACCTGCATGTGCGGGTAGTCGCGCCACATGCGCTTGGGGGTGGTGGCACCGCCGAGGCCGATCGCGAGCGTGCGCGTCGCCTGGGGCTGCAGGGCGAGCGCGAGGTGGAAGTACTGAGGGTATTCGATGGCCGTATCGAAGGGGCTGTCCAGGTACATCGAAGACTGTATGTACTCGCCGAATCGCAGGGTTCTCAGCTGACCGATGTCCTCGACGACGAGGTCGTTGTATGTGGTGAGTTGCGAGTGGACTACCGTCACGCTGACCTCCGGAAACACGTCTTGGTTGCGGGCCGCGATCTCTGCGGCACTTCTCGGCCTGTGCCCCGGTACCCAGCGCGCGCGGTCGAGTAGTCACCCCAGAGTATCGGCGTCTGCGCGGGGTTCCTTCAGCCACGAATTGGGAGACGATACGCTGGTGCCCGAACCGACCCGTCGCTCGGGGTCAGTCCTGAAGCGCCGCATCCACTGCTGCGAGCGCGTGAAGGCGGGCGGTAGGAAACAGCGGGCAGTCCAACTGTTCGGGGTGGATCAGCAGCTCGATCTCGGTGCAACCCGCGATCACGCCTTGGGCTCCCCGGGCGCGCAGATCGCCGATGATGCGCGGGTACTGGCCGCGGGACGCGTCCGAGGTGATTCCGCGCACGAGTTCGCCGTAGGTGCGCTCATACTCGACCGAGGATTCCCAGCTCATGCCACCCAGGATGCCGATACGCTTCACGGCTCAGAGCCCCATCGCGGCGCGCTTCTCGGCGATGGTGAGCACGTGGCCCTCGAGATGCTCCACGGCGTGGTAGAAGATCTCGTGTAGCGTCTGCGTGCCGTTCTCGGAATGCACCGCGGTACGCTCCCAGGCTTCCGGCGACAGGCGATCCAGGTCGGCTGCGAGCTGCTCGTGCTGGGCCTCGAGCAGCCGCAGGTCGACTTCGGGGTCGCGCTCGTGGTAGCTCAGCGGGCCCGGGTAGTCAGCGGACTCGACGCCCATGAGCAGAGGTTTCTGGGTGGCGATCGTACGCTTCACGCGATCGCACATGAACTGGTCCGAGTCCACGATGTGGCAGAGCACCTCAAGCGAGCTCATCTTCCCGGCAATGGGGCGGGCGCGTAGGGCTTCGGCATCGAGGCCGGCGACGGCATCGCGCAGCAGCTTCGGGCCGCAGCGGTAGGTGGCGATGAGTTCGGCGGGGGTGGCGGTCAGCGGAATCATGCGGGCTCCTCAGGGCAGAACGGTCTAGTGTCCTGATGATAGCGCTCGCTCACTGAATCAGGGTGTCGCGCTGCGCTGGCGCATGAACGGCCGGACCCAGCATCTACCAGCGGGGCGGAGGCTCGCCCGTCTCGGCGTGGCACGTCGACGCGGTGCATCCCGTGGCAGGGCAGCGACGCAGGGAGCTGTCCTCTTGAGGTGCGGGTTCCGAGTAGACATCGGCGGCAGCAGCCTGAGGCGCAGGCGCGTAGTAGGCCGGCTGGGCGAAGTATGCGGGGTCCGGCGGCGGGACCTCCGCGCTCTTTGCGGCGGCAAACGTTGTGACCCCGGCGTAGATGAGTACGGTAGCGAGGCTGGTCGCGGTTAGGACGAACACGGAGTTCTTCGCGGTTCTTACCATATGCCTTGAGCTGCGTGATTGCGCTGAGTGACGCCCCATCAGCGCCTCCCTTCGCTGCGTGCGAGAGCCGAACGGCCTACTGCGTGTCGACCCGGCTTGGGCACGAGACTGCGCGCTGCCGTCTCATATATCCAGCGTGCGTGCAGCACCAGATGGATGATCATGGCAAGGATGGTCACGTCGGAAGCGACGCTGTGTACGTGGCGCCACACCATCGACACCGTGGATGCGCTGTCGGGCGAGGCAACGCCGGGTAGCACCATGAACCCACTTAGCATCACCGTGATCGAGGCAAGAAAGAGCGCGATATCGACAACGAAGTTCGCGCGTGAGACACGCTTGAGCTTGGCGGTGATCCGCAGTGCGATGCGAGCAACCCAGTCCCAGTTGATCGCGAGATGGTAGAGCACGGGCAGAATCAGGAGCCCGGCCAGCCACTCGTGCAGGCCGATACCGGTCCATACGGGGTTCGACGCGAGTACGATGGCTGCGAACAGCACCGTGTCGAGTATCAGTCGTCCGCGGGCTTTAAGCGACGTCTTGCTCCCTGTTCGGTAGTAGGATGCCCACCGTGTCCCCTGTGGGAACGCCGTGGCGGATACCATACAGGGTATATGTGAAGTCGGTGTGAAGAGTCACGTCCGAAATCGGCCAGCTGCTCATTGACGGGCTACACCCTCTTCCATGTCGGCCGCGCGTTCGCTGGGCGAGAACACGACGGCAAGCGCACGGACGGCTCCCAACGCGAGCACCAGTGCCGCCAGTGACAGGAGCCGTTGCCAGTCGGCGCTACCGGCATACATGTCGACCCAGATCTCACGCAGGACGAATGCGAGTGAGGCATCCACTAGCGTCGTGACGCGGATGCGGCGGTACCGAACGTACTCGGTGAGCGAGTGGAACAGCTCGATGAAGACAAAGACACTGAGCAACTCAACCGATAGCCCCTTGAACGCGTCGGTCGAGCGCTGAGTGACCGCGATCCACACGTCCCGGGCAACGCCCAGGACCGCCCAGACGAGCGTCACCAGCACCAGAACGATGAGCACATCGATGATGACGCGCACGACGGCGCGCTGAGCCGAGATGATGTAAGGCGGTTGGCGAATAGGACGGGCATGAATATCGCGTTGTGGCTGCATAGGGGCAGCGTAGCGGCGTCCTGCGCGCGGGTGGTGAAACGTCAGTTACTTCGGTGTGAACGAAGTGTGCCGCGGCAGGCACGACGGATGGCCCACCGAGCCCACTACTGCGCGCAGTCGCTCCAGCGCAGCTGAGCAATCGTGCCCGCGACGCCGACCACAAACGTGAGCGCCAGAACCACGTAGCTGCCCGGCGGAAGCGCTGTCACCGGGTCGCTCACCATGCCGATCAGCAGCGGCACGATCGACCACGGGAACCACTCGGCCCATCCGGTCTTGCCGAACAGGTTGCCGGCGGCCAGCATCGCGATCGCGAAGCCGATGGGCGCCGCACCACCGCGCGACCATACGGTCACCCACGCGACCACCGGCACGAGCAGATACGAGATGCCGGCCGCGAGCAGCGAGTTGCCAACCGCCGCGCTCAACAGCCCCGCCGAGAAGCCCGGCAACCCCAGCAACAGACCGACGACGACCGCCTCGGCGAGCACCGCACCGACCAGCACGACCCACCACGCAGCGACGACAACGAGCTTTGCGACCACGAACCAGTGGCGCGCCACAGGCAGCGCGAGCAGGTTCTTCGCGGTGGTGTCGTCGTACTCGCGCCCGAACACATAGGCGACGATGAACGCGAGCACCAGCATCCCGCCGATCCCGATGATCAGCGTGAGCATCGCCGCATACGCCGGCCACGTCGCCTCGAGCCCTGACAGGTTCGCCTTCGTGCCCAGGAGTCCCAGCGATGCGGCTCGGTCGGGCTCGCGCAGGATCCACATGAACAGCGCGATGCCTAGCGGTCCCATGGACAGCGCGGCGATCGTTGCCCACGTGACCTTGCAGCGGCGCAGCTTCAGAAACTCGGTCGAGAGCACCCGGGCGAACATCAGGTGCCGCCCCCATTCGGGCCATCGCCGGTACGCCACAGGAAGTAGCGCTCCAAGTCCATCGTGAGCAGCGCCTCGGCGCGCTCGGCTTCATTCAGCGCTTCTGCCGAGAAGGTCCGTGCCTTCTCGGCGAGCTGTTCGCGTGAGGACTCCTCAATGAGGCGGCCCTCGTGGATGATGCCGATGCGGTCGGCGAGATGAGCGACCTCGGCCAGGATGTGGCTCGACATGAAGATGGTGACGCCGCGCTCGTCGGCGAGCTCTCGCAGCAGATGGCGGACCTCGACGATCCCGGCCGGGTCCAGCGCGTTGGCGGGCTCGTCGAGCAGGAGCACGTCGGGGGAGTGCAGCAGCGCGCGGGCGAGCGAGAGCCGCTGCTTGTTGCCGAGCGACAACTGCCCGGTGCGGCGGTCGGAGTACTGGGCAAGGCGCAACCGCTCGATCGTCTCGGCGACAACGGTAGCGGGCACACCTGAGAGCCTTCGAGCGATTTCGAGGTTCTCGCGCACGGTGAGGTTGGGATATGCGCTCGCGGATTCGACCAGATAGCCGATGCGCGCGAACACGCGGGTCTCGCCTGGGGCGACACGCTGCCCCAGCACGCGCACTTCACCGCTGGTGGGCCGAATCAGCCCCAGCAGCATGCGGATGGTCGTTGTCTTGCCGGCACCATTGCGGCCTAGAAACCCGTAGATCTCACCGCGCCGGACATCGAGTTCGAGTTCGGCGACAGCGGTCACGTCGCGGTAGCGCTTGGTGAGCGCTCGCGTAGCGATGACGGTGTCGGGGTTGGCCATGTACCGAAAGTGAATCGACACGGGTCAGAAGTCAACCCACCGCCTGCCCTAGTGGCGAATGAAGACCGGCGTGCCCACCTTGACGCGACCATAGAGATCCAGCACGTCGCTGGGCATCATACGCATGCAGCCGTGACTCGCGGGCCTCCCGATGCTGCTGTACTCATTCGGCGGAACCCCGTGCATGTAGACGCCGGAGTAGTTGATTCCGATCTTGTGCGTGCCCATGGGGTTACCGGGGCCACCGGGGATGCTCTTGGGCATGCTCGCAGCCCAGGCGCTACCGGGGTTGATCCACGGCGCGTAGGCCGCTTTGCGGTTCACCACGAAGTCGCCAGTGGGTGTGGGAAATGCCGCCCGGCCCGGTGCGGTCCGATACGTTTTGACGAGCTTCGTACCCTTGTACAGCCTGATGCGGCACTGTGACAGCGACACGATAATGGCCGTCTTGAAATCCTTCTCGGTGATCTTGGGCTTGCGCATTTTGACGGGAAGCTCGACCGTGCGGTTCGCCGAGGAGATCGCTGCATCGGCGGACAGCGCCTGGGTGATGGCTGCGAGAGCGGCGGTCCGCTCCACCGTGGCGCCAGGGATGGAGTTCTTGATCTTGAACGTGTACTTCACGATCTTGCGCTTCGCGTTGACCGGCTTGCGGTCGACGTCGGTTGCGGTCATGGCGACCCACTGGGCGACGGCACTCTCGTTGACCGAGTAGACCGGCTTGACGTCGGCGGGCAGCGGCGCACTGGCGAGATGGCTGGAGAGACGCTGCGGCAACGATGCGCCCTGGCGCGGTGCGTACGCCGCATCGAGCATTGCATCGACGTCGATCGTGACGATCCCCTTGGGATCGAGAGTCCACGTCTTGTCGTCGCCGGTGACTGTGACGGGCGAAAGCATCGGAGCCGAAACGGCCTCTTCGATCGCCGCGCGCGCTTGGGCCTCGGTCATGCCGCTCAGGTCGCGCCCCACGACGGTGACGCCCGTGGTCACAATCCCCCGGTGCTGGTAGTCGATCACCACGGCCACGGCCAGCGTCGCCGACAGCGTGAGCAGCAGCGTGGAGATGAGGACTAAAACGACCTTCTGTGTGGTGTTTGACGCCTTCATGCATTCCCCTTCGACAGCACTCAATCTACCAGCTTTTCGCCGGAAGTGGGTGCCACAGCAGCACTGATGGGTACGGACATGCGAAAATCAAGCCACCGGATGCTCTATCGCGGGGCTAGGACGCTGCCCCTGATCCGCGGTCACCCAGCTTTCCGAGGATCTCACTGCGCGCGATCGCCGCCCTGAACGTTCACTGCGAGCTCACGATGCGCCATAGTGTTGCGATGCCGAGAACACGACACAGCCTCATAGAGGGAGCCAAGGGCGTCGCGCCAATCCTGATCGGCGTCATCCCCTTTGGACTTGTTGCCGGCGCCGCCGTACGGCAGGCGGGATTTGGTCTCGCCGAGGCGATGGGCATGTCGGTCATCGTCTTCGCCGGCGCCTCACAGATTGCAGCGACGACGCTGTTTGCCAGTGGGGCGCCGTTGTGGGTCGCGCTGGGCACGGCCCTCATCATCAACGCGCGTATGTTCATCTACAGCGTGTCGATAGCGCCCCTGCTCGCTGAGGCGCCCCGTTGGCTGCGTCCCATCCTGGGCTACATGCTCGTCGACCAGAACTACGCCTCGACGATGACGGAGGGTCGCCATCGAGACGACGTAGATATCATCGGGTACTACGCGGGTGGCGGCATTGCGCTGTGGACCGTGTGGCAGATCGCGAGCATCGCCGGGGCCCTTCTCGGACCATTCATCCCCGCGTCGTGGGGGCTGGAGTTCGCCGTGCCGCTCGTGTTTCTCGCGATGCTGGCGCCGGCGATGAAGGACCGGACGGCTGTAGGCGTTGCGATCGTCACGGGTATCGCGGCCGCGGTGTTCGTCACGCTGTTGCCGCTCCAAAGCGGCCTGATCGTCGCGATCATCACGGGCATGGCGTTCGGCGCGTGGACGGACCGCCCACGGCCGGGTGAAGACCGATGACGCCTGTCATGCAGTTCTGGCTGCTGATCGTGGTTCTCGCCATCGGCACGTGGTCGATGCGAAGCTTCCCCATCATCCTGCATGGCCGAGTACCGCACCCGGCGTGGCTCGAGCGGTTGCTCAAGCACGTTCCGGTCGCCGCGCTGACGGCGCTCGTGGTGCCCGGAGCGCTCTACGTGCACGAGGGGAGCGCGTACTCGTTCGCTCCCGCGCGGACCATTGCGGCTGTGATCGCCCTTGCGGTAGCGCTGAAGACGAAGAACGTGGTGGCTACGCTGGCCGCGGGCATGGGAGCGCTGTGGCTGGCGCAGTGGGCGCTGGCGGCGCTGGGGTAGGGCCGCCCCAGTCACCCAGCTTTCGCCGAAGACGCGCCGTTCAGTCGCCCGGCACCGGCGGTGCGGTGAGCCGGTAGCGGTCGTGCCGGTCACCATCGACGTCGAAAAACTCGAAGGTCAGCGTCTTATCGGTAGCGGTCACCCTCTGGGCACCCCAGTTGGCTCGGTAGCGGTCCGCGCTGCCTTTCGCCCTCACGCCGAAGCCGTAGCGCGTCGCACCCCCAAGGCCGTTGACGAAGTAGACGATGCCGTCGCGCAGTACGCGCTCATACGTGTGGGAATGCCCCGAGATGACCACGTCGGCGCCCCACTGCGCGAACGGCCACCGCATGGAGCGGGTAGAGCCATGCCGACGGTCCGATGAGTACGGAGGGTGATGCACATAGACGATATTCCACGGGGACGCCGAGGCCGCGAGTTCTTCCTTCAGCCAGCGCGCCTGGATCGACGTGCTCCTGGTTCCGTCCGGCTCGTCAGTGTTGGAGTTGAGCACGAAGAAGTGGATCGGCCCCTGCACGTAGTCGTAGTAGCGTTCGTTGCCGGAGGTGTTGTCGAACCCGGCGCCGGGCAGTTTGAAGTACGTGAGGTAGGTCTTGGGCGATGGAGTGGCATCGCTGTAGTCGTGGTTGCCCAGCGCCGGGAAGAACGCGTTGATGGAGGCTTCTCCGGAAGGCTGACGCTTGCCCGTGGTGGAGATGTCCTTGAGCCACCGGCCGTAGTACGCGCCGGTGGACTCGTCGTACTTTGCAGTTCCCGTGCCGCCGGCCGGCTTGTAGTAGTTGTCGCCGGTCGTGATCACGAACTTCGGATCCCATGAAGCGACGAGGTTGGCGACGTCGCGCTCGTGCGCATTGTCCATGCCGTAGTCGCCGATGACGGCAAAGGTGACGGGCGCGACCGCTGGGGCAGTCGGCGGGCTCTGTGAGGTGTGGGGTGCGGTGGTGGTCGTGACAGGGGGCGGCGGCGTTTTTGACAGGGTAGCGGCGCATCCCACCGACGACAGAATCGCCGCCAAGAGGCCCGTCAGCACGAGCAGGTGTACCTTCCAGCGTCTCGTTGTACTCACCACCAAGGTAGCCGCGTGCGCTTTGCCGGGGCCGTCCGCCGGTCCGACCTCGAATGTGCCCGCCGGGCGAGGCGGTCAAACCGCCCGCCTCATCTGCCCCCACGCGCGTCGCAGCTCGCACCGGAACGGGAATCCTCCCCTGTAGTCCCAGCCGAGAGGAACCGCCCGTGGCACGTTGGACAGCAGCAGATATCCCTGACTTGACCGGACGAACCGCCGTGGTCACCGGCGCGAACACGGGACTTGGCTTCGAGACCGCCAAGGCGCTGAGCCGGCACGGCGCGGCGGTGGTCATGGCTTGCCGAGACGGACGCCGCTGCCAAGCTGCAGCGGAGCGCATCCGCCACGCGGTGCCCACGGGTCGCGTCGAAGCGATGGCGCTCGACCTGGCGGACCTCGACTCAGTGCGGGCCTTTGCCGACGAGTTCGCCGCCCGGCACGACACGCTCGACATCCTGATGAACAACGCCGGCGTGATGGCACCGCCTCAGAAGCTCACGACCCGGCAGGGGTTCGAGCTGCAGTTCGGAACCAACCACCTGGGCCACGTTGCGTTGACCGGCCATCTACTTCCGCTGCTGATGCGCTCGCCCGGCTCCCGCGTCGTGACGGTGAGCAGCTTCGCGCACGTGGGCGGGCGAATCGATTTCGACGACCTGCAGCACGAACGCGGCTACGCACCTTACGGCGCATACAGCGCGTCGAAACTGGCCAACCTGCTGTTCATGCTCGAACTGGACCGACGCCTAAGCCACGCTCAGGCCAGCACCCTGAGTGTTGCCGCGCACCCGGGGTTCGCGAGCACGAACCTGCAGGCAGCGGGCCCGTTCCTCGGGGCCAAGCCGCTCTTGTCATGGTTCGTGCTGGGGGGCGTCCGCCTGGCGGGAAAGTCACCCGAGCGAGGCGCCGAACCACAGCTTTACGCCGCCACGGCACCGGGCGTGAAGGGCGGCGACTTCTTCGGCCCGAAGCGGCTCGGCGGAGGTGTGGCACCGTCGAGTATGGCCTCGTCGGCCCGTGACGAAGCCGTCGCATCGCGACTCTGGGACGCTTCAAAGCGGCTCACGGGCGTGGACATCGATGCGATAATCGCTGAGAACCGCAGCTAGCCAGACGAGTCCCGAAGAGCCCGCACCCGCCGCGCGCCGCAACGTGACGAAGCTCTGAGTCCAAGCAGCGCTTGCGAGTGCGCCTAGTGCCCACTCCACGGGTTGTCGTGGCCGGCGTGCTGCGTTGCGAGCCGCACAATGGGTGCCCATCCGTAGAAGTCGTCGACCGGTCGCGACGGGGCTGTCGAGCCGGTGGGTTCTGTCCTCGGCTGTTGTAGCGCACCCTTGAAGAACCGCAGCATCTCGGCCCAAGCGGCACCTTGCGCGCCGCCTGATTGGATGCCCTCGGCGTTCTTCACGAAGGCGTGCGGCTGGTTGGGGTAGATGGTCACCGTCGACTCGACACCGGCCTGCTTCAAGCCGCGCTCGAAGGCTTGCACGTCCTCAAGAGGGATGGATACGTCGGCACCGCCAAAGATGCCCAGGACGGGACCACGGATAGTTTCGAGACGCTTTGGATCGGTGACCGGCTGTCCATAGAACACCGATGTCGCCTGCAGCGTGGGGTTGTGAAGCGCGTACAGCAACGACGTGCGTCCCCCAAAGCAGAAGCCTACGATGCCCACGCGCACGGGGTCGACCCCCGGCTGCTTCCGCACCCACTCGACCACCGCGTCGATGTCGGCGTTGATCTCCTCGGCCGGCGTCGTTACCACCTGATAGATCGCCTTGGGCAGGTAGCCGGTGGTGCTCCCACGGAACGCGTCCGGCGCGACCACCACGTATCCTTCCTTCGCGAGCAGGTCTGCCTTGCTCACGATGTCGGGATTCAGACCCCAGAACTCGTGGATCATGATGACGACAGGATGAGGGCCGGGTGTGGCGGGGGTGGCGACGTAGGCTTTCACGTCCGGACCGGCCGCGCCCGGGATAGTGGTGTTGGTGACCGAGGAAAGCCGCGCTGCGGAGCCCCGACCGTCTAGGGCAATGCTTACCGCGAGGACCGCCATCGCGAGCAGTACCACTCCCACGACAATGCCCAGCACCCGCGCGACGATTCGAAGCACCTTTCGCCCGCGGCTCATGGGGTGTCCTCTCGTGATGCGGTCAGCTGGAGTGTTCCTACCCCTACTCGAAGCGGATCTCGGCGACCGAGCCGTCCTGAGCGACGGTGAGAATGCGGTGGTGGCCCGTGTCTGCGACGAGCGGGTGGCCATTTCCGCCCCAGACTCCGCCAGGCTCGCGCAGCGCACCCTTCTCGCCAGCTTCGCCCGGCCACGGCTCGCACGAGCGCGTGACGGGATCGACGCGCTTGAGGCGATCGTTGTACGTGTCGGCCACGGCGAGCGCGCCGCCGAACACAGCGACGTCCTCGCAGTGCTCCAACAGTGCCTCGTCGCCAATGCCCGGCCTGTCCCCGAACTTGAACAGCCCCGTGCCCACCACGGTGCGGACATCCGTTGCTGTTGCGACGCGAACCGCCGACGTCTCGCAGTCCGCTACCGCAAGCTCGCCGTCCCCAAGCGTCGCGAGGCCGGTCGGCTGTGCGAGGGCCGCCTCCCGAGAAGGGCCGTCGAAGATGTCCTCGGCGCCTCTGCCTGCGAGGAGCGAGAGGGTCCCGTTTTCCGGGTCGAGCTCCCAGATTTGGTGCGAGCCCGCCATCGCGATTGCGAGATGCTGGCCGTGAGCGGCGAGTCCCCATGGCGAGCGCAGCCCCGCCTCCACCGCCGGTCCGGGCGCAACGGCACGCTCGCCCATGACGCCGGTGCCGGCGACGCGGACCCGCTCGCCGCCTCCGCTGGGGAGGCGCCAGATCGAGTGCCCGGTGCGGTCCGCGACGTAGGTGCTGCCGCCCAGCTCGGCCAGGCCGCGCGGCTCCAAGAAGCCGGTGTGCTCGGCGAGGATGGCCGCGGTGTTCTCGGCGGGGCTCCAGCTGCACTCGATGACCCGACCGTGGCCGGTGTCGGCGACCCACAGCCGGTCGGCGGCCACGATTGCGCGGGTGGGGAAGCGCAGCGTGCCCTCGTGGCGCTGCAGGTGCGGCGCCGTGGGGTCGGGACCGCGCACAAGCGTGCCGCGCTCGGCTGCGCGTTGCTCGATCTCCCGCAGTGCGTCGGCCATCGTCTCGACCGAAACCTCGCCCGGCGCAACGAGCGCGATGTACCCCTCCGGATCGATCACCACGAGCGTAGGCCACGCATTCACGGCATAGTCGCGCCAGATGCGGTACTGGTGGTCGTTGACGACCGCGTGCACCACGCCGAGACGGTCGCACGCCTCGGCGATGCGATCCGTCTTGCGCTCGGTCACGAACTTGCCGGCGTGCACGCCGATGACGGTCAGGCTATCCGAGAAGAGATCCTCCAGCTCCCGTACACGCGGGAGCACATGCATGCAGTTGATTCAACCGTAGGTCCAGAAGTCGAGCAGGATCATGCGACCCCGGAGGTCTGTGAGACCAACGGGTCCGTCTACGCCGATCCAGTCCAATCCGGTTCGGAACTCCGACGCATGCACCGTGTGCTCTGGGAACCACGACACTCCGATCACCCCCGTCGCGCATTGTGAGCCGTCATGGGGTTGTTCCCCGAACCCGGGAGCTCGCCGTTGCGTAGGATATGCCCGACCTCATCCTCGGGGCCTGCCCCGGTTGTGCGAAAGTAACTTCGTGTTCTCACGCGTGGCACCGCGTCTCGGTACCCTTGGGGGATGTATAGCACGCAGGTCGGACGCGGCACACGCCGGTGAACGACGTCGAGAATGAAAGGCGGCAGGCCCTGAGTACGAGCGAGCACGGATACCTGATCGAAGCCGGCGGCGCACCGCTCGCGCGCGTGACGCCCGGCGACGGCCCAATCGTCGCGGTGGCACTACACGCCGGCCACACTGTGCGCTCGCAACTCGAGAGTTGTCTCGCACTTGGAGAGGCGGACCGTCTTCGCGAGGAGGACCCGCACACGGCGCGCATGGCGCCGTCCGGTATCACCCTCGTGGAGGTGCTCCGCTCGCGTTTCGAGGTGGACCTCAACCGCCCGCGGTTCCGCGCGGTCTACCAGGGCCCGCAGGACTCCTGGGGACTCGATGTCTACCGCGATGAGCTCCCCAACGATCTCGACCGCGTTTCACGCGAAGTCTACGACGTGTTCTACGAGGCGATGGGCGCGATCCTCTCGGCGATTGCCCAGGATCACGGGCGCTTCCTCGTGCTCGACCTGCACAGCTACAACCACCGTCGCCAGGGAGCGGGCGGGCAGGCCGCCCCCGTCGCCGAGAACCCTGAGGTCAACCTGGGTACCGGGTGGCTCGATCGGGGGCGGTGGAAGCCGGCGATCGAGACGTTTGCGACGGGCATGACACGGGCCGGGTTCGACTGCCGCGAGAACGTGAAGTTCCGCGGCGGACATCTTTCGCGCTGGATCGCCGAGACGTTCCCGCTCGACGGCGCTGCGTTGGCAATCGAGTTCAAGAAGACGTACATGGACGAGTGGAGCGGTACGGTCGATGACGCGCACGTAGCGCGCATTCGAGTTGCGCTCGACGACCTACTCCCAGCGCTGCGCAACGCGCTGGCGCATATCTCGTGAAGCCTACCGAAATTGTCTGTTAAACCGTCTTCCGTGCAGCGGCCATAGCCCCCATACTGGTGCGGCTCGGGGCTCCCGAGCGACTGATCATCACATCGCGGCGTCGAGCTACGTACGAAGGGACATCGCCAGCCATGAAGATGGGGTTCGTCGTCAACGACATCGCGACTGAGACCGCCGGCTACACCACCACGCGGCTCGCGGTCGCGGCGATCAAGGCCGGACACGAGGCGTGGGTGATGACGCCTGGCGACTTCGCCTACGACCCGGACGAGAAGGTGAAGGCTCGAGCGAAGCACGCGCCGAAAGACAAGTACACGAGCGGTGCCGCCTACTTGGCGGGTCTGCGCAGCGCCTCGGCGCGCGCCCAGCGCATCACCGTGGACGACCTCGATGTGCTCGTGCTGCGCAACGATCCGTCGCAAGACGTCGAGACTCCGTGGAGGCAAAACGCCGCGATCGAGTTCGGCCGACTCGCGATGCGAAACGGCGTGATCGTCTTGAACGATCCGAACGGTCTGGCGAAGGCCATCACCAAGATGTACTTCCAGGAGTTCCCGGAAGAGGTCAGGCCGCGCACGCTCATCACGCGCGATCGCGACGAGATCAAAGAGTTTGTGAAGGAGCAGGACGGCCGGGCTGTCCTCAAGCCGCTGCAGGGGAGCGGTGGAAAGGGCGTGTTCATGGTCGACCACGCTTCGAACAAGAATCTCAACCAGATGATCGACGCGCTCACACGGGACGGCTACGTGATCGCCCAGGAGTACCTCGAGGAAGCCGAGCATGGCGATACGAGGCTGTTCATGATGAACGGCCGTCCGTTCAAGTACAAAGGTCGCTACGCCGCGTTCCGCCGGATGCGCGCCGGCGACGACATTCGCAGCAACGTGCACGCCGGCGGACAGATCGCGCAAGCGGAGATCACCGAGCGCGAGCTCAGGATCTGCGAGATCGTGCGGCCAAAACTGGTCGCCGATGGGATGTTCCTCGTCGGGCTCGACATCGTGGGCGACAAGCTCATGGAGGTCAACGTGTTCTCCCCGGGTGGTCTTGGCAGCGCTCAGCAGTTCGAGAAGGTCAACTTCGCCAACGGCGTCATCGGCGCTCTCGAGCGCAAGGTCGACTACATGAGCAGCTATCGGCGGCGGTTCTCCAACCTGCAGATGAACACGCTCTAGCCGGTCGAAAGACCGTCGTCGCCACGTGATCGAACTGTGTATGAGGAGGCGTGGCGCAGCCGCGCGATATCGTCGAAAAGCCGTGCTCAGGCGCTACGGCACTCGGACCGTCGCGGACCACCGAGAGCGCCCCGAAGTGCCGCCCCCCCCGACACCAGGCTGCGTACGCGGAATCGCCCGGTGCTCAGTTTGACGGCGGTCTTGTAAGCCACCGGAGGGCTCGTGAGCTTCTTGGCGCTGTAGCTTCTCTAGGCACCCCTGCGATAGCGCTGGACCTGCACGGTCACCGCAACCGGCGACGACTTCGCTACCGCCGCCGAGCTGGAAACCAGCGTCAGGCTGGGCGACGTTCTTACTCTCGCCGCGCCTGAAACGGTGTACGTCGTGCGGGACATCTTCCTGACCGTGGGCTTGGTGACCGTCGTCGGAGCCGGAGCGAGCACGGTGAGGGAGACAGTTGCCACCGGCGCGGACGACAAGCCGTCCGAGGCAGCGTAGGTGAACGAATCGGGCCGTAGTAGCCGCTCGCCGGCACGTACGTGAACGAGCCATCGCTGTTAAGCGTGAGCGTGCCATGGGTGGGTCGTATCACAGCGCTCGCCTGAAGGGTGTGCCCGAGCGAGTCGATATCATTGGCAAGAACCCCGTGCGACGCGACGGACAGCGTCACGCCGTCCGGCGTGGAGTAGGAGTCGGCGAGTACCGACACCGTGTCCGCGGGCCGCTTAGCGTCATACACGCGGACGTAGTCGATATCGTAGTTCACAGCGGATGTCGTCTCTGCCGTCGGTGAGCCCGGCCACGACCCGCCCACGGCTGTATTGAGACAGATTCATAGCGGATCGGATGGCACGGTTCTGCTCGTCGTATCGCTGGGTGCCGCATTTTGTCCCAGTGGCCGAGGTCGTCGCCACTCACACGGTCAACACGGTCCCGACCCTCATCTTTGCGGCCGGCATGGGAACGGCCGCTTTGCTGGCGTCCCTGTGTGGAGTGCTCCTGGATTCGATCCTCGCGCAGGCTCGTCGCGCTTACGAACTCGAACTCACGGCCTTCCGCGTGCGGGACGTGCAGCGCGTGCGCACTGCCCCTCCCGTCCCGAGCGGACGCCCGGCGGACCCGCGCGCTGGGTTCTCATGTCGGATCGACGAGGACGTCGCGCCTGTGGTCGAGATGGCAGCCGAGTAGGGGCGAGCTGCCGAGGCGACGCGAGCCCGGGGGCCGGGCCCGATGGGCACACGTGGCCTACGGGTTGTGGTTACTACGCGCAGTCGCAGCTGTCCGCGCTCTTAGGAAGCTCACGCACGCCGAGCTTGCGCAGGATCGAGATCATCGGGCACCAGCCAAAAGCACCGCCGATGACGAGGCTCACGCCGACGAGCGCCGTGAAGAGCAGCCACAGCGGGCTCACGAAGTATCCGAGTGCGACTGACGCGAGTACGAAGAGACCGGCAATCAGGCGGAGGTAGCGGTCGAGATACATGGGGCGCTCCTTTGAGCAGGCCGAGGATTGCGTAGGCCCCTATGGTTTCACAAATACGCGATCCGAGCGACCCCGGGGTGGGGAGCGGAAGCCCAAGCGCGTCGTACCCGGAGTTGGCTTAGTATATGCTAAGTCCACTGGCAATCACTGCAAACCGGAGGTTGCTACATGGACGCACTCGTCATCACATTCCGCGAGGGAATCGAAGCCGCTCTCGTCATCGGCATCATGCTCGCGTTCGTTCGTCAGACCGGCCGAGAAGGCCTTGGCCGCTGGATTCTCGGCGGAACGCTTGCCGCTGTGGGCTTCAGCGCGCTGACCGCACTTGCCCTGGGGATGTCCGGCATCGACACCGACAATCCGCTGGTCGAGGGCGTGCTCTACCTGATCGCTGCGGTCGCCGTCGTGACGATGGTGATCTGGATGTGGCGCAACAGCAGAAACGCGCGGGCTCAGGTTGAGTCGCACATGCAGAGCATCATGAGCACCGACACCAGCACGCGCCGCATCGGCGTGAGCCTCGGACTGCTCGCCTTCTTCATGGTCGCCCGTGAGGGCTTCGAGACCGTGCTTTTCATCTCGGCGGGCGCTCTGGGCGGGTCTGGCGGCGTGGGCCTCGTGCTCGGCGGGATAGCTGGCTTAGGTCTCGCGGTCGTGTACGGCGTGCTGTTCGCGCGGGGAAGCGCCAAGGTCGATCTACGGCTGTTCTTCACGCTGACGTCGGTGGTGCTCGCGCTGTTGGCCGTCAAGCTCCTGGGCGGCGCGATCCACGAGTTCGAGGAGATCGACCTGATCCCCATGTCCGAGACGATGGCGCACTTCTTCGACGCATTCGGCGGCAGCCCTGTCGTGGATTGGCTGTTCCTGATCGCGCTCGTCGTGCCGCTCGCCGCACCGCTCCTGCGGCGCCGGCCTGCGAAGCAACACGCGTCCGCAGTCGAGGCGTAGAAGCGCTGCTCGCGAAGGGCGTCGACGCGTAGAAACTCGCAAGCTAGACCCGCGCATGGCTCAAAGAGAAGGACGAGGTCAGAGGCCTCGTCCCAGTCGCCGGGCTCGATCAACCGGTCGGCCGCATCGATGAGGTCGTCGAACAGCAGCGACTCATCGCGCTTCCCAGACATAGACGACCTCCTCCAGCACTCGTGGTCGGAGCCTATCCTTGAGGAGATGAGGCTGCACGAAGATCCACGTCGCTTGAGGCGGTCTGCTCACCCGACGCAAACGAGCCGAACACGCCGATGCGTCCGAGTCCCCTCACAAAAGATGTGAGAAACAACTGAGAAGTTGTGATTGGAGACAGCCGAGCACCGAGCGACATCCGTGGATCGACTACAGCGAGCTGGCGGACCACATCGCTCTTGGATTGAATCCCTAAGCGAATATGTCGCGAGCGGTTATCGCGACTGAACCTGCAGGCACGTCACGCAACTCTTCGCGAGCGCATACCACGTAGGCCATGGAGCTGGCGGCATTCGGCAACGCGCGCACCTTACGCTCGAGGCTGCGCACGAGGCCGGCGGCATCCTCGGAGCGCGCCCACTTCGCCTCGCCCGCTAGCACTGCGGTTCGCGAGCGACCTGAGAGGCCGACAGCATCGATCTCGACCGAGCTATCGGGGTTCCACCAAGGTCCCACTGCGGTGATGTCGTCGCGCAGCGATCCCTCGGCGATCATGCGCACCAGGTGGCGCCTGAATGCGTCTTCCCAAGCTGCGCCCATGATGTCATCGAGGCCTTGTTCGAGCAGTCGAGCGACCGGCTTGCCCAGGCCTCGCTCTATCTGCGATCGGTAGCGCTCCACCGAGCGCAGCCAGAATGCGAGGAAGTTGTCCGTGATCCGGTAGCTCTTGCGCTTGGTCCGCGCGGGATCTTCTGTGACTGGGACGAGGCTCTCGACGAGTTGGAGCTCAGACAGGCGCGCTAGGACGCGCGATGGGTCGACTCCGATCGCAGTGGCTATCTCGTTGTGCTTGGTTCGTCCTGCGGCGATTGCTCGCAAAGCCATTCCCGCCAGCCCGGTCATGTCGCCCTCCGTCGCTAAGAGCAACTCACCTTCGCTGAGCAAGGGAGCCGTTGGGGCGCAGAAGAGCTGCTCGAGATTCTGTCGAGCCGTCGCTTCCTGGTCCCATAGCGAAAGGTAGAGCGGGACGCCGCCCAGCACGCCCCACGCGAGCGCGCGGTCGGCCGGCGATAGCCGAGGCAACATCAGTGCGGCCTCATGCGGCCGGAACGGGCGGAGGTGCAGCGAAAGCGAGAATCGGCCGTAGAGCGCGGCGCGTTCCTCCAACATCGCTTGCATCGTGCGGACCGCCGAACCACACAAGAGGATGCGCAGCGAGCTGCCGCCAGCGCGATCGCCAAACGACCGCAGAATGCCTTCGAGCTCTGGCGCCGTTGCGGTGAGCTCGGGGAACTCATCGAGGACTAAGAGCAGTGGCTCGCTGCCTGCACGGTCGGAGAGCGTATCGAGAACGTCGTCCCAATTCTCGAAGGGGCGGGTGAGCAGGTCGCGCGCGCCGCCAAGCTTTAGTGACGCCACCGTTTCTGCGAGCACGCGCAGCTCATCGCCGAGAGGGCGGCCTGCGCCGGAGTGGAAGACGGCGCGTTTCGAGGCGGCGAACTGCTGAAGCAGCATCGTCTTTCCCACCCGACGACGACCCCAGACCATCGCGAGCCGGCCGGCGCCGCGCCGCCACCAGTCCTCGAGCGCTGCGAGCTCCTCGGCCCTGTTCACGAACTTCTTCATGTGCGGATACTAACTCACAAGTGATGTTACTTACAAGTGATGTTAGTTATCTCGTATGTGAGTTCCTCGGGAGCGTGTGGCTTCTCGCGTTAATCGCCCTTAGAGCGACCATCCGATGTCCATTGGCACCATGAATTGCGTACAGCGGGGCCACGTATCTGCTAAGATGTTAGGAGATTGAGCAACTAATCGCCTAATGGAGCACACCATGTACCGCTTCTCGATCACCCCTCAGATCGCGCGCGACATAGCTTGGCTCGAGGAGGCGCAGGTCAGGCTGGGTCGTCGTGGGGTCATGCCGAGAAGATGGTACGTGCGGCTCAAGCGCGAGCTACAGGCCGGCTCCATCGCAGCGTCGTCGCGGATGGAAGGGGTGCGCGTCGATGCCGACGATACTCGGCGCATTCTGGCCGGGGACAAACCAGCGTCAGTGACCGCACGTGACGCCGCGCTCGTGGAGGGATACCGCGACGCGGTCGCACTCGCGCTGTCCGAGGCCGCCTCGGCCGAGTTCGTGTGGTCAAAGCAGCTGGTGCTGGAGATCCATCGCATCGCGATGGCGGCGTCAGAGTGCGCCCGAGCTGGCACGTTTCGCCAGGGGCCGGTCTATGTTGTGAGCGGCGCAGGGTCCGTGATCTATACCGCGCCGATGGCGGTGCTCGTGCCTGAGCTGGTCGACGAACTCTGCGAGTGGTTGAACAGGTCGGGCGAGTTCTCCGCGCCGGTGGTTGCGGCGCTGGCACACGCTGCCGTAGCGGGCATCCACCCGTTCTCCGATGGCAACGGTCGTACTGCGCGAATCCTGGCCACACTCGCGATGGCTCGCGGGAGCTACACACCGCCCGAGTTCACGAGTCTTGAGGAGTGGTGGGGCGCACACCTCTCCAGTTACTACGGCTCATTCGCAAGCCTCGACACCCAGTGGACCCCAAGCGCCAACGTCACCCGGTTCGTCGCGACGCACGTGCGGGCGCAGCGCCGTCAGGTCGCAGCTCTGACCGAGCGCCTCGCAGTCGAGCGCAACATCTGGACCGCCCTCGAAGATATCGTCGCCGAGGATGTGGGGTTGCCGCCCAGGGCGACAGAAGCGCTCTTCGATGCGTTTCTCGGGCGCGTGATCACGAATCGCTACTACCGCTGTGTGGTCGGGGCCTCGGTTGCGACAGCGACAAACGATCTGGTGGCACTCGAGACCACGGGCTTGCTCCAGGCAATCGGCGAGGGCCGAGGTCGGTCGTACACAGGCACCTTCAAGCTCATCGCAGCGGTCGCCGCTGCGGCGGGCGCACCTGTTCTGGCGTGGCCGGAGGCGTCACTCGATGAGCAGCGGGCAGTGGTACTGGAGGATCTGCTTGTGCAGGTGGCGGGGACCGCTTGGAGTTATACGCTCGCGTGATATAGTGAGCGTATAACCGAGGAGGCGAAAATGCGACGGCTGCCACTGGAAGCCATGACGATGTACGCCGAGCTGGTCGAGCAGCTGACCGCGCTCGAGGCTTCGCGCACCCTCGGAAGCACCCCCGGAGTGTTCGTCACAAAGGAGGTGAAGGGTAACGATTACTACTACTTCCAGTACGTCGATGCAGTTGGCTCAAGGCACCAGGAGTACTTGGGCAGGCGGGACGACACGCTCGACGAACTCGTGCGGCGATACGCTGAGAACAAGCAGGCGCTAGCCGCCGACAGAGAGTCGGTCGCTAGGCTGGCCGCTTCTCTTCGGGCGCTTGGCGCTGGTCAGACCGATGCCCCTTCAGCGAAGGTCATCAGAGCCCTCGCCGATGCCGGCATATTCCGAGCCGGAGCCGTACTGGTCGGAACGCATGCGTTCGCCGCTATGGGCAATGTACTCGGCGTCAGCTGGACCGGCGCTGGGATGAGGACGCAAGACGTCGATCTGGCAGCGCCTCGCGTGCTCGAGGTCGCCGCACCCGGGCTTTCGACGGACTTGCCGGCACTCGTGGATTCTCTCGAGATGGGATTCCTGCCCGTTCCCGGCCTCGATCGGAACAGTCCCTCCACGTCGTTCAAGGTCCTGGGACAGTCGCTGCGGATCGACCTCCTCACGCCCGCGCCCGCTCGACCTCGCGGCCCCGTGGAGATTCCGCGATTCGCTGCTGCGGCTGAGCCGCTCAGGTACCTCGACTACCTCATCGAAACGCCGATTCGCGCCGCCATCGTTGCTGGCGATCCAGCCTTGGTGTTCCTCCCGGACCCGGCTCGGTTCGCGCTGCACAAGCTGATAACGGCATCAGCACGGCCGGCAACTGAAACTGCCAAGCAGCACAAGGATCGGGTGCAGGCCGGTCAGCTCCTCGAGGTGCTCTTCGAGGACCGACCGGGCGACGTCGTCCTAGCTGCACAAGCCCTCGCCGCAAGAGGCCGCGGATGGGTCACGCGTGTGCGTGGACAACTTCGTCACCTGCCGCCGGAAATTGCCGAAACGGTGTCTGGCCAACTCGGTTAGCGCCGAGTCCCCGTCGATGAACCCGCACGACACTCGCGCTGAAGAAAACTGCTTGACATCTCAGTTTCCACGGAGGAAACTGGCGGCGTTGAGAGTTTCCGCGCCGCTGCCGCCGAGGAGCCACCGTGTCCCAGAAGGACCAGATCGCCGAGACGTTCGAGCGCCACGTGGCCCGTGTCGGCTACGCCAAGACGACCCTCGACGACGTCGCGCGGGAGCTGCACATCTCCAAGAAGACGATCTACGTCCACTTCGACGGCAAGCGCGAGATCTACAGCACGATCGTCGAGCGGCAGGCCGCGGCTGAGCAGCGCAAGCTGCGCATGATGGTAGCCGGACTGCCCAACCACCGGGCGAGGGCGGAGGCTCTGTTGAAGCTAGTGATCGGGAGCGCTCGCGCCCACATCGTCAAGACGAGCCAGGCCGAGTGGCTCGCCGAATACGAGATCGCGGCCGACGCGTTCGCCAAGGCCAACGGCGACCTGCTGCGCGAGATCGTCGCCGAGGGGATCGCTGCCGGCGAGTTCGCCCAGGGCGACGCGGACCTCGTCGAGAAGATGTGCAAGACGATGCTGCTCGAGTACACGCTGATGGTGAACGCGAAGCCGGAGTACGACCGTGACTCTGAGCTCGTCGAGCGGATGCTGCGCTTCATCGGATAGGCAAGGCGGGGCCTCGCCGAGCTGGCGAAGGCCCTTTGTTGGGCCCTATGGAAACTGGAAACCAAACGGGTTTCCACGAACGAAGGAGAGAACGATGGAAACAACGACCACCCAGACGACCGTGGCGACGACCACGGCAACGGCGCGCAGTTTCGCCGAGCAGGCCCCGGGCGAGCAGATGTTCAGCCTCGCGGTCTTCGGGCTGGGCGCGGTGGTGAGCGGCGCATTCGTGTATTACCTGTTCACGAACCCGGCCCGGCTCGCCGAGGCGTGGGCGTGGACGCGCTCGCTGCCACTCGTGGTGCAGGGCGTGATCTGGTTGCTCTTCCTGCCGTGGATGATCTGCCTGTGGATCTGGACGCTGCCGTGGGCGACGCCGATCCGGCTCGTGCTCGTGATTGCGGCGCTGGTGTGGACCAACTGGCTGCTCTGGCCATGGAAATAGTGGGTGGCGATCATCGGCGTCAAGGTGGCCGTGTGCGGGCGGGAGTAACACCTGGCGTTCTAGGACAAGCGCAGCCTAAGGCGTCGGCCCGATCCGAGCCTTGGCGGCTTCGCCTCTTGGAATCTCGCGAATGTCCTGTGGCCTAGCCATTGCGCGTCCATTCCCATGGCTGGAGGCCGCATACGGTGATTCCGTCCTTGCTGATCGAGTGGAACAGTTCGGGTGCCTTGTTTGTCAGGACGGCAGCCTCGGACAGGTCATAGGTGAGCGGTGACAGCGAGGCACCGAAGCGGACACCAAGCTCGTAGATTCGATTGTCCAAGGTGGACTCGAGTCGGTTCTTCGCTGCGGTGTCCGCTGTCACCAGCACGACGTCCACGTCGCTGTTCCCATCTTGGTCCCCGCGAGCATAGCTACCAAAGAGCACTACCGAGACGGTTTGCGCCTCGAAGGCGGCCCTCAGCGCAGCGAGTATGTCCTCGGGAATCTGTTCCTCGGCGGCGAAGAGGGGGTCCACGATGTTCTGCACATAGAGGTTCTCGCGCACGAGGGTATGGACGTTGGCCTTGCCAGCCGAGCTGCTCCGGACCAGGCCCATCGAGTTCAGGTCGTGCAGGACGGTTGTGACCGCTGGGTGCGTGAGGTGGGCGTGGCGGGCGATCTGGGATGCGTTGAGGGGGACGAGCACTCCCCTGAGCACTCGCAGGACGGCGACTCGGCTGCGATTGCCGAGAATCGATTCGATGGTGTACGTCGTTTGCATATAATGAAAGTAAACCACGATATATGGAAAGTCAATCGACATACATTATATGATTCACTTGCGATGCGGCCATATCGGGCCGGCTGCTGATCACTCACTTCCTCATCGAGCGGCAGCGCATGTCGCAGCCGCTGCACTACCTCTCGGCGTACTTCGAGGCGAACACTCCGACGCTCTCTAGGCGTCGCGCGCAAGGGGGGCTTCAGGAGGCGATGGAGCGCGCGATGGCGCTCGAGGGGGAGGGCGCTGAACCAGCATGACGATACCGGATCACCTCACCATGGACGGTCCGGCGTTTCCTGCCACTGGCGAATTCTGTGGCTCGCCTCATCGGCATCGAAGGCGTGGGGGTCGAATGATCGCCCATACCAGCCGCGATAGTCCTCCGGATCATCTTCGGCGTCCTCAAGATACGCATCGGGTTGTTTGGACGCATCGGACACACTCGAGCTCATCGCCTTCACGAACTGCGCATACCCGTAGGGGCCGCCAACATCCTCTGGTGGGCACGCGTTCGAGCCACCTGTGCAGCGTGGATAGTAGACCTCGTCCAGAGGCTCATCGGTGGATTCGACGATGACGCGGTGACGCCAGCCATCCCCGAAGTCGTATTCGTAGGCAAAGGTGGTGACTCCCACATCGAGTAGGTCGCACAACAGAACATCTTCCTCGTCCTCATCTTCTTGCCCGGGAAGTCCGAAGTCGTCAGGAACACCGATGCTGCGATGGCCAATTGCGAATCGATGCAGATGAGAGTTGGTCCATCCCATGGCGGCGTTGATGGCGAGGTGAAGCTCGCCCATGGTGCAGTCGTCCCAGACCTCAATGCGTCTCCAGACAAGCGGCTTCACGCCGCCCAGCGTCACCTTCAGCCGCACAACGTGTGCGTCCTCGACGAAAGGGGCACCCATCTTGAGCTCCGAGAGCGAAGCGGCGAGCTTCTCGGTGCGCACGATCTGCACGATTACGTCGCTCGCGGGAACCAACTCGTGCTCCACGCACCATACGGCGAATTCCTGGATGACAAGGGCCGCGAACATCACAACATCGGGATCTTGTGGCAGCGCTCGGCGTGCCGTCTCCTCGATGAACGCATCCGCCAGGCGCATTGCGAACTCGGGGCCGAAGTGGGTCGTGAAGCGCCTCGGCTTCTTTCCAGGACGGACGCGGAATCGTTCGCGGTCCCATCCTTCAAGGGACTCAGGGCCTTCTCGGTCCACGAAACTGAGCCATGCGTCGAGAATAGAATCGGCGCTCTCGCGTTGGTTGAGCACGGCAGAGTCGGCCTCGGCCCGAAAACGTCTGAACGCAGACTCGATGTCGAGCATCTCGGCTGGCACGAATATCTCGTCGGGGTCAGCGGGGCCAAGATCGATCTCGATGACCTGGGCGAAGAGGGGTGTCGGCCGCCAAGGTGGGAGAGAGTAGCCAAGCGTATCCTCGATGGCGTGCACGCCGAGGCGTTCAACCAGTCCAAACTGACGGAGAGGGTCGATGATCTGAGCCGTGAGGGCGTAGGAGAACGCCCCCTCGGCGGGCCACCACCTGTGTGAGGAGAATTCGCTCACTAGCTCCGGCCACAGGTGGGCAAGCTCCTCCGTGCTGAAGGGCTCCTGCCCGAGGCTCGCTAGGTACCAGAGTATGTCCACCACGTGTGTCTGTAGCGAGAGCCGCTCAGGAAGGAGGCGGGACACGTAGGAGAGGTTGAACGTGCCGAAATACGTGCGGAACAGCAGCTCGTACAGTTCTCCGGTTCTCGTCTCCTGAAGAAGATCCGCTGCCAACGCGGTCACGTGGAAGCGGCCTTTGCGCTTCTTCACGAGCTTGGCCAACTCGAGCACCACGCGAATCACGTGGACGCCCAGCACTTGCTCCTCGTCGAAAGCCTTCAGATGGGCGCCCAACTCCCGGTACGCCTCGGGCCACTCCATCTCGAAGTAGACCTTGCGGACGAACTTTCGCTCCAAGTTCCCGAGCGTCTTGGTCGCCTTTGGGGGGTCTTCTTGGATGGCACGTAACATGATGCGCGCGTTCGCAAGGAACTCGCTCATGTCATATCCCGACGGAGGAAGATCTGTGCGCACGCGCACTACACTGGCGTCGCGCACGCTCGCCTTCATGAGGCGGAGCATTTGTGATGCCGACAGTTGCGTTGACGGCTGATGCGGGTCCATGAGTCTCCCTGGGGATGGGGGCACGATGTGGATTCTGGCACAAGTTGGCCAACCTAAGCCATGGATAGCGTGATCGGCGATGTGCGCCGCCGCGGCGGGGGCGTACTCGGCGTGCTCGCTGACTCTAGACAACGTTCTTCTCGGCAGTGTTGAGAAGCTTGGCCTGGAGTCACCTCGCAGAGTTGTTGATGCACTCTGACCAGCAGAAACGGTACTTCTACGCCTTTTCCGTCGCCCGGGAGCACTGGAGTGTGCGCACGCTCCGCGAACGCATTGCGAGCAAGCAGTACGAACGGACGCTCCCTGGAACCGGCGGGTTCCCAACTCCGGTTGCAAAGTCCCCAGAGCTTTGCAAGAATAGCAAGCGAAACTTGCAAAGCACCCGCCTCTCTGCAATCTGACTTTGGGAGAGTGACCAGTGGATCCGAAGGACTACGCGTCGCCTCAGGCCGGTCAGGTCGTTCGCGCCGAGGCAGGATACTGGGCGTTCGTGCCTGCTCCACTTCCGCCGACAATCGAGTGGGACACGGGCTTGGTCATCGCGCTGTCGCGGGCTGATGCCGCACTCAGCCATCTCGCTGGCGTCGGTTCGCAACTGCCCAACCCGCACCTGCTCACCGACCCCTACACAAGGCGCGAAGCAGTGCTCTCGTCCAGAATCGAGGGGACACAGGCGAGCCTGTCGGACCTGTTCCTCGACGAAATTGAGCCCGACCGCGTGGAGGCGACCCGCGACGACGTCCGCGAGGTGCGCAACTACGTCACAGCGCTTGAGCACGGTCTGACCCGACTGTCCCAGTTCCCACTCTCTTTGCGCTTGATCCGCGAGATTCACGAGATCTTGATGACCGGGGTTCGGGGAGAGCATGCGACACCGGGGGAGTTCCGTCGTTCCCAGAACTGGATTGGGCGGCCCGGCTCCACAATCGAGACTGCGGCATATGTGCCGCCTCCACCCGATGAGATGCTGGATGCGCTTGGCGCGTGGGAGCGATTCCTCCACGATCGCGACGCTCTACCCGAGCTCGTGCAATGCGCGATGGTTCACGAGCAGTTCGAGGCGATTCACCCGTTCCTCGACGGTAACGGGCGTATCGGGCGGCTGCTGATCACGCTCTTCCTCGTCGAGCGGCAGCGTCTGTCGCAGCCGTTGCTTTACCTTTCGGCGTACTTCGAGGCACACAGGAACGCCTACTACGACGCGCTACAGGCGGTGCGCACCGATGCGGACTGGCGAAGCTGGCTGCTGTTCTTCCTTGAGGGCGTCTCTCAGGTGGCCAGCCGCGCTGCCGAGCAGGCCACTGAGCTGGCCGAGATGCGCGAGCACTATCGTATGCTCGTGGGGGCGAAGCCCAAAGCACTCGCCTTGGTAGACGAGATCTTCCGCTCGCCGATGGTGAGTGCCGCTGTCGCCGCCCGCCGTCTCGGCGTGTCCGACCCGACGGCGCGCAAGGCGATCGCAGCGCTGGAAGCTGCGGGGCTCCTCGAGGAGTTCACGGGTCGCGAATGGGGCAGGGTGTGGATTGCTCGGCCAGTCATGGAGGTTCTGGAGCGACCGTTGTAGCCTGATGGAATCCGAAAGGGGAGTTGCTAATCGCATACCGTTAGTCGCCCTGAGAGCGACCATCAGGTGTCTATTGGCAACTGGACTTGCGTACAGTACACTTAAGTCGTACAGAGTGCGACTTAGGGGCTATCCATGACAACTGGCATGCAGTCGACACAAGATTACCTCGCAGGCCATCACGTCTTCACGATACGAGAGTTCGGGAACGCCCTGCCGGTGGGCTCTTCACCTGCCGCCGCCAAGCACCGTCTCGACCATGCGGTTGAACGCGGGTGGGCCGAGCGCGTCATGCGGGGTGTCTACGTCTCCCGCTTCGGACTGTTCGCGACCAGGAACCCGGATTCGCTGGTGCTCGCGTCCAAGCTCGGATCAGACGTCGTGATCTCCCATGCGTCTGCCCTCGTGGCTCTGGGGCTCTCGCATAACGTGTTGAGGCGGGTGACCTTCTCATCGGCGGCGCGGCCCTTTCGTCGTACCTACGGAGCGTACGAGTACGTGAGGCTGAAGATGCCACAGGGGATGGCGAAGGAGTCGGTTCTCTCCCGACATACGTTGGCGCGGCACATCGATGGAGAGCCCGTTCGCGTCACGACCCGAGAACGCACGCTGGTGGACTGCCTCGCCGACCCTCGGTGGGGAGGTGGCCTCGAAATGTTACTTCGCAGCGTGGGGGCAGTACCGTCCTGGCGCCTCGATGATGTGCTCGACTACCTCGATCTACTCGGCTCGCCTACGGTCGTCGCTCGGACAGCGTGGGTGCTTAGTCTGGGCTCTTCGCAGTGGCGTCTGGAGGACGATGCCCTGCAGGCGTTAAGGGATCGGATAGGCACGGGGCCGTACTATCTCGGTGACAGGGAGCGCGCGGCCCGGTTTGTGGCGCACTGGCGGCTCTACGTGCCGGCTGATGTCGAGGTTGAGGAGTGGTTGAACGGATGAGACCCCAGATACAGCTGGGGGAGGGCTATGACCAGCGGTCGATTGAGAAGGTTGAGCGCCTGCTTGAGTTGCTGCAGGCCCTCCAGCGCAACCCGTTTCTTGAGAAGCGGCTGGTCTTGCATGGTGGAACTGCGCTCAACCTCTTCCACTTGCCACGCATAGTCAGGCTCTCGGTGGACATCGATCTCTTGTACGTGGGCAGCGTCCTGCAGGTGGAGATGGAGGCCGAACGCGAGGAGGTCGTTAGCCAGCTGTTCGCAGAAGCACGGCTGATTGGCTATCGCATCGGCACCCCCAAGCAAGATCATGCGGGGATGATGGTGCGAATGGTATACGGATCGCACCAAGACCACGTCAAGGTGGACCTCAACTTCCTGGATCGATCTCCAATTCGGCGGTGGGCCACTGTGTGGGCACAGCCGGTCGCTGGTGAGGTGGAGTTCAGGTGCCTGATGCCAACGGAACTCGTTGCGCGCAAGATATGTGCGCTGTTCGGCTATCCGATGCTCACCGCTGCCGAGAGGCCTACGGTGGAGAGCCTCATCGCTCGAGCCATGCCATTGATCCAGTCTCTCAGTCGGCTCGCCCCCGCACACGTCGAGTACCTTCGCTTGCTGGGTGAGGAGAACGTATACCGTCCAGAGCTACTCTTCGGGCAGGAGCCAGAAGCACTCGGCGCCGCCATCGCGAGTCCGCGGATGGAGTGGAAGCTGAAGCAGCTCCGGCGGCGGCCGAGCGAATAACGACGCGTGCTGATCGTCACGGAGAACTCGTACGTCGTTGTACTCGATAGACAAGATGATGGTTGCCTACGTCTACGGACGGCGTTTCCGGCTGACGCGTCCTACCTACGCAAGATCCGCAGTGAGGGTGCCCAAATTGAGATCCACAAGCCGGCACCAGAAAAGGAAAAGCCCCAGTCTTAACGGCGACTGAGGCGCTGCCAAGACCCAAAGCCTTGGGCAAAGGATCACTTAGAGTCTACCCAAGGGGTCGGACATTGTACACACTGTGTCACTCGTTGAGCCTTTGCTGGCTACTCCGGCGTGACCCCCGCTCCATCCTCGGCGATAATGCCTATGCACCCCGCCCACGCACTCCACGGAGGTCTTCCTCATGATCCCTCGCTACTCCCGTCCTGACATGGCTCGCATCTGGGAGCTTGAGAACAAGTTTGCGATCTGGCAGGAGATCGAGGTGCTCGCGTGCGAGGCGCAGGCCGAGCTGGGGCAGGCAGGAATCTCGGCCGAGGAGGCCGCGCACATCCGAGCGACCGCCGCGTTCGAGGTCGAGCGCATCGACGAGATCGAGCGCGTCACCAACCACGACGTCATCGCGTTCCTCACCAACATGGCCGAGCACATCGACGCCGGCATCGCCGAGGGCGACCC
>JBBREQ010000007.1:0-43983 GCA_038202795.1 Coriobacteriia bacterium | reverse complement strand
AGCTCTGCCCCCGGATACGGCGCTATCGTTCGGTTCTGCAGGTCGAGGCCACCGTGGCAGCCGTAACACAGGCGGACGTCATGGCCCGCGGCGCCAAGCTGCTCCGAGGACGCTGTGGAGAAGCCTACGTGGCAGTCATCGCAGGTATAGGGCTTGCCCTTCTTCTTCGCCACATTGAAGTGGACCGCGTGCTCGGCAAAACCCTTGTTCTTGATCGCGGTAGGCGGCTTCTGCTTCATCTCATCGTGGCAGGGGGTGCAGTTCTTCGCGATCAGCTGGCCCTGCTGCACCTCTGAGTGGTGGCACTTCTGGCAGCTGTTGCGGTTCGTATGACAGACGTTGCAGTCGTCTTGCGGCACACCGGACGCCGGCTTGTGGTCCTCGATCCACCCGACCGGGTGTGGCATGGCGGTCTTATGGCACTTCGTACAGGACTCCTCGGTGTGACACGATGCGCACGCCCCCTCCCCCTTCAGGAACTGCCCTCCGTGCTCTCCCCTCCACGGCTGCCGACGGTGAGCCTTCGGTATGACGGGCTTGCTCGAAGCGTTGGCGCTCGTCGACTGACCAGTGTGGCACTTCACACAAAACGAGCTCTGATGGCACATCGCGCAGTAGGCAGGGTCAGCATCCGCCTGCTTCTTATGCGCGCCACCTACGAAACCCTTGGTGTGGTTGTCCGGAACCAGCTCGAACTCCTTGGGGTGGCACTTCTCGCACTTCTCGGTAGCCACTTCACCTTGTGATGCGTGAACCAGACCGTGACAGCGATAGCATGACTGCATGTCGGGGGGAACAGGGCCCTTTTCGTTGTGCGGAAACTGCGGGTGGCATGCTTCGCACGAGTAGTTGCGCTTGATGTGGTCGGCATGGGCGAAGATGAGGCGGCCCGGGGTGATGTCATCGATGTCTTCGTGACAGTACACGCACTGTGACATCGAGACCTTGCCCTTGGGGTAGATCTTGATGGAGGGGTCCTTGGGCCGTGGCGTGAAGACCGTGTGATAGCCATCAGTCATCTGAGGAGCCTTGGGGGCCTCCTTGGCGTGGCACGCGTCGCAATCCTCGGGGGCGTCGTGGCACATCATGCAGCTGTTGACGCCCTGCTGCTCGCTGGCTGAGACGTGCGGCTTCTTCGCCCACTGGGCGGTGTGGTCCTTAGGCCGCAACTCGAACGAAGGCGTGTGGCAGTCTTCACACTTCCCTGTCGCCAATTCGCCCTGCTCCCCATGTTGGACTCCGTGGCATGCGAAACAGACCTCCATGGGGACGTGCTCGGTCGCATCCTCACGATGCGGCAAGCGCTGATGGCAGCCGTCACAGCTCACCATGAGGTGGTTGCCGTGGCTGAACACCAGCCCGGGCACGGTGACGTCGCTCAGGTCGATGTGGCAGGGCAGGCACTGGGACTGGTCGATGGGCGCCGCAGTGTCGATCGCGGGCTCCTCGGCGGCGTCCCCCAAGCGGGTGGACGCAAGCAGGAAGGCGGCTGCGAGCATAATCGCAGCCACCCCCCAGATGAGTACCTTGATGTTGGAGCGGCGTTTCACGTTGGCCGCATAGTCCTTTCCAAGAACGGTCTACTGTCCGGTAAGTCTCGCAATCAGCTGCCTGAGTGGGTTGGCGGCCTCTTCTGCGGACTTCGAGTGAATGAGCTCTGCAGAGGACGCTCCGAACTGTTCGTCGCTGCCTGAATGACATCCGTCTTGTCCACACGTGTCACCCACGTTAGCCGGGTTCACACTGGCCTCCGCGCTCGCCTTAGGGAGGATCTTGTGCGAGCTGTGGCAGTCCCAGCACGCGGGTGCATCGGGCGTGCCAGACTTGTACGCCTTGCCATGATAGTAGTCGTCGTAGGTATCGTAGTCTTCACCGTGCTGCTTGCAGCGAGCGCAGACTCGATATGACGCCATGTGCTGCCGTCGCGTGGCTACCTCATTGTCAGTGCGAGCGATGAAGTGCCCGCCATGGCAGGATCCGCAGGTGGCAGCATCGTAGTTGCCGTCGTTGATGGCCTGGGCGTGCGTGGACTTATTGTACTCCGGCACCACGTCGCTCAGCCGAGTCCGATCTTCCTCCGAGAGCTCAGCGTTGTCCTTCTGCGACTCGTGACACGCTGCGCAGGCGTTGCTCGAGTTGATCGTCCACAGTTGGCTGGGCATGGTCTTGTCGTCGTAGCGGTAGTCCGGATGGCACTCCTGGCAGGTCACGTCGGGGTGTGCCGAGTCGGTGACCCCGTCCACTTTGAAGGACTTCAGCCCGGACGCCGACTGCTTGGAGAGGCCGTCGTCGCCGTGGCATGCCAGACAACCGTCGCCCGCGTTGTAATCCCAGCTTGTGGGAGCCCACTTGATGCCTTCGCGGTCGTGGCACTCGGTGCACGAGGCAGGTTCGTGACACATCGCGCACCGGGTGTTGAACTCCTTTTGGGCGGGAGCCACGTGCTCGATACCGGCCCATCCGAATGTGTGAAACACCGGACGCAGCTGCTCTTTGGGCGTCACATGGCAGTCATTACACGCGTCTGAGGCGATGATGCCCATAGGCCCATGGCGCACGCCATGACAGTCGAAGCAACCCTTCATCGTAGGCCGCTCGATAGTGGCATCCGCGCGGTGGGGAAACCGCGGATGGCAGCTGTCGCACGCAACCAACTGGTGATACCCGTGCTGGAAGTTGACAGCCGACGAGTAGTTGTTGGTCGTGGCAATGTTGCCGTGACAGGTCATGGTGCACGCGTCTTTGTAGACGGGCGTGTTTTGAAGCTGCTGAAACAACTGCTCGAAACTAGGTGGCTCGACCGGCGCATCGGCGGCAAAGGCCGCTCCTGCACCCAAGGACACGCAGAATGCGAGTCCCGCGAGCCCGATGGCGAGCAGCCTGCCGGGGCGTGCTCGGTACCGTGGCGCCATGTCTCCTACCCCTTCTCCCTGCGAGACCGGATGCCTCGCCCTTTGCTAACCTCTCTGAAACCAAGAGGTGACCGTGTCCACTGCGCCACCTACACCTGCCCGTACTGACTCGAAGAACACATTCACCGGATTCAACGTCACGACCTCATCCCTGCCGTGCACAAACGGCGCATACTCAAGGAAGCTCTCGTCGACGCCGATGTGACAGCCTGCCTGCCCGCACGTGTCGACCAAATTGCGCTCGTTGACCATGGATCTGCGGTCCTTCGCCGGCAGGATCTCATGCGTGCCATGGCAGTCCCAGCATGCGGGGGCATCATGGGGCTGACCTTCTTGGTATGCGGCACCGTGGTAGTAGTCTGTGTAGTTGTCCGCCTGATCCCCGTGACATTCGCCTCCGCAGATCTCGAGACCCCGCTTGCGAAACGCAGTTTGCCCGGCCGTGTCGTCTTTCGAAGGAATCGCGTGCGAGGCGCTGTGGCAGTCACCGCACAACGGCACTGCCGCCGGCTTGCCTTGGGCAGCGCGCGCGGCAGCCGTCTGTGAGGCCGTCTCTCCCGGCGTGCCTGCAGGCGAGTGGGCGCCTGACGTATAGTCGGCGAACTGCGGCTGGTGGTCCTTGCAGCTGCTGCACGCGGACTTCGCGACAGACTCCCAATCTGTGCCGTTCGCCGTGCTGCTATGGGGCGAGGTATACGCGAAATCGACGTGGCACCCCGTGCACAGATCCGCCTTGTGTGCGGAAGTCTCGAGCTGAGCGACGCTGACGTACATCGTCGACGTGGTCTCGCCTGAGACCTTGACCAGGTTCGGGTCGCCGTGGCAGACGACACATCCGGACTTGCCATACGTCGGCAATGCGAAGTTGAGCTCGGTGGTGGCCGTTGCGGTCGCCTCGGCCGCATGCGTGATCGAAGGCAGCGCCAAACCGGCTGCCACACACACAACGACCATGCTCAACCAGATACGCACGCTAGCGGTCTTCTCCTTATTGGGCGTGATCCACGCTCGCGTACGCCGGAGCGAGCTCATCATCCAGCGGGTGCTCTTCGTGGTCGCCGTGCCGGTTGTTGGGATCCAGTCCGCCCATCCCGAAGAAATCGAGGAACGCCGGGAAGTCCTCAGTCACGGAAAGGTACACGTGGATCGTCGTGATTATGATGAACAGCCAGTTGACGATGTAGTGAGTCGTACGGACCCAGAAGATGCCGGTCGCACCGATCACACCCGCCGCTAGCTCGTACAGACTCGTGTCAACAAACGGAATGCCAACGCGGAAGAGCATGAACCCCGTGATCGCCTGGATGATGAGCAGCGGCACGAACAGCGAATAGGTGCCCTTCTGCATGACGTTGTATTTGCCCAGGTGCGGCTTCGAGGGCTTGATGAAGATGTAGTACAGGATGACCTTGGGTGCGGTCGTGATGTCTCTCTTGTTGATCACGAACTCCTTGTAGTCGCGCTGGCGAGATGCGAACGCATACCACAGGCGCCAGATGAGGTTCGCGACGACGATCACCATGAACACGTAGTGAATCACGCGCATGGGGGTTCGATTGAACTGGGGGAACCGGATCAGCAGGCCCGTTGCGCCCAGCATGATCATGCTGAACACGTGCATGAAGTGCAGCATCTTGGGCAGGAGCGGCGGATGGCTGTCGTGGTGCGGCCACTCCCACTGCTTGCCGAAGCGGCGCTTAGCTCGGCCGGTGAGGATATTGCCCGTGAAGTGCGCCGCCAGCGCAATCAGCATAATTGGGTAGATCGTGGTGAACGCCACGTCCAACCAGACATTGAGTGTCGTCAGCGTCATCGACTGACACCCCCTACTCCCGTGTAATGCCCGAGAACGGGCCGGCTTTCCCTGCACACCGCATGAAATACAACCTCAGACGCTGTCCGGACGTCAAAGTGCGGCCCGAAGGGCTTGTAACAACAGTTGCGAGCAGCATAAAGAGGCTCAGACAGGGTGTCAACGAGACCTCCGAAGCTACACATCTTCGATCTCACAGTTCGCAGCGATGGACACCCCAGCCGCACCCAGGCATGCAACTACCCGTTCCAGCTGCTCCGGAACGACCCTTAGCGCAATACCGCACAGGCTTCCGATGCTCTTGGGAGCGGGTATCGGGACCACTTCGATATCGTTTGCTCGGAGCGCCGCCTCGGCGTCGAGCGCATCGTGCGTCGAGGCGAATCCCAGGACCGCGAACGTCCGCAGGGCACGTGCGCTCACGCGAGCTCGTTCGCCAGCACGGCCAGTGCGCCGAGCAGTTCGTCCACGTCGCTGGCCGTGTTGGCGTAGCCGAGCCCGAAGCGCAAGGCACCGAATTCTGCGGTGCCGAGCGTGCGATGAGCCCACGGCGCGCAGTGAAGGCCCGCTCGGGCCGCAATACCCCAGCGCCGATCGAGCGCGAAGGCGAGCCTGTCGGCACTGATCCGTTCGTGCAGCACCGCCACGATGGGAACGCGCGGCTCACCCAGCGCCGGACCCAGCACCGAGAACCCCTCGATGCCGAGAACACCCTGATGCAGCCGGTGCGTGAGCGTCTCCTCGTTGGCGCGTAACTCCTGCGCGTGCTCGGTCAGGAAGCGCACTGCTGCTGCCAGCCCAAGAATTCCCGGGGTATTGGGTGTTCCCGCTTCGTAGCGATCGGGTCGTACCGTTGGCTGGAGGGGATCCTCACTGCTGCCGCCGCCACTGCCGCCGGTGACCAGCTCGACGGGGTCGCAGGACGGCGCAAGATAGAGCACGCCGATTCCCTGGGGGCCAAGAAGCCCCTTATGCCCCGAGCAGGCCCAAGCATCAACGCCCAGGCTCTCTAGATCGACCGGCAGATGACCGCCGGCTTGGGCCCCGTCGACCAGCAGGAGCGCGCCGTGCGCATGGGCGACATCAGCAAGATCCGGGATGGGCTGAATGGCACCGGTGACGTTTCCTGCGTGCTGGCAGACAACCGCCCGAGTAGGCGATGCGGAAACCGCCGCCTCAATCTCATCGGCATCCACGACGCCGGACTCGTCGGCGTCAACAATGACGACCTCGACACCGCGTGAGGTCAACATGTTGAGTGGTCGTGCCACCGCGTTGTGCTCCATCGAACAGGCAACCACGCGGTCGCCCGGCGCGAACAGCCCCGCCAGCACCAGATTCATCGCCTGCGTGCAGCCGGGTTGGAAGACGAGGTCGTGGGTGTCGGCAACGCCGAGAAACGCGGCGATATCGCTGCGAGCTGTGTGGATGGCCCGGGTGGTGTCCAGCGCGAACTTGTAGGCACCGCGACCCGGATTGGCACCGTAGGTCGTCATCGCGTTGGCAACCGCATCGATGACCGAGGGTGGCTTGGGCCATGAAGTGGCACCATGGTCGAGGTAGATTCGCGTCTCCTTGGAATCCGTCAACTGCGCCGGCATAGGCTATCCGTGCCCTCCGCCTGCGGTCATATCGCGCGCGTGCTCGAGCTGATCGGCGACGAACGAAAACGACTCTGTGGCGGCCTTGAGAGACCCGGGCATGTTGATGATGAGCGTGCTCCCACGCTGCACGGCAACCGCGCGCGAGAGCATTGCGCGCTTGGTCACACGCAGCGACTCGGCGCGAATGTGCTCGGCGATGCCGGGAACCAGGCGCGGAGCAACCGAAAGGGTCGCCTCGGGCGTCACATCGCGCGGACCCAGGCCCGTGCCTCCGCAGGTGAACACGACGTCAGCGTGATCAACGTCGGCCATCTTGATGAGAGCTTGCGCGATGGCTTCGTGATCGTCGGGGCACACCCTGTAGTCAACGACGACCCAACCGCGCGCCTCGGATGATTCGACAAGCGCACGGCCAGCGGTATCCTCGGCAGCGGAACGGGTGTCCGAACAGGTCAGGACCCCTATGCGTAGGTGCGGCATGCGTACCTTACTCCTTGGTCGGCTGGTCGAGCTTCTTGCACGCATTGGCGGCCCGGACTTGCGCGGAAGCGACCAAAGACTCCTCCGGAGAGCGATCGCAGGTCCCGTCACCCAGGCTCACGACCTCTATCATATCGCCAACCTTCACCGGACCGGCAGTTCTGACCACTGCGAACACGCCTTCGCGCGGCATGACGCAGTCTCCTGCCTGGTAGTAGATCGCGCACTTGTTGTGACACGTCTTGCCGATCTGGCTGATCTCGAGGACGACCTCATCACCGATGTTGATGATGCTGCCTACCTGCAGGGTCATGACGTTGACGCCCTGGGTGGTGATGTTCTCGGCGAAGTCGCCGGGGCCCACGTCGAGGCCCTTTGCCACCATCTCGTCGATGCTTTCCTGGGCCAGCAGCGAGACTTGGCGATGCCAATCGCCCGCGTGTGCGTCCTGGGCGAACCCGCGGTCCAGCATCAGCGCGCCGGCATCGTAGCGCTTCTTGCGCATGGTCTTGCGCTCCGACAGGTTGACCGACGTCACCTTGCCCGTCGTGCCGACTTCCGCGTCATTCATCGCGGGTCCTCCTCGCGGGTCCACGTGCCGGACTTGCCTCCGGCCTTCGAGAGTAGCTTCACGTCGGAAACGACCATGCCCCGGTCGACCGCCTTGCACATATCGTAGACAGTCAGCGCCGAGACGGACGCTGCGGTGAGCGCCTCCATCTCGATTCCGGTCTTGCCGTCTGTCTCGGCGGTCACGGTGACGCGGACACCCACGGGTGCGGTCTGCACGAGCGCCAGATCGACAGCGACGTGCGTGAGCGAAAGCGGGTGGCAGAGCGGAATGAGCTCGCTCGTGCGCTTGGCGGCCATGATGCCCGCGATGCGCGCGGTGGCGAGAACGTCGCCCTTCGCTGCGGCACCACGGGAGATGAGCTCGAGCGTGTCTTGCTTCATCCCCACGAACGCCGTCGCGGTCGCGGTGCGGTGAGTGATGGCCTTGTCGGCGATGTCGACCATGTGTGCCTGACCAGCGCTGTCCAAGTGCGTCAGGCCGAGTTCGTCTGATCCCATCCTAGCCTCCGATCTGAGACATCCCGCGCAGCGTGCCCACGCGGTCTTGGTGGCTCTCGGGCTTCGCGCCCAGTGCGGTGGTTATGACCGCACGTACGTCGTCGTCGGTGCCGGTCCTAAGCGGCGTGCGCACGTTGTACTCGATATCCGAGAACAGACACGGGCGCAACATGCCGTCGGCGGTGAGCCGCAAGCGGTTGCACTCGCCGCAGAAGTGATGCGAGAGCGGCGAGATCACGCCGATGGTGCCCGGTGCACCTTCGAAACGATAGTACTGCGCGGGCCCCCAGCCGCCGGGCGCGCCCTCGCGCTCGACCTCGACAAGCTCGCCCAGACCCGCCGCCCGGCCCTGCTCGGTGATCGTGGCGAGCGTCTCCTCGCTGGGGACGTGGTCCTCTCGGCTCCATCCTCCGGACTCCGCAGCACAACCCGAGCCCTCGTGCGCCGACTCGCCCACGGGCATGTACTCGATGAACCGCACATGCAGCGGGCGCTCGGTGGTGAGCTTCGCGAAGCCGAGAAGATCCTGGTGCAGCGAGCGCACGACGACGACGTTGAGTTTCACCGGCGAGAAGCCGGCTTCGAATGCCGCGTCGATGCCCGCAAGCACGTCGGAGAGGTGACCGCCGCGCGTCACGGACTCGAACACGTCGGGGTCGAGCGAGTCGAGGCTGATGTTGACGCGCTCCAGTCCCGCCTCGCGCAGCTCAGCGGCGAACTGCGGCAGCAACGTTCCGTTGGTGGTCAGAGCGACCGCCTCAACGCCCACGTGTTCGCGCAGCCGGCGGATGAGCTCCGGCACGCCCTTTCTCACGAGTGGCTCGCCGCCCGTGAGCCGGATCTTACCGATGCCGAACTCCATCGCAATGGTGGTGAACCGCTCGATCTCCTCGAGCGTGAGAATCTGGTCGTGTGGCTTCCACGGCACGCCCTGCTCGGGCATACAGTAGACGCAACGCAGGTTGCAGCGGTCCGTGAGCGCGATGCGCAGATAGTCGATGCGGCGTCCGTGCACGTCGATGGCCATCAGCCATCACGTCCAAAGAAGCGCTCGCCGATGAGGTCGGCCACGCCGGGAGCATCGTCCAGGTCGAACCGCGGCACGTCCGCGCACACGAGCGCATCGTTGTCGGTCACCAGGGCGAGAAGCTCCTCCGGGTCGCAGACAAGCGAATCGGACCGCTCGGTGCGCGACACCTCGATGCGATTGCGCCCTTCGCGCTTGAAGCCCTCGGTGATGAGGATGTGCGATCCCGCGTCAGCCGCGACCCGTGCGATCTCATCGATGGTGAGCTCGCGCTGAACCTCATGGATGAGTGCGAACTTCTCGGGAGATGAGACCATCGTCGCTACGGCACCGGCCCGTGCGTGGCGGTACGAGTCCTTGCCGGGGACGTCGATGTCGTAGTCGTGGATGTGGTGTTTGACGGTAGCGACCCGAACGCCGCGATCCGTCAGCTCAGAGATGAGCTTCTCGAGGAAGGTCGTCTTGCCGGAGTCGCCCTTCCCAACCACCGAGACCACGGGAACCGTGTTCGGCGTATCTGTCATGTCCTACCCCAGTTCTGTTGGTGCGTCGTGCGGCCTAGAAGCAGCCCAGATCGCAGTTGTGAACGCGCACGCCGGCCATGTCGGCGGCAGCGCCGGCGACCTTGTAAGGCACCCCGGTATCCTCGGCGAACTTACGCAGCACCGGGCAGGTCACCTTGCCATCGACCGCCTTGGCGACGATTGCGGCCTGCATGGCCTCGGTGACCTGGGCCGTCCAGCGCGGATCGAGCTCCTTGGGTCCGTTGTCACTCATTGCACACCCTCTTCCATATCGAGCCGGACGCACTGTACCTGCGTTCCGGCGACGAAGACTCCCTCTCCTTCGGGCAAGACGATGAAGCAGTTCGCCCGGTGCGCCGCGGTAAGCAGCGCGGAGGACTGACTGAACGGTGTAGACGCCTCGTAGCCGTCGCTCGTGCGTTCGCAACGTCCGCGCAGGTAGTAACGACGGTCCTGCTTCTTTGTAACGTCGTGCGAAAGCCGCGCCATCGTAATCGGGCGGTCGATAGCCGAGAAGCCCTGCATGAGCCTGAGAGCGGGGCGCACGAAGATCTCGAAGCCCACGTAGGTGCTTGTAGGGTTGCCCGGAAGCCCGAAGAACGGCACGCCCGAGATCCATCCCAGCGTCTGGGGATTGCCGGGCCGCATCATCACCTTGCAGAACAGTAGCTCGCCCAGCTCCTCGAGCACCGGCTTGACGTAGTCGAAGTCGCCCACGCTCACACCGCCACTTGTGACGATGAAATCGCACTCGTCGGCAGCCTTCACAAAGGCGTCGCGCGTTGCCTGTATCTCGTCGGGCACGATGTCGTAGCGGACGGGCACTCCGCCGGCGGCCATGACCTGCGCGGCGATCGAGTAACTGTTGGAGTTGCGGATCTTGCCGGGCCCAGGGGTCTGGGTGACCTCAACGAGTTCGCTGCCGGTGGAGAGGACCGCAACGCGCGGGCGGCGGTATACGCTCACCATCGCGTGCCCGGTGGAGGCCAGCAGCCCGATGGCGGCCGCCCCGATGACCTCGCCCGCCGAGAGAACCACGTCACCTGCGCGCGCCTCTTCGCCACGGCGGCGGATGTGTTCCCCGAGTTTGGGAGCGATCTCGAAGCCCACGCGCGAGCCGATGCCACCGTCGCCGGAGGCGACCTTGGTGCGCTCGACCATCACGACCGAGTCCGCACCGTCGGGGACTGCAGCGCCGGTCATGATGCGAGCGGCCTGCCCGATGCCCACTTCGATTCCGGCCACGTCGTCACCAGCGGCGATGTGGGCGATCACGTCGAGCATGACCGGCGCGGTCTGGGTCGCACCCGCGAGGTCCGCCGCGCGCATTGCGAACCCGTCCATCGCAGAGTTGTCGAACGGCGCCACATCGATGTCGCTGGTTGCGTCGGCAGCAAGCACTCGACCCAGCGAATCGAGGAGCGGGATGTCTTGGGCGGAAAGAGCCCCGATGCGGTCGAGGACAAGCTGACGCGCGGCCTCGACGGTCATTGCTGAGATCACGAGTCCTCCTTGGTCGAGGTGATCACGCGCTCGGGGTGCGTATAGACGGTGAGTTTGCCACCGCGCACATAGCCGACGAGCGTGATATTCAGGCCGTCGGCGAGATCGGCGGCCAGATCGGTCACGGCGCTGCGGGAGGCCGCGATCGCAACGCGCGCCTTGGCGGCTTTGACGGCCATCTCATAGCTGATGCGTCCGGTCCCAACGAGCACGGCACCGACTGTAGGGATACCGTCCAACCACGCGCGACCCAGCACTTTGTCGATAGCGTTGTGGCGGCCCACGTCCTCGCGGGCAACGAGCAGCTCACCATCACGGCCCAAGCCGGCGGCGTGCATACCTCCGGAGTCCCGATACATGATGGCAGCATCACCCAGTTCGCGCACGAGCTGGTAGACGTCGTTGGGAGTCACGGTGAGGTCTGAATCCACGGGCGCCAGCCCGCGCGCGTGTCCCACGCTCGCGAAGGTTACGCCCTTGCCGCAGCCGCTCGTGAGGTAGCGCGTGCGCTCGGCGAGATCAGAGGGGACCTTCTCGGCAGTAGAAACCCAGACCATCCCGCGCTTCAGGTCGACGTCGACGCGACCGAACGCGGACCGATCCGAGAGCAACCCCTCTGAGAGCAGGAAGCCCACTGCGAGTTCTTCGAGGTCGCGCGGTGTCGCTTGGACGGTAGCTACCTCTTCGTCGTTGATGTGGATGGTGACCGGCGCTTCGCTGGGCATCGTGCGAGGGCGGCGTGTGGCGACTTCCACGACCTCAAGGCGGCGCGGCTTGGCGGTGGGCTCGGGGACGGTCTCACGGGCTTCAGCAAGGTCGGCGGGTGTGTTGACGTTGAACAGCGAGCGCAAGTCGGGGTCCGCCGCGCGGAGCTGCTCAACAGGGATTTCGACTACCTTGACCTGCGGGAAGAGCGCGACCAACCGTCGGCGACCCGTAGCGAGCACTTCACGGGCGGGACCCAGACACGCGGGCGCCCGGTAGAGCGCGAGCAGCGGCTCGAGGCCCTTGTCGGTCAAAGGCACCACCGCGTCCCCGTCGCCGCGTGCATCCCAGAGGGCGCGAATCAGATCGGGCTCTACGTGTGGCATGTCCGCAGCAACGGCGAACACCCACTCGGTGTCGGCCGCGGCGAGCGCGCTTGCCAGCCCGCCCAGAGGTCCTTGGTAGGCCACCTCGTCGCGGATGACGTCGACTCCGTCCGGAAGCCCTGCATCATCAAGCGCCTCGGGGCGGTTGGTGACCACGATCGTGCGCTCGCAGACCGAGCCGACCGTCTCGCAGACGCGTGCGACGAGCGTGTGCCCGTCAAACGACAGCAACGTCTTGTCCACTCCCATGCGCAGCGAACGACCACCCGCTAAAACGGCGGCGGTCACCGGAAGTCGCATGTCATCAGCGGGGTTCACGTAAGTCCCTTACCCATTCCAGTCGTCCTGTGCGCCGCGATGCCGGCCGGACTCGCACTGAGGTCACATTGTAGCTGCGTTGCGCCGCTAAGCGCCAAGCCGCCAGCGAACCGCGGTCGCTTTGAACACAGCGAGCAGCTCTGCACCCGGCACTACTCTCAGCTCTGCCGCTGCAGCGCGAGACACGCTGGCAGCAAGTCCGACGCCGTTGGCATCGAGTGTGGCATAGAGGGAGGAGCCTCGGGGCTCGACGCTGAGCACGCGCACGGGCAGGCGGTTGCGCGCAGTGGTGAGCGGCAGCTCAGTACCAGGCTCGAAGAGCAGCACGTCTTCGGGGTGCACGGAGAACAAGACGTCCGCGCCCACAGCCGGGTTACCCACGGCATAGATCGTAGTGACACCGCTTATCAGTTCGACCAGTCCCGCATCAACACCCGAAACCAGACCGGTCGAGGCCGATTCTATACCCAGGAAGTTCGCTGACCAGGCATCTGGAGCGAGTCCCATGATGTCCTCGGCGGGCCCTGAACTGACGAGACGACCCTCATTCATGACCGCTATCTGCTGAGCGACCACAAGCGCCTCGTCCTGGTCGTGCGTGACGTAGATGACTGTCACGCCCGCCTCGCCCAGTATCGTTGCGAAGTCGCGTGTGAGTTGGCGCTTGAGCAGTCGGTCGAGCGATGCAAGCGGCTCGTCGAGCAGGAGTACCTTAGGCTCCAAGATGAGAGCTCGGGCGAGTGAAACTCGCTGTGCTTCGCCGCCGGAAAGCTCGAGCGCGCTGCGACTCCCGTATCCAGCCAGGCCCACACGCTCAAGCGCAGCGGCAACCCGCGGCTCGCGCTCGCGCCGGGAGATCCCGCGGGCGACCAATCCGTACTCGACGTTGCCAGCGACCGACCCTTTGAACAGGTAAGGTCGTTGGAAGACGGCCGCCATCTGTAAGCGGGCTGCGCGATTGCGCGTATCGACCGGGCTGCCACCCAGCAAGACGCGCCCTGCGTCCGGCCGTGCGAGCAATCCAAGAAGCTCCAAAAGTGTGGTCTTGCCCGAGCCGGATGGGCCGAGGATGGCTAGCGTCTCACCAGCAGGCGCCTCGATGCGGTCAACTACGAGCTCGAAGCCGGCCTTACCTAGCCGGCGCCTGAGGCCCTCGCCCGCAAGGGACACCGGGGCCCCGCTCACTGCTTCTCCCAGCGTTGCGCCGACGTCTGCATGGTGGTCAGAACGATGTTCACCATGATGACGATAGCCATGAGGACCAATGCCAACGACAGTGCGTACCCGTAGCGGCCCATCCTTGTGTACTGGACGATCGCGGTGGTCATCACACGAGTCTCACCCTCGAGGTTGCCGCCCACCATCTGAACCGCGCCGACCTCCGAGATGACCGACCCGAAGCCGGCCGCCACGGCAGCGATGAGCCCCATCCGAGCCTCGCGCAACGTGAGCAGAGCCACACGCCAGCTCTGCGCACCCAGCGACTTGGCCTGCAAGCGAAGCGCGCGCGGAACCGCCGAGACCGAGGCTGCAGTGATGGCCATGACGATCGGCGACGCGATGATCACCTGCGCAATGACCATGGCGGTCTGGCTGTAGAGCAGCGACAGATCACCAAAGGGTCCGCGTCTTGAGAGCGCCATCGCAACGATCAGACCCACGAACACCGGCGGCATACCCATCCCCGAGTTGAACACCAGCAGGGCGACACCCCGGCCGACAAAACGCTTCAGTCCAACGACGAGTCCGATAGGAATACCGATGAGCAGGGCGATCATCGTTGCCGCGCCCGATACTCGCAGCGAGGTGAGGATGATCGCCCAAATGTCGAACGTGCCGCTGGAAAGAAGTTCCCAGCCTTCCCTCAGCGCGTCGACGTATATGCCCACTGGTATGGTGTCCCTGACTATTGAGCGTTCGGAATGAACAGCTGCTGCCCGTACTTTTCAACGCCGAACTCGCCGATGACCTTCTGCCCCTCTGGCGAGAGAATCCAGTCATACAACGCCTGGCCGCCAACCTGGTTCTTGGCGTCGGTGACGACGATAACGCCGTATTGATTGAGTAGCGCCTTGTCCTTTTCGTACAAGATAGCAGAGCTGATGGTGTCGGCCATCGAGAGGTACGTCGCTCGGTCAGCCAGCGTGTAGGCGCCCTTCTCGGACGCGATCTTCAAGCTCTCCCCCATGCCTTGGCCGGTCGACTCGTACCAATCGTCTGTTTCAGGCGTGGGAGTCTCGATGCCGGATCCTGTCCAGAGCTTGATTTCCTTCTTGTGAGTGCCTGAGTCGTCTCCGCGCGAGACGAATGTGGCCTTGCCGGCTTCACCTGCCCTCGCGATGGCGAGCATGGCGGCTGTGGTGTCGGCCGAACCCTTGATTCCGGCTGGATCGTTCTCAGGACCCACGATGATGAAGTCGTTATACATGACGTCTTTGCGGTCAACACCGTAACCCGCCGCTACGAGTTTCTCCTCGTCTGCTTTGGCGTGCACGAGCAGCACATCGGCATCCTTGGTCTCCCCCAGCTTGAGCGCTTCACCGGTGCCGACAGCAATGACCTTGACCCTGTACGGTGAATTCGCCGCCTCGAATGCCGGGATGAGCACGTCGAACAGGCCTGAATCCTGGGTCGATGTCGTCGACGCCAAGATGACTTCCGCAGGTTGTTGGGCGACGGGCTCGGTGGACGTGTCGGCGGGCTTCGCGCAACCTGCGAGCGAGAGTGCCAGGACAGCGGCAAGCCCAAGGCTCACCAGGCACCACGCACGTGGCGCGTAAGCAAAATGGTGCATATCCAGCTCCTTTCCAAAATGGGAGGCGGGACCGTTTCCGAGACCTGCCCTGTCGGTCCGGCAACCATGGCCTCACGACAGGCGCTCGCGCGACGGTAGGTGCTCCGGACTCGGATGCTGTGCGCGCTCAGCCTCGATCGAGTGCGTCCACCAGGTACTCGTGAAACGCCGTCGCCGCACGCGTTGGCGTGCCCTTGGGCAAGACGAGGTAGAACGGTCGCGTTGCGGGCAGGCCGACGGCGTCGACCGCGACAACAGTGCCCAGCTCGATCGCCTTGCCGGCAACCAGCTTGCTGAGTATCGAGACGCCCAGCCCGCCTTCGACGGCGCTTACGATCGCTTCCCCCGTGCCCAGCTCAACTGCGACCCGCAACTCCTCGGTGTCGAGACCCTGTTCGGTCAACACACGCTCGGCGATCTGGCGCGTCCCCGATCCCGCCTCGCGCATGATCCAGGTCTCATCGGCGAGATCGGCGAGCGCGACCTTATGCCGCGTTGCAAGTCGGTGCCCAGGGGGGCAGATGAGTACCAGCTCGTCAGCTCCGCTCTCGTGATACGCAACGCGCGCGCCTCTGACCGTACCTCCCGCCATACCCACGTGCGCCTCACCGGATTCGACCGATGCGATGACTTCGGCAGTGTCATGGACGAGCAGGCCGACGCCGACCTCGGGATACGTCGACAGGAACCTGCCCAGAAGCCGTGGAATCACGTAAACCCCGGGCGCTGTGCTCGCAGCGATGGTCAAACGCCCCGTCACCACGCCGGACAGCGATACGATCTCCTCTTTTGCAGACTCGATTTGGGCGAGCACGCGGCGAGCGTGCGGGAGCAACGTGCGTCCGGCCTCCGTGAGGTCGACGCGCCGGTAGCGCCGGTCGAGCAACGTGGCTCCCAGGTCCGATTCGAGCGACTGAAGCTGCATCGTCACGGCGGGCTGGGAGATTCCCAAAGACCGGGCGGCGTCTGAGAACGAGCCAGCCTCGACCACGGTGACAAACGTCCTGAGGTGCGAGATGTTCATAAACCAAGCCTTTCGGGAGCTGGGTCTCGATAAGCACGTCCTATATCACCACATAAGGACGCGTTACTCAACTGTCCGTGCGTCGCATCCATCGGTCGATGGGTATACTGACCCTGGTGAGAATGATTCTCACTAGGGACTCCCCAACCAAGGTGGCACGCGTGGCAGATGCTCTGACAAGACGACCCTACGGTGCAGCCCGTGTTTCGGCTGCTCGCAAGAGCATCGCCGCATGCGTTGAGGAGTTCTGTGGGGCATTCACGGTGGAGGATCTCACCCTGAGGGTCCGGGCCACCGACGTGCGGGCGGGCGCAACCGCCACAGTCTACAGAGCAGTAGCAAGCCTGGAGGCGTCAGGCTACCTGGAGCGTATCGGCCGGCGGCAGGGCAGCATCCTGTACACGCGCTGTGGGCAGCCCGACCATCACCATCACATCATCTGCGAACAATGCGGCACCACAACCGCCGCCTCGTGTCCGGTAGGCGCGGATCTGCTCGAAGCTGCTCGTGCGGCAGGGTTCACCCTCACCCGGCATTCCGTCACGCTCTATGGTTTGTGCCCCAGCTGCGCGCGAGAAGCGAGCGCCTGAGATGTCACACATCCACATACCCGACGGCGTCTTGCCGCTGTGGCTCGTGGCCCTGGGCTGGGTGCTCGCCCTGGGATGGACGACGGTTGCGGTGCGCTTCGCCTCCGCTGAGGACCTCCGCCGCAGAGTCCCCCTCATCGGCGCAATGGCGGCGTTGATGCTGGTAGGCATGTCGAGCGAGATCATCCCGATCGCCTACCATATCAATCTCACCGTGCTTGCGGGCATCCTTCTGGGGCCGTGGCTGTCAGTCGTCACCGCGCTGGTGGTCAACGTGATGCTAGGCCTTGTGGGACATGGCGGCGCCACTGTCATCGGCCTCAACACCTTGGTCATCGCAGTCGAGATGACAACGGGGTGGCTGCTGTTCCGTACGCTCACCGCTGTGCTTGGTCGACGCAGGTGCGGGCTGGCGGCGGGCGTTTCGACCGTTGTAGCGCTCGCGCTGTCCACGACACTCCTCGTGCTGATTGTCGCAGTTGGGGGAAGCCCCGCAGCGGCCCGCGAGTCAGGCGCGTTCGACCCGGCCACGCTGAGCTTCGAGAACCCGTTCAGCCAGGGAATCGCCACCAACGTCTTGCTCACTGCCGAGGAAGGACCCGAGCCGGCCGCCCTGTCCGTGAAACGGTTCGCGACCGTGGTCTACGCACTCGGTTCCATCGGCTGGGTGCTCGAAGCACTCATAACCGCCTTGATCGTGGGATTCGTCGCACGAGTGCGACCGGGACTCGTATTCGAAGGTGCGCCCGCACAACCTTCGCGTGCACCGCTGGGCGACGAGGGGGTGCACCACTAATGGACCTCTCGGTCGTCGATCGCTCGGCGACTCTGGGCACCTCGACGCTGCACCGAGTCGTGCCCCACGCCAAGCTCATCGCCACAGCGCTACTCCTCGCGGCCGTCATGGTGAGCGCGAATCTTCTGGTGGTCGCGGCGATCACCACCCTGCTGTGCGCAACCGTGGTCGGACTCAGACTCCGGTGGCGCCCGCTGTTGACGTTGGCCCTGTACCCCGGCATCTTCGGCGCGCTTTACGCCTTCGCCGGCGGGCTCGGGCTTCTTACGGCAGCGCTCATCATCACCAAGGCGGTGACCTCGGCGCTCGTGGTGCTCATCTTGATGTTCACTACGCCGTATCCGCAGGTCTTCGCTCCCCTCCAGCGCTTCCTGCCCGCCGTCATCGGCGATGCTCTGCTCATGACATACCGCTCGCTCTTCCTGCTGCTCGAGAAGTTCTCGCATACGCTCACTGCGGCCCGGTTGAGAGCCGGGGTAGTGGGCGTGAGCCCCGTCAGATCCGCAGCCACCATCACCCGGACCCTGGGGGGCGTGCTGCTCTACTCCATCGACCTGTCTCAACGTACGCACGACATCATGCACCTGCGCGGGTACGACGGGCGTCTGGTCATCACGCCCCTGTCGTCGCAGTCACCTGCCAGCGACCGCTTCGTCGTCACCGTGGCCGCCGCCCTAGCAGTCACTGCTGCTGGTTGGCGCATCTGGTGGCCCGTGCTCAATCCGTTCGCCTGGCTGCCGTTGGCCGTGGGCGTCCTGATTCTGGCCGCCACACTGCTCTCGAGACTCCCGAGAAGGGCCTAGACGTTGGACCACGTACACGTTCACCGCGAACCGACACCCAACGAGGTCGTCCGGGTAAGCTGCGTGCAGCACCGCTACGAGGACGGGACCGAGGTCGCACTATGCGGTCTCGACGTCGTTGCCCTCAAGGGCCAGCGAGTCGCAGTTCTGGGCCCCAACGGCTCGGGCAAGACCACACTGCTCTTCCATCTGCTGGGTCTGTTGCGCAGCGAAGTGGGCGAAGTACGCGTCTTCGGTGTGGATCCCGCACGCGCATGGAAAGACGTTCGGCAGCGAATCGGCGTGGTCCTGCAAAATGTCGACGAGCAGATCCTCGCCCCCAGCGTGCTCGATGACGTCGCCTTCTCTCCCCGGCAGTACGGGGTCCCCGAACCCGAGGTGCGCACGCGTGTGTCGGCGGTGCTGCAGCGGTTGGGTATCGAGCACCTCGCGATGCGGGTACCGCACAACCTCTCGGGCGGTGAAAAGCGCAAGGTCGCACTCGCCGGAGCGCTTGTTATGGCGCCAGAGCTGCTAGTGCTCGACGAGCCCTTTGAGGGCCTCGACCCCGCCAGCCGAGAAGAGCTCATCGCACTCATCGGCGAGCATGCCGAAGGCGGCGGTACGGTGATCATGTCCACCCACGACATCGACACGGTCCCTGAGTTCGCCGACTACTGTTATGTGCTCGCCAGCGGAGGTGCGATTGTGCTCGAGGGTACTCCCGCCCACGTGTTCTCGCAGGTGGGGACGTTAGCGGCAGGCAACATCCGACCACCCCTGCTCGCAGAGATGTTCACGCGTCTACGGATGCTCGACGCAACTGCCCCCGAACCCGCCCTCACGGTCGAGGCGGCTGCCGAGGCGTTGGCGCGTTGGAAGCAGGGAGCCTAGGCCTCCGCCTTTATCTCGCCCCTGTCCAGCACCATCCGACCGAACTGAGCGCCCCATGCGCGCGCTGCCGTTATGTCCTCGGCCGATGGCTTGTACTTGCAGGTGAGATCCGGGACCGGCATGTCGAAGCCTATCTCGGTCATGCGTGCGGTCATCTGCTTGGTCGCACCGCTCGACCAACCGAACGAGCCGAAAGCGCCGCCGATCTTTCCGGCGGGCTTGAGCCCCGAGAGGTACTGGAGGTAGCCGGCGGGCCGGTACAGCATGCCGTGATGCAGCGTGGGTGAACCCAGGAGCAACGCGCGCGCATCGAAGAGGTGCCGCGTCAGATGCGCGAAGGGCGTTGCGGCGAGGTCGAAGACCCTCACCTCGACGCCAGCCTCGATCGCGCCGTCGGCAATCGCTCGGGCCAACACGTCGGTGGAGCCCCACATCGTCCCGTAGGCTACGACCAGTTTGTCGTAGGTGTCACCCGATGTGCAGCGGTCGTAGGTGTCGATCAGAGTGGGGATGTCACGCTCCCGCCAAATAACGCCGTGACTGGGAGCGATGGTCTTGATCTCCCACCCCGAGCTAAGCACCTTCGACACCGCTTTGGACACGGCAGTGCCCAGCGGCATCAGGATGTTGGCGTAGTAGACGATGAGTTCCTCGACTGCCAGCTCGAGGCCCACCTCACCGGCGAACCGGGCGCTGGAGGCGATGTGCTGCCCGAACGCGTCGTTGGGCATGAGACAGGCCTGCTCGGGGCAGTAGGTGAACATCGAGTCCGGCCAGTGGACCATGGGCATTGGCACGAACTTCAACGTGAGGCCGCCCAGGTCCAGCGTGTCATCCGCTCCCACCGCCGTCACGTCGTCCGCGGACCCGTGATACCCGGCGATGCCCCGCACCCCTCCGGCACTGGCGACGATCTTGGCGTTGGGGAGCGCCTCGGCGACGAGCCGCATGCCGCCGTTGTGGTCGGGCTCGACGTGGTTGACCACGATGTAGTCGATCTTGTCGAGCGGCACGACGCTTGCGACGCGCTCGAGGAGTTCCGGCACGAATGGCACCTTCACGGTGTCGATCAGCGCGATCTTGTCGGCACCTACAGCGAGGTAGGCGTTGTACGTGGTTCCACGCGGTGTCTCGAAACCGTGGAAGTCGCGCAGGTTCCAGTCGATGGCGCCTACCCAGTGGATGGAGTCGGTGACGGGTACTGCAAGCATGAGGGCCCTCCTCGGAAGTGATCGCGTGGTGCTACCTAGTGGTTCTACCCGCTCAGGGCTCGATTGCAGCGATGACCTACGACGCGCGTTTGATGAAGAAGTCCGCCATCGACAGCAGGAGGTCCCGCGCCCGGCTGGGAGAGATCGCCTTCTCCAGGTCGGTCTTCGCCGAGACCACCAGGTCGCGCGCATAGCCGTTGGCGAAATCGACCGAGCCGGAACTCCGCATGATGTGCACCGCTTCGGCCAGGACTCCGGCTTGCGTCTCGTGAGCCGAGAGGATCGCGAGCAGACGGTCGCGATCGTTGGCATGCTGCAGCGCGTGAACAGCCACGAGCGTGCGCTTGCCCTCGGTGATGTCGCTCCGGAAGTCCTTCTTGGTGGCCTCCCGGGTCCCCACGAGATTCAGCACGTCGTCTTGAATCTGGAATGCGAGACCCGCCGCCATGCCAAACGAACGCAGTGCGGCGATCTGAGCGTCGGTGCCCTTGCCGATGATCGCGCCGATGGCCAGCGGAACCGCTCCTGAGTAGTAGGCGGTCTTGTGATTAGCCATGGTCAGATAGTCCTCGACGGTGAGATCGAAACGCCCGTCGCGCGCCCAGCCTATGTCGAGCGCCTGGCCCTCGATGGTCCGTGTGGTCATCTCGACCAGTTCGTGGAGCACTTTGAGCTTCGTTGCGTCGTCGAGATCGGGATCGTCGACCACCGCACCGGTCACCAGCGAGAGCGCGAGATCGCCCGCATTGATCGCAAGCCCTTCGCCCTCGGCGATGTGCATACACGGTTCTCCTCGGCGGGTGAGCGAGGAGTCCTCGATATCGTCGTGGATGAGTGCCGCCGTGTGGAAGTGCTCGACAGCGGCCGCCGCGTTGCGAGCCAGGTCGGAGTCGCCCCCGACGGCCTCACAGGCGAGCAGGCAGATCAGCGGGCGATGGCGCTTGCCCGCATTATTGCTGTAGGCGGCAAGCGGACCGTACAGGTAGCGTTTCATGTCCGGGTGCGAGCCGTCGGTGAAGAACGTCGCGAGGTACGCGTCGAACTTCTTGGAATTACGCTTGAGGTAGAGCTCGAAGCCTGTCAACGGCCCTCCCGGTGGGTGCGCTACGCGCGTAATGGTAGCAGAGCCCCGCGCCCGCGTGGGGCGCAGGACCACTTCAGGTAGTAACGCCGTGAGGGGTCAGAGCGCCGCATGCTGCGGCCTGAACAAGTGTAGTCGCGAACTGAGCCACACCTGAGGCACCGTCGAGGTTCACCCTCGGCGGTGCCTTCTAGCGAGTGGACGCGTCGGCGCGGACCCCGCGCTCGAGATAGACGTCATCGGCGCTGAATCGTCTGCGATAGGTGAGCAGCACAGCGAGCGTGCTACCCAACACGTCGGCGGTCGCGACCATCACCATGACCACGATCTGATACGGCGCGGCGGTCAGAGGATCGGCTCCCGCGAGGAGCTGTCCGGCCATCATGCCCGGTATGAAGACGATGCCCGCTGCCGAGAGCGTGTTGATGCCCGGAATCATCGCCGCCCGCATCGCCTGGCGGATGCTGGGCGAAGCCGCCTCCCAAGGCGTGGCTCCCAGAGCCGTCAGCGCGAGCATCTCGCCCGAGCGGCTGTCCATGTCCGAGAAGGTTCTCTCAAGGGCAAGGGCGATGCCGTTCATCGAGTTTCCCAAGACCATGCCTGCGATGGGGATCACATAGCGCGGCAGGTACCACGGCTCGACCTGCACGATCACTCCGGTCACCGTGAAAGTGATGAACATTCCCACCAGCAGCATGGCTAGAAACGAGACGCCGGTGGTGCCCTTGGGCGCATTAGGAGTCCGGCGAGCGATAGTGAGTGCCGCAACAGCGGTCATGATGACGATCACGCCGATAACGGCAGCGGGGCTATCGAGGTCGAAGATCCATCCAAGGACCAGACCGAGCAACAGCAACTGCACGTAGGTCCGAGCGGTGGCGATCGCCAGCTGCTTGGCCAGACCCAGCTTCAGCGCTACCGACAAGGCGCCGGTGAGGACCATCAGACCGGCTGCCAGCGCGAGCTGCCACCACCCGATGACGATGACGCCCGTGTCACCGCTCATGTACGGACCTCCCCTAGCTGACCCTCGCACATCGTCAACCGACGGGCAGCAAGGGTGTCCACGCGCTGATGCCGGACGCGCACGACCGCGCCCCCTGCAGACGCGAAGGCCGCCGTCGCGGCCGTGACCTGTGCCGCGCTCGCATCGTCGAGGTTCGCATCGGGCTCATCGAGCAGAAGCACCGACGGCTCTGTGAGCACAACGCGCAGAAGCGCGATACGGGCCTGTTGCCCCACCGACAGGCGGTCTGTGTGCCTGTCGAGGGACACATCGGCGAGGTGCAGCCTGTCGAGCGCCTCTCGCAGCACTTCATCAGTAGGACGGGTCTGGTGTGCACGCACCTTGAGCGTCCACGGGAGCAGCAGGTTCTCGCGCACGCTGCCCTCGATCATGGCCGGCTTCTGTGGCACCAGCGCCACCGCGGACCGCCACTCATGTGGCGGGACGTTCTCGGCGGGGGTTCCGCGCAGCGTAAGCTGCCCGACGGCCCCGGGAAGCAGCCGGGCGAGCGCACGCAGCAGCGTGGTCTTGCCACACCCGCTGGCTCCTACGACATCGACGATCTCGCCGGCGTCTACGTGAAGCGACAGGGAGTCGAGCACGCGCACGTCACCGACGTCACCCGCGACGATCGCGGAGAGTTCAGTGGCGCAAAGCATGGGCGTATGGCTGTTCTCGGTCACACGCCCATGCTACCTGAGCCCACGCAGACTCGCCGAGAATCCGCTACTTGACCGTCTTGTACAGCCAGCTCGAGTACGTGGCTGCATGGCCCGCATCGTCGTGGAACGCACGGACGCGCCACTTGCCCTTGTACGGAATCTTGTAGCTTCCCTTGACCCGCGAATAGCTGGAGTAGTTGTAGGCGTAAGCGGTCACGGTCTTGTACGCGCGGTACTTGCCCTTGTAGTAGCGCTGGAACTGCAGCTTGACGGCTTTCGAGCCCGACGTGTGCCGAGGAATCAGGGCGCTCTTGTACCTGTATGTCTTGCCGTGATAGATAATCGTCCGCGAGGCCCAGGGCTTCTTGGACAGGTAGACCTTGGGGATGAACGACACCGCGTAGGTAGGCGCAGCAGCCGTGTATCCGGTAGCACCCGCGTACTTCGCCCGGTAGTAGGTCTTGATCTTGGGCTTGTCCCTCAGGCTGAAGTAGCCGTTCGATGAAGTGGTCGAGGTGATCGCCGCATCGTAGAAGGACACGCCATTGCTCGACTTCTGCAACACAATCGTCTGATTGGGCACGCCGACCCCGTCGGCCTTCAAATAGCCGGAGAATGTACCCGTGCCACCATAGGCGAGATAGGCGAACTTCGACGCGGATGAGAGGACGGTCGCCTTAGCGGGGACCGGCGGCGTGGGGGGGACCGGCGGCGCCGGAGGAGCCGACGGCGTGAGGGGGATCGGGGTCCACGTCACACCCGCGTCGGTCGTGCGGTAGATGGCCATATCGTCGCCAGCGACAAGCCCCACGCTTGTCGATAGCACCGATACACCGCGGAGCTTCTGGGACCCAGTCATCTGCCTGGTAGTCCATGAAGCGCCACCGTTCGACGACCAGCCCACGCGGCCAAGCTCGTCCACTACCACAACCACAGAATCACCCAGGCTGTCGATGGCGCTGATCGTCGAGGCGAACGGCCCTGTGATCGCGCCCCACGTGCTGCCACCGTTCGTAGTCTTGAGAAGGTACCCAGAGACGCCGGCCGCGTAGGCCGTCTGCGCGGAAGCCGCTGTGACAGACGTGAGTCTCAGCGACGCCGGCGGGACGGTCTGCGTCACCCAATTTGATCCGAAGTCCGTCGTGTTGTAGACGAGATTCCGTCGCAACGTGGCCGAGGTCCCCGCTTCTGTGTCCTCAAAACCTACCGCCCAGCCGATGCCGCCGGTCCTGAGCGCATCGATGCCGGTCATGTAGGCAAATGTGGGAACGATGTTCCCTTCGGCATCAGTAGCCAAGTTCACGGGAGTGCTGAAAGGCGGGCTCCACGTTGTGCCGCTGTGTGCGGATGTCTGGATGAAGCCTATCGTCCCGCCGTAAGTGCCACCGTGCCTGCCGGTTACGGAGATGTGGTTGGCGTCGAACGCGGCCACTGAATCCATGATCGGGTCCTTGAGCCCCGTCATTCCGTAAGACGGGGTCCACGATGATCCCGTGTCAACCGTGCCAAGCGCACGAGCGGCGCTTCCCAATCCCCACGCCTGCGAAGCACTCCAAGCGAAGACACCGACTGGATCATCGCTTACGCTCACCGACTTCCACGTCAGCCCCCCGTCTTGCGAGACGCCGAAGATCCCCGAAGTCTGACTGTAGCGACCGGAGAGGTAGCCGTTTTGGGCATCGGCGAACGAGATCCCCGTTATGAAACTCGTGCTGATTCCGTAGGCACTCGAGGCCGACAAGATAAGCGCCGCGAAGAGAACCGCGGCTACGAGACGACTGATTCGCAACACTTGATCACCTTACCCAAGAGAAAATCCGTGCACGACGGTTTGCCGGCGTCGCGCCTCCACTACCGAGTCTAACACCGCGCCCAAGCGGGTCGGTGCGTATTCATCACTACTCCACAGGTCCCTGCAACCTTCGTGCCGTATGCGGGACGGCCCTCAGCCTTGCCACCGCTCGCGGTGCACGTAGTCGAGCCCGAAGCGCTCACTGGGCGGCTTCGTCTCCGCCGGATGACCGAGCGCGATCATCGACATCGGTTCGATGCCTTCGGGAATCCCGCAGATCTGCCGCACATTGTCCGCTCGCTCCGCGATGGGATGCACGCCGATCCAGACGGCACCGAGCCCGGTTCCGTGAGCCGCAATCAGGAGATTCTCGATCGCCGCCGAGCAGTCCTGCACCCAGTAGCCCGGATGCTTCTCGGCGCGGGTGTCACCGCACACCACGATCGCGACCGGGGCGCGCGCAATCATCCCTGAGTAGGGGGTCGCCTGGGACAGAGCCTCGCGCTGAGACGTATCGGTGACCACGATGAAACGCCACGACTGCTGATTGCCCGCGCTGGGCGCGGCCATCGCGGCGCGCAGCAGCGTCTCGATCTGCTGCTCGGTCACTTCCTCAGCGGTGTAGGTGCGTATGGAGCGGCGTGACATGAGCGCTTCGATGCAGTCCATGCGTGTTCCTCTCATCGTTCGGATGCTTGGCTGGCCTCTTGATCTCGGGCACTGACACGCTTGCGATCTCGGCGGATGACCGGAGAGGTACCGAAGAGCAGGTCATTCTCAAACGATATCCGCTCGATTGCGGTGAGCTGGCCTACCAGCTCGTCGACGTTGGTCTTCGCCTGCGGAGACTCCATGAGCAGATCGTGCAGCTCAACACCGTCGAGCTGACCCTTCTTCCGCGCGTGGTCGTAGGCCTTGCGCAGCGCCCCCCGGATCCGGGCGCGCGTCGACGGTGCGCGCAGGGCATCGAGCATCTCTTGGCGCAACGGCTCGAGGTCCTCGGCAGCAACGCCTTTGGGGAGTGCAGCCAAGCGCCGCCCCATCTCGTCTGCGAACGGGCGGTTGGTTTCCTGGATGACGAACTTGACCGGGTGCCAGGCATCGTAGAGGTCACGACTGTGCACGAGCGGCTGACGCTTGAGCCAGAGCCACGCGTGCAGCCTACGCCGCCAGTCCCACCACATCAGGCTGTTGGCAAACGCGGTATCGGGAATGACGAACCAGCCGCGCTCGAGCAGCAGCGCTCCGAACACCCCCGAGCCGCCCGTGGTCTCGGTGCGACGCTTGCCTACCCGCGCCTTGTAGAGCCCGCAGGTCGGAGAAGCCTCCTTGGCAACGAACGCCTGGACTCCAGCGCGTTCGAGCGATGCCATCGCGGCCCGAGCACCCGCAATCACGTCCTCAGTGCGGTTCCAGCCTCGACGATCGAGCACTTTCGCCTGCTCCGCGAGCACCTCTTGCCCGGTACCCGTGAGATGGATGGGCATCCGCGGCACACCCAAGCCGGCGAGACACTCGGGACACACCGGTGTCCAGACGAAGTCCGCCCTTTCGCGGCCGAGCAGTGCGAGCGCGTCGAATGCCCGTCCGTTGTAGCGAACCGGGCAGTTGTAGATGCATGCGCTGATCCCGATGGCGATCTTCTCGGTGATGATCTCGGCCACGACGCCCCCTTGCTGCGGTCAGGGAGTACTTACCCGTGCGGGAGTGCGGTGAGCGGCATACTCGGCCAGAATGGGGCGAGCATACGACGCGGAGGTGTTCATGACCGTCACGATCTGTTGGTTCCGACGTAACCTGAGGCTTGCGGACAACGCCGCGCTTGTCGCGGCCGCCGCGAACTCCTCGGCAGTCGTGCCCCTCTTCGTCCACCGCGACAATGAGGTCGCACACGGCCCGGGTTTGGCCGCGCTGGCGTGGCTCAACCGCTCGCTCGCCTCGCTCGACACCCAGCTGCGCGAACTCGGCTCGCGATTGGTCATCCGCAGCGGGCTGCCGGCCACCGAGCTCGCCCGCATCGCCAACGAGTGCGGCGCGACACGCGTCCACTGCCAACGCGACTGGACCCCCGCAGGAATCGCCGAGGAGAACGCGACCCGCGATGTGCTGGCCTCGGTGGGAGTCGAGCTCGCGGTCTCAGAAGGACAGCTGCTCGTCACTCCTGAGACGCTCACAACGCAGGCGGGCGGCCCGTTTCGCGTGTTCACGCCCTTCCACACGGCGTTGACCCGGCAGTGGGAGGCGCTCATGCCGCTGGAGCCGCCCCCTGCGCTTCCCCGACCGCCGCTCATGCCCGCGAGCGCAGGTCCTGTGTCGCCGCGCCACGGTGCCCCGGACATCGCTCGCTGGTGGGTGCCGGGCGAGCCTGCCGCCCGCGCGCGGCTGCAGCGTTTCGTGCGCGAAACGCTGCCTGACTACGCGAGTGATCGCGATAGACCCGACCTGCACGGGACCAGCGAGCTATCCCCCTCGCTTGCGTGGGGTGAGCTGTCGCCGATGCAGGTGAGTGCTGCAGCGCTCGATGCGGACGGCGAGGCAGCCTCCGCGTTTCTCAGGCAGCTGGCGTGGCGCGAATTCGCTTACCACGTACTGCACTCCTACCCGAACACACTCGACGAGCCGCTCCGTGAGCGGTTCTCGGCGTTCCCGTGGTGCGCCGATGAGGCCAGCACCAACGCATGGCGGACCGGGCAGACGGGGTACCCGCTAGTGGACGCGGGCATGCGCCAGCTCGCCGCGACGGGCTGGATGCATAACCGGGTGCGGCTGGTCTGTGGGTCATTTCTCACGAAGCACCTGCTGCAACCGTGGCAAACAGGTCTCGCCCACTTCGAAGCACGCCTCGCCGACTACGATCCGGCGGCGAACGCCTTCAACTGGCAGTGGGTCGCCGGCTGCGGGGCCGACGCTGCACCATACTTCCGGGTGTTCAACCCCACGCTCCAAGGCACCCGATTCGATCCTGACGGTGCGTACGTACGGGCATGGGTACCGGAGCTCGCGGAGTTGGACGTGCGTTGGGTTCACCAGCCGTGGAAAGCCCCCACCCAGGAACTGGCGGCTGCCGGGGTAGCGCTCGGTAAGAGCTACCCAGCGCCGATTATCGACCATGCCGAGGGACGAGCGCGAGCCTTGGCGGCGTTCGCATCGCTTGGTAATCGCTGAGTCCGTGGTGCTGCGCGTCGGCTACTGGGCGCTGACCGCAACCACGTAATCGATCTGGGTGGTTCCGTCCCCAAGCTCGGTCAGCGTCACGAAACCCTCCTCGGAATCGCGACTGATTTCGAGGATCGCCGAGCGCGCTCCCTCTGCACCGGCCTCATCGCGTGCGACGGTCCAGCCCGCGTCCTCAAACCCCGCCGCAACGCCGCTGAGAGCGTCGGCGAACGCATCGGTGGTGGTGAGCGTGAGGCTGTAGGCATCCTCGGTCGTGGTCGAGTCAACGACCTCGGCTCCCGGCCACAGCGGAAGATCCTGGGGCGTACTTGCGGCGAGGTCTCCTTCGACCTGCGCTCCGCTCATGGCCCGAGTGGCCTTTTCGGTGACGACCTTGGGCGGCGGAGTGAGCCCCTGCTCCAGTCGCTGACAGCCCGAAACGGCGAGCACGAGGACGATCAGGGCGATTACAGCGATCACGCGGCGGTTCATGAGCGATCTCCTCGGCGGAACCCAAGCGCCTCGCGGGTGCGAGGCGCTTGACCGTGAACAATGGCGGAAGCGTGTGCGAATCGAACACACCCAGGAGGCTCTTCACCCCCCACGACGGTTTTGAAGACCGCGGGGCCCACCAGGACCCATCCGCCTCCAAGCAAGAGATTGTCCCCACTGACGCGCAGAAACGCAAGCAACGGGCGCCACTTGGTGCCACGGCTGACACCTGAGTCACAGCAACGCGGGACTGCGGCACAGCAGCCCCGACGACCCGTTCCCGCACGATTGTGGCGCGGCGCTTGCGTACGGACGAACCGGCGCCCCGCCGCCGGCGCAGTGGGCTAGAGTGCCGAAATCGCCCATAACGCCTGGTTCCAAGAGCACGCGAGCACTACCGACCTGTCCCCGGCCTGTGGAGGCTGAACCGTTTGAGGATCTTACGAATCACCGCCATCGCACTGCTCTTTCTCTCGATAGCCACGACCGCACACGCGAAGGCGTGGACCAAGGATCGCCTCCGTGCGGAGATCAGCGAAGCGTCACGGTACTACGACCTCACCCCGTCGGACGAGACATACCTGCGTAAGGCAGGCGTGGACATCGTCTTCGTGGGGGCTCATGAGTCCTCGGGTGCCAAGCACGCCCACTCGGGACAGCATCGTGGCATGTGGCAGTTCAATCGCTCATGGCGGCTCGGAAAGGGCCTCCACAGACGCAAGGCGCGCGACGGACACTCACACTCAGACGGCTGGGAATGCTGCAGGGAATGCAGTACCTACCGGTTCGTGAAGAGCTACAAGGACGGCGGCAGGGCCGCTCTGAGAAGGCACTGGCGATCGACCCTCGGGCGATGATGCGGCTGAAACACCATGGCCACCCGTCATGAGAGGTTTCTCATCGCTCTCTCACCAATGCCTCATCCCAAGTGCCTACCATCTTGATCAAGGCCGCTTCCTCAGGAGGTTCACATGGTCCGGCTTGTCAGATGGTCGCGAACACACAGAGCGTTGGCCGCGGGCGTCGTACTAGCGGCTCTGCTCGTATTTGCCGCTGCCGCGATGGGAACTGCCTTGGCGACCGACCAGCCGGCATTCTGTAATGCCGCCTGCCATGAGATGCGTCCTTACCACGAGGCCTGGAGTCAGGGCCCTCACGCCGACGTGGGCTGTATCAACTGCCACGTCGAGAGCGGAGTCTCCGCTCGGCTGTCGCACAAGTTCGTCGCTCTCGATGAACTCTGGGTACACGTCGCCGAGGAGCCCACGTTCCCCCTCACCACCGTCACGCCCGTTCCCGACGACCGTTGTATCCGATGCCATGAGAAGGTCAAGAGCGAGGATCCGAACTTCGACCACGCCGCTCACGCTAAGCGTGGCACCTGCCAGAGCTGTCACGCTACCGCCGGCCACAAGGTCTCCCCGACGGCACTCAAGAACGTCGGCGTTCTCAATACCGCCCCGAAAGAAGCAACAGTGAGCACAGGCGTCGCCACAGTCGATGGCGGCGTGGCCAATGTCCCCGGGCATGTGCCCGTGACCTGTACTCGCTGCCACGATCTCGCCAAGACCGGCTGCCCGACCTGTCACAAGCCGAAACACGAGCAGAGCGGCCCCGCGACCAAGACAGCCGACTGTCAAACCTGCCATGCCGCCGGCGAGGAATTCGTCTTCGTCCACCCAACCGATCGCGCCGACTGCGCATCGTGTCACGTAACCCCCGCGGCCAAGCATGACTACAAACAGGAGTGCGCCACGTGTCACGTCCAGCAGCCAGGGATCACGTGGGCGTTCGCACACCCCAAGCGTTCAGCGACCTGCACGGACTGCCACACTCGGCCCGCCAAGCACGAGAGTGGCGCGTGCGCGACGTGTCACCGCAAGACCGGGACCTCCTGGGCGTTCACGCATCCCTCGAGTTCGTCGTGCGCCAGCTGCCATTCGCGACCGGCTCGGCACCGTTCCGGCTCCTGCACGTCGTGCCACCGCTCTGCCGGCGTCTCGTGGGCATTCTCACACCCAAGCTCCTCATCGAGCTGTACCGGGTGCCACTCGCGCCCGCGCAGCCACCGCTCCGGTTCCTGTACATCGTGCCACCGCACCGGCGCGTCTTGGGCCTTCAGGCACCCCAGCTCCTCATCGAGCTGTACCAAGTGCCACTCACGGCCGAGCGGACACAGTTCGGGTTCCTGCGCATCGTGCCACCGCACCGGCGCGTCCTGGGCGTTCAGGCATACGAGTTCGTCTCGGTGCGCTTCGTGTCACAAAGCACCGTCGAATCACTACGGCTCGTCGTGCTCGTCGTGCCACTCGCCTAAGCGGAAGTTCTCGAGTGCCCGCTTCAGCCACGCACGGATCCGCGGAGGCGAGCATACGTATCGCAGCTTCGCGTGCAAGAACTGTCACCCGAGCGGGTATAGTTCGCACACCTGCGCGAAGTGCCACAAGAGCGCAAGCGGCCCTAAAGATGACTGATCAGGAAGCCCGATGAACCGACCCGACTCACAGCGGATGTTCGTTGCCCTCGCTACCGCCGCACTACTGCTGTGCGGTGCCGGCCTCGCAGTCGCAGCCGGAGCGGGCGGCGAGCCACACCCTCGCGCCTCGTTATCGATCACCACGAACCGACTGGCCGAAACGCCCGCGCCCACACCCGTGACAACCGATCAGCCAGCACCGACACCCAGCCTCGACCACACGCCCAAGAAGCAGACGGAAGTGCTGGTGACCGCCTCGCCGAGACGTCCGAGCGCCCCGCGACGCACAGTCGAGGTCACCGTGAAGCGGGCCGTGAAGCCGAAGCCCAAGGCATCCAAGTCGAAATCAGACGGCGACCGCGAAACCGTCAAGCCCGATGGCCGGGATGAGGATGACGACGACCGCGAAACCGTCAAGCCTGGTGTCCGGGACGAGGACGACGACGACCACGACGAGGACGACGAAGAGAAGGCCGGGGAGAGGGATAGGCGTTAGCTGCTTGCTCCGGAACACGAACCGCACCTGGTGGGGAACAAACCCACTCAGAGCGCACAGCACGCATCGATGTCCCGGAAAGAGGCTGCGTGAATATCCTGCTCGTCGAGGATGAAGACAAGATCGCTTCATTCATCACCAAGGGGCTGAGCGCCGAGGGCCATCACGTCGAGCGGGTGTCGACTGTCGCCGACGCACTGGGAACGGCCGCCGGCTTCGATTTCGACCTGGTGCTTCTCGACCTGATGCTTCCGGATGCCCACGGCCGGGACGCGCTCACGGCCATTCGCGCGACTCGGCCCGAGCTTCCGGTGATCGTGGTCTCGGCCCTGGGGCAGATCGACGACAAGGTCGAACTGCTCGATTTGGGAGCGACAGACTACCTGGTGAAGCCCTTCGCATTCGCGGAGCTAGCAGCGCGTGTGCGCGCCGCGGGCCGCCAGACCCAGACCACGAGCCGCGTGCTTTGCTCGGGCAACCTATCTCTCGATACGCGAAGCCGCGTAGCGCGCATAGGTGACGCCCCAGCAGTAGATCTCCCCAGCAGGGAGTTCCAGTTGCTCGAGTACCTCATGCGCCATTCGGGCCAGGTGCTTACACGCCAGCAGCTTCTGGACGCAGTGTGGGGTATCGCCTTCGATACCGACAGCAATGTCGTTGATGTCTACGTGAGCTATCTGCGCCGCAAGCTCGATCAAGAGGGCGAGCCCTCTGTGATCGAGACTGTCCGAGGCGCCGGCTATCGGGTCCGTGGCTAGCGTGCGGCTCTCGGCGAGCTCCCGAGTGCTGTTCGCGATGACCGGCATGCTCGCGCTGACCATAGCGTTGCTGGTCACCGTCGCGTACGTAGTGACCACTCGAACGCTGTCACGTTCGATCGATCAGACCCTGCTCCAAGAGACCGCTGCCTACACCGCCGCGATGGCCAGCGCACCGGCTGGAGAAGCTCTCGATAGTGCAACCCGTGCCTACCTGGTCGGGCGCACCGGCGGTTCAACGGGAGTTGTTCCGCTCCTGGTCTTCCGGCTGGAGAGCGGTCGCGTGCTCTCGAACAGCGACCTCCGCATCGAGGACTCGCTCAATGACCGCTCGTGGACGAGTGCGTCGCCCAGCTTTGGGACGGTCGCTTTTCGTGGCCGCTCATACCGCTTGCTCGCCGTTCCCGTGATTGCCCGCGGCCTGCGCTCGGGGACCTTCGTGGCAGCACTGCCGCTGCAACCGACCCAGCAGACGGCCACGCGCGTGGCAGTCACGCTGTCGGCCGCAGGCCTGATCGCATTGGCCATCGGCCTGCCGCTGTCGTTTTGGGCGACCAAGCGGGCGCTCGCACCGCTCGCACACATGGCCACAGCTGCAGCACGGATCACTGACGCGCATCTGGACCAGCGCCTGCAGTACGGAGGGCCGCCCGACGAGCTGGGATCACTGGCCGAGTCCCTGAACCAAATGCTCGACCGCCTCGAAGACTCTTTCGGCGAGCAGCGCAGGTTCGTCGCCGATGCGAGCCACGAACTACGCACGCCCGTCGCCGTCATCCGTGGCAATGTCGAGCTCATGCGCGCCGGCACACTGACCGGTCGCGATGCTGACGAGAGTCTGGAGATGATCGAGTCCGAGTCGATCCGCATGTCGCGCCTGCTCGACGAGTTGTTGGCCCTGGCTCGTCTCGAGTCGGGCGGGGCCGTCCGCGTGCAGCCCCTGCGCATCGACACCCTGCTCGAAGAGGTCGCCGCCCGAACCAGGGCGCTGGGCGAGCGGGAAGTGGCGGTGGATAGGGACTGCAACCTGTGGGTCGAAGGCGACCCCGACCTGCTGGACGGCGCGCTCATGAACCTCGCGCGAAACGCCGTGAGCCACACCGGATCCGGCGGGCACATCACGTTCGGCTGCGCCCGTCACGGGGACATGGCAGAGATCAGTGTGACCGATGACGGTCGCGGAGTACCCGACACCGACCTCGATCGGGTCTTCGACCGCTTCTATCGAGCCCCGGGTGAGCCGCGCACCGACAGCGCGGGAGGCGCCGGATTGGGACTGGCGATCACCAAGCGCGTGATTGAGACTCACGCCGGCACCGTCCACGTCCGCAACGTGGAGCCTCATGGGGCCCAGTTTGTGATGCGTCTGCCGCTGATTGAGGAGCCTGCCTAGCGGCGCAGCGTGCGGAGGTTCTCCTCGCGCTTCGTGACACCGTGGGCGTCGAAGTACTCGAGCACCGGCAGCGCGTACTTGCGGCTCACATCGAGCACGGCACGCAGTTCCGAGGCGGGCGCACCCTCGGGATGCGCCTCAAGATACGTCACCAATCTGGCCTTCGCCTCGGCCATCGCCTGGGCCGAGAAGTGCAGCTCGCTTGAGACGCGCACGATGTCCCCGTTGGTGGCGAGCCGCCCCAGGACCTTGCGAGCGAGCCCTGGATCGATGCCCACTTTGGAGGCGAGTTCCGCAACGTTGTCGGGTGAAAGGCCCTGCTTCCTGAGCAGTGGCAGCAGCTTGGCCTGGGCATCGGCCTCGGCCGCCAGCGCTGAAACCCCCGCCTTTGGATGGCGGACCTGGCCCTTCTCGGTGAAGGCCACGCGTCGCTCGACTGCAACCGTGAGGACCGCGTCAAACGCCTTGGGCGCGAGTCGGCGGTCTATGCGATCACGCAGAGCGCTCGTTGCGATGCCGGTGGCGCTGGGGTCTGCCGCGTGAAACGCCAGCAGCTCGCGCTCGATGCCCGCTACCAGGCCTTCAAGCGCCTCCGAGGTGATGAACGCGGTATCGGTGCCCACCTTCAGCCGCTCGAGCTTGGCCTTGTTGAGTTCATCGGCGACCTGGGGGCGCGCAACGCCCAGTGCCGCCGCCACCTCAGCGCTGCTCATCGGCAGCGCACGAGCCGCCAGCAAACCGACGCTCGCGCTGGAGAGGTCGTGTGCGAGCAGCGCATCGAGTAGCTCGCGCTCGTGCTCCTTCAGATTCGTGCGCCGCGGCGGAAGTGCATCGAGCACGACTCCTCCACCGATAGTGAAGACCGGCGAGTAGCTGCGCACGATAAAGCGGTCATCGTAGCGCGGCGCGATGGGCTCCTCGAGCCTCACCTGCGCAAGCGCGCTCTGGCCCACTGCGAGTGAACTCACGCCGTCCATGAGCAGCACACGCGCCAGTACTTCGCGCGTGCCGTGGTTGACGTGGACACGCGATCCGGTCTCGAACGGGCGCTCGTCGCCAGGAAGCCCCAGATAGGTGAATCGAGCATCGAAGCGGTCGGTGACCGTGAGCGTGCCCGGAGCGGCGATGATATCGCCTCGGCTGATCTGGTCGCGTTCGATGCCAGCGACATTCATCGCGACACGCTGCCCCGCGTGCGCTCGCTCGACCGAAGCGCTGTGCACCTGCACACCGCGCACGCGCCCCTCGATGCGCTCGGGGTAGATCTCCACCGGATCGTCTTTGGCGGCTGAGCCCGACCACATGGTGCCGGTCACCACCGTCCCCGCACCCGCAATGGTGAACACACGGTCAACTGGCAGACGCATGGGCAGGTTAGCGTGCCTGCTGGGCGCGTCAGTCGCCACCTCATCGAGCACTCCGAGCAGCTCATCGATGCCCTGGCGCGTTCTGCTCGACACCGGCACGATCGGTGCGCCTTCAAGACCGGTGCCCACCAGTAGCTCACGGATGTCGGCCGAGACCAGTTCGATCCAGTCCGAATCCACCAGATCGGCCTTGGTGAGCGCCACGACCCCGTTCTCCACGCCGAGAAGGTCGAGGATCGCGAGATGCTCGCGCGTCTGAGGCATGACCCCGTCATCGGCGGCGATCACGAACAGCACGACATCGATGCCGGTTGCCCCAGCGACCATCTGTCGGACGAACTTCTCGTGACCGGGAACGTCCACCACGCCCATGAAGCGTCCCGAGGGCAGTTCGAGCCGGGCGAAACCCAGTTCGATGGTGATTCCGCGGTCCTTCTCTTCCTTCAGACGATCAGGATCGGTCCCGGTCAGAGCTTTGACGAGAGTCGACTTGCCGTGGTCTATGTGGCCTGCGGTTCCTAGAACCAGCGAAGGAGCACTCATCAGCAGCGCCTACAGGATCTCGCCGAGGCGGCGCACGACGATGTCATGCTCCTCTGCGGTCACCAACGTGCGAGGATCGAGCAGCACGCGCTCGTCTTTCACGCGGCCGACGATCGCCGGCTCGGCTCCGGTGCGCAGGGCATCCTCGAGAGCGACGACGCTCATTGTGCGCGGGGCGACCGTGACGACCGCGGTGGGAATGTCGGTGATGGGCAGCGATCCGCCTCCTGCGCGCGCAACATCGTCTACGACCGATATCTCCGCACCTTCGCCCACCGCCGCACGGATTCGCTCAGCGAGCTTCTCGGCGATGGTGCGGCTCTCGGCGAGCGGCAGGGTGAGCATGCGCAGTGTGGGTATCTCGCGAACGGCGCGCTCCTCGTCGAGGTAAGCCCGCAGCGTGGATTCGAGCGCGGCCAGCGTCATCTTGTCGAGCCTCAGAGCGCGGGCCATGGGGTGCTTCTTGAGTCGCTGGATGACGTCATGGCGTCCCACAAGGACGCCTGCCTGCGGGCCGCCAAGCAGCTTGTCGCCGCTGCACGTGACCACGGCCGCGCCTTGTTCGATGCTGCGCGCGACGGTGGGCTCGTAGGGCAGGCCATAGCGCTGCAGGTCGATGAGCACGCCCGAGCCCTGGTCCTCCATGACCGGAACACCATGTGGCGCGCCCAGTTCGACCAGATCGCTCAGCTCCACCTCGGAGGTGAACCCGACCACACGGTAGTTGGACGAGTGGACCTTGAGGATGAGTCCGGTGTTGTCGGTGAGCGCGTTCTCGTAGTCGCGCAGGTGCGTCTTGTTGGTGGTGCCGATCTCGACCATCGTGGCGCCCGACTCACACATGATGTCCGGGATTCGGAAGCTGCCGCCGATCTCGACAAGTTGGCCGCGGCTGACGATCGCCTCTTTGCCGCGCGCCAGCGCCGCAAGTCCGATCATCACGGCGGCGGCGTTGTTGTTGACCGCCATGGCCGCCTCGGCTCCGGTGAGCCGGCACAACAGCTCCTCGCAGTGCACATGGCGGCTCCCCCGCTGACCGCTCTGGACGTCGTACTCGAGGGTGGAGTAGTGGGTCGAGACCTCGGCGACGGCGGCAACCGCAGCCTCAGAGAGCACGCTGCGACCCAGGTTGGTGTGAACGATGATGCCGGTTGCGTTGACCACACGCCGAAGCGAGTGGCGCGCCGCGAGCACCGCACGTCCCGCCGCGTCACGGGCGGCATCTTCGGCGGTGTAGGCAAGCTCCTCACCTGACAGGATGCGAGCGCGCGCGTCGTCGATCGCCCCCCGCACCGCGTCGAGCACAAGCGCACGCGGCATCTGCTCCATGGCGGACCCGAGTTCGGCCCGTGTGAGCACATCATCGATCTTGGGCAGGGCACGCAGACGCGTATTGGTATCCATGCGGACGATTGTAGCGAATGCGGGAGTCGTGCGGCGCCCCGCCTCGAAACGAACGCCACCGCCATCCGCTCACACCACCCCGAAGGCGACGCCGTTTCTAAGAGAGCTCTCATGCTCCTCTCACGATTCCCTCATGTCGAACGTCGACACTAGTTGGGCGGAGGAGAGCCCTCCGCCAAATCTAGGAGGTTCATATGAGGTTGAAGAAGTTCGTCTCATCCCGCACCACATGGGTTGCGGCACTCGTCGCGATCGCAAGCATGGTATTCGCAGGATTCGCCATGGCTGCGCCGACTATCCAGCAGGGAACGACAGCGCCGATCTCGCACAGCGATGGTCGCTCGGGCATGAGCTGCACGAACTGTCATACGGTGACTCCCGCCCCGGCTCCCGTGCCCACGCCGGTGCCGACCCCGGTGCCTACGCCAGTGCCGACTCCCGTACCAGCTCCCGTACCTGACCCCATCGCGTCGAATCCCGACACCGGCGCCGTGGTCGATGACGACGGCGATATCGATGACGACGATGTCAACGAGGACGCGAACGAGAGCCGCCACGACGCCGATGAGGACGATGACGACGGCGATCACAAGGAGAAGGCCCGTCACCACAAGAAGGCCAAGCACCACAAGACCAACGGCGAAGCCAAGTCCGCCCGCGGCGACGACGACGATCGTACGTCCGATTCGCGTGACGGTGACGATGACGATGACAATGACGAGGGCGACCGCGACAACGACTGACCGCTGGCGCGCATCACCCCGAGTGACAACAGGCGGTCGGGTCTCCCCCGGCCGCCTGTTTCATGTTCTCGTGGCCTTTCGCGCTGCCAGTACCAGTCGCAACGCTATGCGACGGTCACCACAGCACCCTCGCCGAGAAGCGCGGCAACGCTGTCGATCATAGTGCCGATCGTGCCTACAGCGAGCGCGTCTGTGAGCCCCAGGAAGTCCAAGCATGTCCCGCACGCCTTGATCTCGACGCCGTTCTCGGCCATCAGACGCAGGTCATCGAGTGAGTCCGAGCCCTCACAGGCAAGGCGGACTCCGCCGTTCATGAGGATCAAGCCCTGGGGAGCGTCTCCGTTGCGCGCAACCGCATAGAGGAAGTTCTTCATGAGGATGCGGCCCAGGTCGTCTTCATCGTGGCCTAGACGATCGGAAAGCAGGAGCAGGTGCTTCGTCATGAGTCCTCCATAAGTGCGGATGCTAGGTGAAATACAGTCGCATTATAGACAAACCGACGAAGCTCCGCCATGCGCCGTGCTCAACGCGCGGGGGTCAGAGAACCGTGATCACACCCGGCGTGTCTGCGGTGAACCGGCCGATGCACGCGGCCTCTACACCACGCACCTCCAGTGCGATCCGCAACTGGTCCGCAGCCTCTTCCGCAACCGCGATCATGAGTCCACCGCTCGTCTGTGGATCGCACACGACCTTCATCCAGAGGTCGCGGGGTTGAGCGCTGTGCCACCGCACGAAGCCGTTGGCCCACGCGATCACCTCGGCAGTGCGTCCCGGCACCACGTCGTCATTGGCAAAATCGACCGTACGCTCGAACAGCGGCACGGAGCCCAGCGCGACCTCCGCCGAGCACAGACTCGCCTCCGCCATCTCATGCAGGTGGCCGAGAAGGCCAAAGCCGGTCAGGTCAGTCGCCGCATGCACGCCGACCTCGACCATCGCTTCGCAGGCGGCTTTGTTCAACGTGGCCATCGACTCGATCACCTCGCGAGCGTCGTCCTCGGTCACCAACTCACGCTTGAGCGCGGTACCCCAGATCCCGGTGCCCACTGGTTTCGTGAGGAACAGGGCGTCGCCCGCCCGTGCCCCACGGTTGCGAACGACCTTGTCGGGGTGCACTACGCCAAAGACCGAGAGTCCGAACTTGGGCTCTTTGTCGTCGATCGTGTGCCCACCCACGGTGACAGCGCCCGCCTCGGTGACCTTCTCGGCGCCGCCGCGAACGACCTCACCCACGATGTCGGCACCCAGAGAGCAGGGAAACGCGAGCATGTTGAGAGCGGTCAGGGGCTTTCCACCCATGGCGTAGACATCCGAGAGCGCATTGGCGGCCGTTATCCGTCCGAAGTCATAAGGATCGTCGACGATGGGAGTGAAGAAGTCGATGGTGAGCAGCGCTGCCATGTCATCGCTCAACCGGTAGACCGCGCAGTCGTCGCTGGTCTCAAAGCCCAGCATGAGTGCGTCTGAGTTGCCCGGCGCGATCTTGTCGAGCACGGCCTGGAGGTCCTCCGGACCCCATTTCGCTGCTCAACCGGCCTTGCTGGACAGGCTCGTGAGACGTATACGTTCCCGCTCGCTCATTGGCTAACCCTTCACGTACTGCCGTGCGGGCAGGTCTTCATCGGCTGGAAAATCCGGCGAGGGGATGGCCAACAGGAATCCCTGGCCGTAGCGCACGCCCAGCTGCCTGAGCGTCTCAAGCTCCTCGACCGTCTCGATACCTTCGGCGATCACCTTCGAGCCCATGCGCTCGCCTGACGACACGAGCGACTCGATCAGCGACCTTCTGACATCGTCGGAATCGCAGCCGCGTACGAGCGACTGATCGACCTTGAGCCACTCCGGACGCACCTCAACCAGGCATTGCAGCGAGCCGAAGCCCGCCCCCGCGTCGTCGACCGCTACACCGAATCCCAGTGCCCGCACGTAGTCGAGCGTGGCGCGAAACGACACGAAGTCCGAGATGGCCGCGCGTTCAGTGATCTCCAGAACAATCGAGCTGCTGGTCAGGGGGTTCTCACGCGTCATAGCAGCCGTGATGGCATCGCGCAGTTGCGGGTCGGCCACGGCTTCAGGCTCGATGTTGATGAACAGGAGACGCCCCGGGGGCATCACCGCCGCCGCTTCGAACGCCCGCTTCCGGCAGACGCGTTCCAGCCTCATGACCAGATCGGCTCCGTAGGCTACCGAGAACAGCTTGTCGGGGCGCTCGAACTCCGACGCCACGGGCCCTCGCGAAAGCGCCTCGTAGCCGATGGATTCCATGGTCTGGAGCTCGAGTATCGGTTGCACGAATGTATGGATGGCTTCGTCGTGCAAGATCGCGTGCAGCCCTGCAACCCGATCGGACGCATCCTCACGCAGCCGGATATGGCTGTCCGCGATGGCTTCTTGCAGGCCCTCGTAGACGAGCCGCTCGAGGCGCACCTCATCGTCTCGGCATACCGTGGAACCACCCACATAGCAGCCGAACTTCCTGAACAGCGCGGGCTCGACGCGCTCCGCGAGCTTCTCACGCACGCGAGCCTCGACCCGCCGGGCGAGCTCGACTCGAGATGCGGGGTCGATGCACGCAGACATCCGAGGCGGCGAAAGCACGATCACGAAGGCGTTGCCGGACTTCATAAGCTCGGCGATCACGTCGGCGTCGCGCAGGGTCTCGCCAGCGATCTCATCGAGCGCTCCAGCGACCTGGCACATGACCTCGTCGAACACCTGCCAACCGTAGATCTCCTCGATGCGTGAGTAGCGCACGACATTGACACAGAGCAACGAGACCTCACCGCGGTCTTCGAGCAGCGAACTGATCCGCGGAAACAGTAGCGGCGTGGTGGGCAGCCCCGTGACCGGGTCGAAGAACACCGCACGCAAAGCGGGCTGAGCCTCGATGGCATCAGCCAGGTCCAGCCACGACTCGAGGAGAAACCCCGACCCGTCCGATTCGCCTTCGCGCATCCTCACACCCCCGTCGTCGCATCCAACCGTGTCGCACGGCGCCAGAATCACTCTGGCACTCGCGCGCTCACGCGTATGTCAACCGTAACGCGGTCGCACCGTTGGCCTCAAGATCAACCGAGAAGGTAGTGCTTCCCACCGCAACCTGCGCTCCACCGCGAACATCTGAGATCGAAGCCACCCGCCGTTCGGTCGTAAGGGATGCGGAGGTCTGAACATCTTCGTGATTCAAGAGCACGACTACATCATCGGCATCGCCCTGGAAAAGCGCGACCTCCACGGACGGTTCGCTGCATTCCACAGGCGCGCCGCAGCCCGCCGCGCGAGCCACTGCGCCGTAGACCTCCCTGACCAGGTTGCGTACCGATTCAGGGGTCGCCCACGGATCCCCCTGTGCTAGGGCACGCTCGATGGGGGTGGCGATGTAGACTGCGCGTCCCTGCCCCACCTGGTTGACGGTAAGCAGCGGACTTCCTTGTGAATCTGTGGCGACGATGGTGGCCGTGCCGCCGGTGAGAAGCGCGAAGTTGGGCACGTCGAAACGCGCATCGAAACTTTCAAGGGCTCCCAACACATCCGGCTGGGCCACCCGGCACGATAAGGTGCTTCGAGGACCTCCATCGCCCAGGAACTCGACCCCAAAGAGGTCTCGGCTCGCCGGATGGGCGTCGCCACCACCGTATGAGAGCAGGAGCGTTCCGCCACCCTGAACGAACGTGCTCAACCGCTCCCAGGTCTTATCCGACAGTGCGAACACGCTAGGGACCACGACGACCTGATACTCGTCGAGTTCGTCCTCCTCGGCGATGACCGCGACCGGGACGTGTGCGCGCTTCGCTGCGATGAACGAGTGCAGGCAGGCGCGCGGGTCGTAGAGTCCCGCGAGGTTGGGCAGAGGCTCATAGCGCTCGGACGGCACCATCACCGCGGTGCGCTCGGGGAGCAACGTCACCGCCTTGAGATCGATGCGTGCAACGGTGCGCACGAACCTGTGGAGCTCCGAGTACGCGGGCTTGGCGACGCCCTCGGCATCCGCGAGCCCTACCAGAGTCTCGAACGGGTCGATGAAGTAGGGCTCGCGCCGCTCGGTATCCATGTCGCGGAACCGGCGCACCATCGCACCGCCCGAGCGGTTCATGAACCCGCCCCAGAGCACGGACCGGAGGTAGGCCGCCTCTTCACCAGACGACATGTCCAACGCGAGTGTTCCGATCTCGTCGAGCAGGACCGGCCGGCCGCGGTGCGCGAAACGCAGCAAGAACGAGTCGAGGTACGTCGAGGGTCCGGATGTCAGCGGCCCCTCGGAAGCGTACGCTCGGTACGCGGCCGTGACATGGGACACCGCGAACTCGCAGGTCTCAACCACCGCCCGCGCGTCGACGCCGGTCGAGCGGAACAGCGTCTCGGCATCGGCACCCAGAGCGATGGGCCGCGAGGGATCCACCTCGTGCACGGCCTCGCGCATCGTTGCGACCCACACCTCGAGTTCCTCGCTCGAGGTGAATCCCGAGAGGAACGACTCGTTGCCGAGTTGCCACGCGAACACCCCGGCCTCTCCTCGCAACCTGCCGACCACTTTTTGTATCAGAGCTGCCTCACGCTGAACGAGGTACGAATCCGTGCGGGGGTCGCGGCGCTTTCCCCAGGTGACCTCGGTGAGTTCCGAATGGCGGTCGTCGGCGAAGAAGCACACGACCGACTGCATCTTGCGTGCGCGCGCGGCCTCGATGATCCCCACGAGCCTCTCGAGCGTCTCCTCGGCATACTGCCCCACCTGAGGCTCGAGCACCCGCCAACTCACGAAGACCCGCACGAGCGCACAGCGGGCTTTGGCCAACGCGTCGAGGTCGTCGGTCTGATCACGCGAGTACCAGTCCTCCGGCCCTTGTGTCTCGGCATCCAGTGGGTACAGCGACGCACCAACGGGGAACAGCGGATTGCGCTGCGTGGGCTTCGCCTGCGCCGCACCGGCAGCGGCGGCCTGAGTGCTGGCGCGCCGCGGTTGAGCCGTTTCTGCCTCCGGACGAGCGACTCGTTCTCTGGGCTGGCGGGGTCCGCCTTTGCGCGTGGGCACGGTTACTCCCTCCCCTGCGCATACTCGTCGTACAACCGCCAGAACAGACCCTGGCGCCTGGTGTCGTGATACGCGGCCCGACGGATCTCGTGATGAGCCCGCGCGTATTCCCCCTCCGTCAGCAGTACGGCGGCCAGTCCGAACCGTGCCCGCACGAAGGTGGGGTCCAGTTCTACCGCTCGGACGTAGGCCTGCTTGGCCTGCCCGTAACGCTGCAGTCCGAGAAGAGACTCCGCCAACAGGACGTGTGGCATCGGCTTGTTGGGTACCGCCTTGGCGAGCGCTCCGAACACCCGGGCTGCGTTGCGGTTGAGGCCCGGTCGTTTCGCGAATGCCGCGCCCAGCACGTAGACGGCCGTGGGCGTCTTGGTCGACACGGCGAGCGCACGCAGTGCCACGGCCATAGCCTCGTTCACCGAATCCTGCTTGAGGTAGAGATATCCCGCAAGCGCAAGCGCCTCGGCATCGTCAGCGTTTTCGTCGAGGATGAGCCGGATCAGATCGACTGCGCTGAAGTAGTCCTCCTCGAACGCCAGAGCGAACGCAGCCTCCATGCGGCTCTCTCGATCCGGCGGTACGTCAACCGGGTCCGGTGCTGCCGACCCATCGTCATAGACACCCGCCAGTGCGAAGAAGAAGTCATCCTGGCTCGGATCGAGCTCTCCGGCCCGTCGGAACCCCGGCAGCGCGGTGGCCATGCCCTCTTTCTTGAGCGCGGCCACCGCCAGGTTGTACATGGCACGCGCCTCATGCGCATCGAGTTCGAGTGCTGCGCGCCACGCATCGATCGCCTCTTCTTCGAAGGCCGCCGCAGCGAACGCCTCTCCCAGCTGCACGTGTGCCGTCACCAGATCGGGCGCCACCTCTGCAAGCTCGTGCCACACGAGGATGGACTGGTCCCACATGCCTCCCCGACGGTCATACGCCAGCCCGAGCGAGAGGTACGCCGGCGCGCAGTCCGGATCGAGTTCGATTGCCGTGGACGCCGAGCCTATGGCCTCGTCGTAGAAGTCGCCGGCGAGGAACAGGTCCGAAAGAAGCACATGTACGAGGGAATCCGCCTCATCGAGCCGCAGTGCTTCGTAGCAGGCTTCGACCGCCGGGGCGACGTGCCCCTGCCGAGCCAGGCCTTCGGCAAGCAGAATCTG